>CALGGS010000232.1 GCA_937915735.1 uncultured Treponema sp.
TATCTTAAACTGCACTTCATTTGACAATCACGACCCTGCGACCGATGAAAATGCCGACGGCTTTGCCGCAAAGCTCACTTGTGGAAACGGGAATGTTTTTGACGGCTGCATTTCCTACTGTAACAGTGACGATGGCTGGGATTTGTACGCAAAGTCGGCTACAGGTTCAATTGGTGTCGTGACATTAAAAAACTGCGTCGCTTTTTCAAACGGAATGCTTACGACAGGCTCGAATTTCGCGAACGGTGATATGAACGGCTTTAAACTGGGCGGTTCAAATAATGCCTGTCCGACTGCCCATATAATTACGAATTGTATGGCCTTTTTGAACGGAAAGGACGGATTTACCGACAATGGAAACGGTGGCGCGCTGAAGGTTTCAAGATGTACAAGCTATGGAAATACGAATTCAAACTTCAATTTTTACAGAACCTATGCAGGCGGCCTTTTCAAAAAGCTTGTCAGTATGCTGGGGAGCGTGACGCCTTCTCAGGTTGACAAATTCGGCGGAAAGGAAAGTGAATGTACTGTTGCCTCAAAAATTTCAGAATCAGTCTATGTTACTGACAAAAAGAAGGGAGTCTTTAATTATGTCGAAGAAGAAACCGAAATTTTTAATGGAGACAAGGTAGGTAATTCAATCTCTGACCTGTTCAGCTCTGAAATTAGCAGCTCTTCTGCCCCTGTTTTTGACTCTACCGTAGATGCAAAATGCAGGAATGCGGACGGAACTGTAAATATGTCGGGCTTTCTCGAAACGAAGGCGGCCAGCCCTTACAAGGATATGGGCGCTCATTTCGGCAAGGAAGCCTATGAAATTATAGATATTACTCTTTAAGCCTAGAGATTCATAGACGCATTTTTTTCCGTCGTTCGGTAAAACTCATCGAGCGACGGAATATTTTTTCGTAAAATTGAAATCAACTGCTCTTTGTTGCGGAATAATTCTGCTGCCCTTGGTTCTTTTTCGTCAAAATGACAGATTGGATAAAGAGAAGTCAGAAGCTCATTGAGCTTTTCGTCTCCAAATTCAATGTTTTTTAAGACCAAAAGCTTTTCATATTCGGTTTCTTTAGGATTTTCTTCAGGAAGCCAGAGTGGCTCATAAACTCGCTCACCCTCTCTTGCACCGATGATTTTTATTTCAATGTCTTTTCCTGGCTCCAGGCCTGAAAATTTTATGATTTGCTCGGCCATATCGATGATTTTTAGAGGCTCGCCCATATCAAGCAGGTAAGATTTGCCGTTTTCGCCGACACCTCCGGTTTCAAGGACAAGGGAGCAGGCCTCTGGAATTGTCATAAAAAAGCGCTCCATTTCCTTGTCCGTGACAGTTACGGGGCCGCCAGTTTTAATCTGCTGCTGAAAGAGAGGCAAAATTGAGCCACGAGAACCCAGAACATTTCCGAAGCGAACGAACATAAATTTCTGCTTGTTACTTGCTTTTTTTGAGTACTGCAAAATCAGTTTTTCACAGAGCATTTTGCTTGCTCCGTAAACGCTTACCGGACTTACGGCTTTGTCAGTCGAAATCAAGACAAAGCGCTGGACTCCGTTTTCAAGGGAGGCGTCCAGGAGATTTTTCGTTCCAAAGACGTTGTTTTCGATAACAGCGACAGGATTTTCTTCCATCATTGGAACATGCTTGTAGGCGGCACAGTGGAAAATTACATCCGCATGAGTATTTTTGATAATGTAATTCACATACTCTCGGTCTTTCATGTCCCCGATAATCGGAACTACCGTCGCTTTTTCTCCCACACCTTCCTGCTGCAAGACATGAAGCTCACGGTAAATCTGAACGATAGAATTTTCTCCGTGCCCAAAAAGATAAAGCCGCTCCGCTCCTCCCGAAAGCAGCTGGCGGGAAAGTTCTGAGCCGATTGAGCCACCGGCTCCTGTAATCAAAACCCTCTTTCCGCGAAGGTATTTCAAGCTTTCGTGAAGGGGAATTATTACGGGAGTCCTGCCCAAAATGTCGAGAGGATCAATTTCGCGGGTCTGAACAAGATGAGCCTTTCCGTCTACGATTTGGCTTACGCTCGGCAAAATCCTTATGTGAGCGAACCCGCCTTTTTTTAAAATTTCGTAAATCTCACGGATTTTTTCGGTCGGGGCGGAAGGAATTGCGATAATCGCTTCGTCTAATGGTCCGCATCTTAAGAGCTTAGCGACTTCCGAAATCGGTCCTAAAACAGGAATACCTTCGATTTGTTTTCCGATTAAAGACTTGTCATCGTCTAAAAAAGCGGCGACCGTACCGAAAATTTTTTTTCGTTTTAAGTCGCTTGCAATCATCTGACCGGCAAAACCGGCGCCGATTATGTAAATTTGAGAATCACTCTTCTGCAGCATAATTTTCTTCGTAGACTTCGCAGCCTCGTTTTCCTTTTTCTTTTACGATATATAGCGCCCTGTCAGCCTTTTTGAACAGCTCTTCGCTAAAGCCTTCCTCGCCGAAAGCAACTCCGACACTGACAGAAACCGGCTTGATATTGTCTTTTATGTTTACAAGCTTTTCGTTTACGCTCAAGATTTTTTGCTTGATTGTGCTGGCGGCATTTGGCGTACAGTGAGGTAAAATTGCCGCAAATTCGTCGCCTCCGATTCTGGCAACATAGTCGTCCGTTCGGAATGTTTCAGTAAGAATTCGCGAAAGCTCCTGTAAAGCCGTGTCTCCGCCCGCATGTCCGAAATTGTCGTTTATGTACTTGAAATTGTCCATATCGATGAGAAGAAGCGCAATCTGCTGCTTTTTTTCGGCGGAAGTCGCACAAATCTGATCAAACGCGCGTCTGTTTAAAATTCCTGTAAGAGCATCGTATTCTGCTTTTTTCAGGAGTGACTTTTCGTTCTGGGCCTTCAGCTCGTAGATTTCGTTGTAGCTTTCTGCTAAGTGCTTACATTCAAGAGAGCCGATTACATTGAGCTTTTCATCGTTTGCAATGGCGTTTTTGAATTTTTCCAGCGGTAAAATGACAAGGTAAGCAAAAGCGATGAAGAGAATTACATTTACGATTAACAAGATAAGAAAAAGATAGCGAAGACGGCGGATGTTCATGCCAAGCTCATCCGCATTCATATTTAGCTCATCTTTTATCTGCTGCTCGATTGCGGCTATAGTGAGCTTGCAGTTTTCGTTGATTCTTGTTTTGTAAATAAGATAACCTTCTCCGAAAAGGTTGTTCAGCGCCGTTTCCTTTAGTTTTTCTTCTGAGACATTCAAATCTATGCTTCGAATTGGAATTGAAGCTATTTGATTCGGAATTTTGTCACTGTTCATGACCTTATAAGCAAGCCGAATCGCATAAAGCTCCATATTGATAAGGCTCTGGCCTTGTTCCAGGGCGATTTTAAGTCTCTGCAAAGCCAAATCCTTTTCGTTACAGACTTTTTCGAGTTCAACGAGAGCCTTCTGCTGCCGTTTCGTTTCGTTTATTTCTTCGAGATAGGAGGTGACATACGCCTCTTTGTGAGTGACGACAAAAAGACGAGCCTGATCCGTTAAGAAACTTGAGCTTTCTTTGATTAGCTCGGAGCTTTGTTCACAGATAATAAATTTGTCAATCGCGTTTTCGACTGCGTGAAACCTGTTGTTTACGGTATTTGAGATGACAAGAATAAAACAGAAAACAATCGCCGTAACTACGATAAAGAAGATGTCGAGAACCTGTATGTTAATTCCTGTAATTGAGCGATTATTTTTGGCAATATGCCGTTTTTCAGTCTGCAATGGTGATTATCTCCCCATAAAGTTCGGTATTTTGGCTAACCGCGTCATTTATTACATCTGCACAGGCGTTTTGCCATGGAACGATGCTTTCAATCTCGGTGAATTCAACGCCTTCCGCTTCGAGAGCCTTTTTTGCTTTTTCTTCGGCTTCCTGTGAAATCTGCTTGCAATATTCGCTGGCGTATTTTCCCGCTTCAACAAGAATGTCCTGTTCTTTTTTTGAGAGATTGTCCCAAGAGTCAGCGGTGATGACGACCTCCATAATCCCAAGCTGATGACCGTCAAGAATCATATACGGTGCGACCTTGTAAAAATTGTTCGAAAGATAATTTGCTATTGGCTGCTCAGCTATTTCGGTCTGTCCAGTCTGAAGGGCAGAATAGAGGGTTGAGAAACTTACGGGAACGGCTTTTCCGCCAAGGCTTTCAATTATTTTGGTCATAATTGTATTTCCGGCCGAGCGGATTTTTTTGTCTTTAAAATCTTCGAGAGACTCTAGCTTTTTTGTTGAAAAAAAGTGACGGAAGCCTTCTTCGGCATAAAAAAGCCCTTTTAAGCCAAGTCCGATTTCGTATGGCTCGTCAAGGATTTGCTGCGCTACAGGAGAGGCAGCGAAGTTGTAAAAATGCTCCCTGCTTGAAAAAGTGAATGGAATGTCAAGCAATTCTGATTTTTTGCATTTGTAGGAGACAAGGCTTGCCGGAGAAACTCGTGCTATGTTTACGCTTGGTTTTTCTTCGGTTATATACTTCATAACCTGCGTGTTGTCGCCCAATGCACCGCCTGTAACAACCTGAATTATGAGCGAGCCATTTGAAAGCTCTTCTACTTTTTGGGCAAAGGCAAGGTCTACTTGGGTAGAAATTGAACCGTCCGGATTAGGTTCTGACATTACAAGTGTGGTTGGTTCTTTTGAACAGGATAAAAATGTGAAAGATAAAATGAAAGATGATGTAAAAAATGCAAATAAAAACTTTCTCATAAAAATATTATATTCCTTGTCTTTTGGGGTGTCAATGTTCAAGTAACTTGTAAAAACTCGTCTTCGGCGATTTTTTTTCGAGCTTCTCGTTAAAGATTTTTAGCGCTTTTCTCTTCTAATCTGTGAAAAATTGTGGTAATCTATGGAAACACTGATTAATTCAATGGAGAATTAATCAGTGTTCTCTTTGAATGTTGCTAACTGTTCGTAACTCTTTTGGCAAAGCCAATCGAGAGTTACGACAGTTTGACGGGAAGCGCTGAGTAATCGCGTCAAGTGTTAATCAGCGCTTCCCTAGCCTATAAGTTTTGGAGAAAATTATGAAATTTTTGATTCTTTCTGATATTCACGGTGATTTAGAAAACCTTGACAAGCTTGATTCCCAATTTAAAGAAGCTGATTTAGTTCTTTTTGGGGGAGATTTTGCGAAATTTGAGCATTTAGACACGGCAAAGCCTGTCCTTCAAAAACTCCTCTCCAAGCACGAGAATATTTTTTCAGTTTTAGGTAACTGCGACTCGCCTGATTTTCTTACTGAAATCGAAGCGGCTGACATTTCTGTTGAAGGAACTCTCGCTTTTTACGAGGGGCTTGCGATTGCCGGAAGCGGCGGCGGAACGAAATTCACGGGAACGACTCCTTTCGAGCGTGAAGAGGACGAGATTATTTCTGATTACGATGTCGTTGAATCTTCAAGTGAAGAATGTGCGGACGAAAACGGTCATTGGTCAAATCTTATTTTGATTATGCACAATCCGCCAAAAGAAACAGAATGTGACAAGCTTCCTAATGGTTTGCATGTCGGAAGTGAAAAATTAAGGACATATATCGAAAAACGCTCCCCCTTTCTTGTCGTTACGGGACATATCCACGAGAGTAGCGGAATTACAAAAATGGGCGAGACGACAGTAATAAACCCCGGAAGTCTTGCGGAAGGAAAATACGGCTGGGTTGAAGCCGAAAAGAAGCCTGACGGAAAATGGACTGTTACAAAATCGGAGCTTTGTTGCCTGTCTCATGCATAGCCGCAATTTCCTTGATTTTTGACTGAAGCTTTGTGTTTGCGGACAATTTTTCGACAGGAACGCTCATCCTCCAGGTCCAGTTAAACGGAGTGACTGTTCCTGGAATGTTGATTCGCTCTGTTTTTGCGTCTTCGGCGTAATATTTTGAGTCCAAATAAAGCCAGTCCTGAAGGGGAACTATAAACCAGGCGGCATTTGAACGCGCAAAAATTGTCAGAAGGCTTTCTGCCGTTTTGGGATTCAGTGTTTTTGAAAAGTTTGGCGTGTCCTTCTGAATGATAAAAAAGTCATCCTCGCTTTTTCGCGAGTTGTCTAAAAAATCATCTGAGTATGGATGAGCTATGTCTATTAAAATTGTGTTAGGCTCCTTGTCATACCATTCGCGGAGTGTCGACGAATCGTGAACGCTTGTCGTTACAACGCTTAATTTTCTGAAGGTGTGGATGTCTGTGTACGGCTGATATTTTTTATCCCAGTTCCTGCACCAGCGGGCAACCTTAAGCCCGAGAATTCCGAATTTATCGAGAGTTTTTTCCATACAGGGGATAAAAACACCCAAATCCTCGCCACATGCCGTCATATCAGATTCTGATTTTAGGGCAGTGAAGATTTTTTCGGCCTGTTTTTGCCAGAGTTTTTCCTGTTTTTTCGCGTTTTCAGCGAACAGCTCGCCTAAAACCTGTTTTTCGTCGTTTGAAAGGCTGTTCCAGGCTTTTGTTTCGCCATATTTCCAGAGAGGCACGAACTTGTTTTTTGAAAGCTCGATTAAAGTCCTGTTTTTCCAGTACGAAGTGAGCCGCCTGAAAATCTCGAATTGAATTGAGACATCGATGTTGTATTTTTCGAGACTGATTTTTTTGATATCCATCTCGGATTTTACTGCCGGCTTAAAAAGCCAAAGCTCTTCCCGCCCGATTCTGTCGCATAAAAGCCCTAAAATTTCCCTGGTTGTTTCCGGGGCTCCAATCAGGCGGATAAAATCCTCTGTCGGAATATGAGGCTGACTCAGCCAGCGAATTCTTTCTTTTGAAAAACCTGCTTTTAGAAGCTGAGCTTCTGTGATTGCAGAATATGGCTCCGTGTGGCCCAGTTCGGCGGTGAATTCTCCCTCTGGAATTGTCCAAAGCCTGAAAAAGCCAGGAATATGGTCGAGCCTGTATGCGTCAAAAAAGAGGGAGGCGATTTTGATTCTTCGCCGCCACCAGGAAAATCCGTCTTTTTCCTGTGAAACGAAATCGTAGCAGGGAAAGCCCCAGTTCTGCCCTGTGGGATTGTCCCCGTCGGGAGGAGAGCCAGCGCGCGCTTTTTGGTTGAAAACATCTTTACAGCACCAGACATCACAGGAATCTTCGTTAAGTAAGATTGGTAAGTCGCCTTTTAAGGTTATTCCGAGTTTTTTTACATAGTCAGATGCAATCTTAAACTGCTTGAATGCGATGAATTGCTGCCAGGCGTAGAAAAAAATCTCCTCGTGAAGGGCTTCGTCGTTCCATATTTCTAGAATTTCTTCTTTTGAAAGCTTTTGATATTTTTTCTCCCAGCTTTTCCAGGATGCCTGCATAAATTTGTATTTTAAATGCTTGTAAACGCAGTAAAATGGCAGCCAGTCCTCGTTTTCTTTGATGAATGAGCGAAGGGCAGCGAACATTTCGGCAAATTTTTTAGGCTCAGTTGTATTCGAGAGAACCAAGAACATTCGCCTCATTAGGAAATCCTTTGTCTGGACTACAAAATTGTAATCAAATCGCTCCTTGTTTTTGTGAGATAAAAAAGTGTCATAGGATTTTTTGAATGTAGAATCCTTTTCGTAGCAAGCCTTGAAATATTCGATTTGAGAAAGACTTATGTACATAGGGTGAAGAGCGAAGGCCGAAAGGGAAGAATAAGGAGATGAATGAGAGCCGGTGTCGAGAACAGGGAGCAGCTGAATTACGGAAAGCCCTGCATTTTTCGAAAAATCTGCGAACGGAATAAGAGAAGAAAATTCCCCCACTACAGGAGAATCTTCTGTACGCAAGGCACTGAGAGGAACGACAACACCAGTTTTGTTTTCAATCATAAGAAAATTATAACACAGAAACTGCGATTTTTAAAGCATCGTGCTTATAAAGGCCGCAATAAGGCCAAGGGTGATTGTCAGGCCTATTGTGTGCACGGGAACAAAGGTGCTGAAGGCCAGTGCCCCGAAGGAAATTGCCGTCGTAATAAAGCTTATTGTGATTGCGAATGGCTCAAGGTGTGAGAAATCCGCTTCATTGGAGCTTTCGTCAGGCAGGGATTGTTTTTTGGCATGCTTCTTAAAATTCTCGAGCATGTAGATGATGTAGTCGAGTCCCAGCCCGAAGACTAAAATTATTCCGGTTAAAGAGAAAAATTCGATTTGCTGTCCGATTAAGACAAAAACTGCAAGAATCAAAAAGACACAGGAAATTGGAAGGGAAGCAATTTTTAAGGTTTGTTTCCAGGTGTAAAATCTTTTTAAAACGATTAGGATTATCACATAAGCGAGGCAGAAGAGAATGGTGACGAGCCGTGTCAATGAGTCAAGCCCAAGTCCCAAATCCTTCATTTTGTTTTCGTAATAAGCGTTTCCGTTTTCGTTTGCGATTTTTATGTATGCCTCTTCGTCAGTGATTTTTACAGGAAGCACGATAGAGTAATATTTTCCGTCAATTTCTCCGAGCCAGAGCATTTTTTTGATTGAATTTAGTGATGACGGAAGATTTTCGCTCGGAAGAAGCCGCTTTGAAAGAGCGGAATTAAAATTCTTTTTAAAATTGCCTGCCGCCTCTTCATCAAAGCCTAAAATTGCGAATTGCTCATCAGCATAGTCAAGAAGATTTTTTGCCGCGTCGCTTGATTCACTCTGTTTTTTTTGAGAAGGAATAAATTTGCTTGTGGCAAGATAGCCCCTGTCCTGAATTTTGTCGAGCTTAGAGCAGATTTCTTCTTCATTTTGCAGCAGTTCTTCTTCTGTTTTTCCGGAAACAATGAACCAGCCGACAGGATGATAGCCCGTAATTTGAGTGCAAAGCTCAGTGTCTTCTTTTACGCGGCCTTCCATTGTGTAAAGCTTGTTCATATCATTTTCGATTCTAAGATTTTTGATATGGAAACAAATAATAGAAGCCAGAATCAAAAGGAAAATCAGCGGAGAGTATTTTCGGATTCTTGCAGAAAGCGGAGCCTTTTTGCCCTCAAGCAGACCAGACGGTTTTTTTAAGATTTTTGACAAAAGCCGTCTCATTGCGTGCGTCATTTTCCGGTTTTTCTCTTTTGGCAGCGGGAAGAGCGGGAATAAGGCGACAACCGTAAAAAACGAGCTTAAAATTCCCGTGCTTGAGAAAATTCCCATCTGACGCAAAATCGTGAAGGGGGCGAAAGTCAAAAGAAGATAGCAGATTTCAGTTGAAAGCATTGAGAGGAAAAGTCCCTTTGCCAGATGATTCCGGATTTCTGCAGTAGTTTTCAGATTTGTGTTTGCCTTCCAGTTTACGAAGTAGTGCAAGCTGTAGTCGATGCAGCTTCCGATTAAGGAAGTGCCTAAAATCAGGGTGAGAATATGAATTTCTCCGAAAAAGAGCATTGTAGCGCAAAAAGCCGTTCCCATTGAGATAAGAATTGAAATGACGGAAGATAAAAGGGGAAGAGGAGATTTAAAAATCAAGAAAACCATAATAATAACAATTGAAAGCGAAAATGTTGAAATGTTTCCGATTTCGACGACGGCAGATGTTGAGCTTTTGTGGCTGTGAAAAGCCGAGCCTGAGTAAACGAACCGAAGACCGTCCTTTTCTAGCGGAGAGCAGACATCGTAAATGTGTGCTATTCCGTTAGTCTTGCTTGCGATAGCCGAGCCCTTTGCTGAAAGGGAGCCGCGAATCATTACATACCATAAATTTTCGTAAAATGAAGCGAGAACTCCATCCTTTGATTGCATTTGCGTGCTTGCTTCCTTTGCCGAAAGCAGGAAATTTTGAGTATTCAGCTCATCAAGAAGGAAAGGGTCTTCTTCAAGGCTTGAAAGAGATGTGAGCGTGAACGAGCCGAAAGCCCTCTGAAGTGCATTTTCTGAAAATTGTGCGGGACCGCCTTCTTCAGAAAGAAGGGCCGCATCTTCATCGGTTAAAAGCTGCCAGCGGTATTTTGCGACAAAATCTTCAATTTCAGAAATTGACTCGCTTCCGGAATAAAGAGAAAGGGAAGTGAAGTTGTCATCGTCTTTAAGGCTTTCGTAAACCATGCCGGCAGTTTTTTTTGCTTCGTTAAAATCTTCATGGCCGACAAGAATGAAAACATTTTTACTTGTGATGTCGGAAAGCTTTTCGTCAGCCTTTCCCATTGCCTCTCCCAGGGTTGACGACGGAAGCATGTGGAATAAATCCGAGTCGATTTTTACCCCCCGCATAAGGGCCGAGCTTAAAAATGCCAGTAGAATTCCCCCGTGAAAAATCAGCCAGATAGAAACGAGAATCTTAGTATTCAGAAATTTTCTTAATTTTTCCCTTAACATTGCATAATCCTTATTTTTTGTCGTTAATTGCCAGTTGCAACAGAGGCGACACCGTAGCTGAGTGTCAGCATTATAATTCCGGCAAGAAGGACTCCTGCCATTACAGAAAGACAAGTTTTTTTCCAGTTCATGTCGAGAAGGCTTGCCGCCAATGTTCCTGTCCATGCTCCGGTTCCGGGAAGCGGAATGCCTACGAAGAGAAAAAGCGCGAAGTAAAGACCTCGTCCGGCCTTTTCCTGCAGCTTTTCTCCTGCCCGATGACCTTTTTCGATAAAAAAGCGGCAAGGCCTGCCAATGATTTTTTTGTCCTGGCCCCATTCAAGGAATTTCCGCGCGAATAAAAAAATAAAAGGAACGGGAATCATATTTCCAAGCATGCAGGCTGCAAAAAGCAAAATTAAAAGCTGCGGTGAAAGGGTGATTTCATTTGCTGCAAAAAGACCAATCCCTACAGGAATCGCACCGCGAAGCTCAATCAAGGGAATCATAGAAATTAAAAAAGGAAGAAGAAGCGCTTTTGCCATATTCGGATATTATATTAGAAAATGAATGTTAAAATCAATTCGACTTGTTGACTTCACTTGTTATTTTCAATAAGATATTTTCTACTAATTTTTTAAGTATTCACTCTCTGGAGAAAAAAATGGATTCTATCATTAAAGGTGTGCTTTTAGTTGCATTTGTAATCATCTGTGTACTTTTGGTCTTGCTCGTTCTCGTTCAGGATCAGGACAACAGCGGAATGGGCGGTTTGCTTGGTGGCGGAAACTCAGCCGCATTTGGTTCTCATTCAGCTTCTGTCTTAACAAAGGCGACAGTTGTTTTCGTAGTACTTTTCTTTGTCGTAACTTTTGCAATTGCAAAAATTTTGCCTTCAAAGGCAGATTCAACCGATGCTGATATGCGTGCCGCAGCCGAGTCAACTGGCGCTGTCATTCAAGAAACTCTTCCACAGGCTTCTGACGGAAAATGGTGGGATGACTCAGCAAAAGCAGAAGAGGCAGAATCTCCTGAAAAAGCAGAGTAGATTTCTCCATATTCAGCCTAATGGCAATTATTTTGTCAAAATGGCATTTATATAAGACGAGGGACATTGTGGTTTTAGGCGAGATTTTTCCGAAGGACACCGTTGTTGTAAATCTTTCTAGTACCGAAAAAGACGAGCTTTTTGAAGAACTTGTCGAAACCATTCATTCTCATCATCCAATTTTCGATAAAACAGACGCACTTAAAGTGCTTAATGAGCGTGAGTCAAAAATGACGACCGGAATCATGCATTCTGTCGGCATTCCTCACGCTCTTATTTCTTCAATGAACGGTCATAGTTCTGTCGGTGCAATCGGTATCAGCAAAGACGGAATTGACTACGACTCTCTCGACAAAGCGCCGGTTTATGTAGTTTTTATGATAATAGGTCCTGAGAACGAGACTGAGCATCACATCCAGATTTTAAAGCAGCTTGCTACTGTCCTGCAGCTTCCAGATTTTGTCAGCAACCTTATTTCATGTCAGTCCGCTTCTGAAGTCTGCAATTTTATTTGCAAATCTGAAGAATCTTTGATAAACTAAGGTCTGGAGGCGTCTTATGGCGGAACAGGAAGTAAACACAATCGCACATCTTTTGGAAATGGAGCAGCAGGCTTCCGCCCTCACTCTCAAGGCTCAGGAAGACGCTGACAAAAAAATTGCACTTGCAAAGGCGCAGGCAGATTCAGAATTTCAGCAGCAATACAAACAGTTGGTCGAAGACTGTGAAAAAGCTTACAACGAAAAGGTTTCTAGTCTGGAAGCCAAAAAAGAATCCGAAATTTCATCTTACAAATCTAAAATCTCTTCGTCAGAATTAGATAAAAATTCCTTCAATTCATTTCTTGATTCTGTTCTTTTCGCTTAAAAGAGGGCAATATGGGAAGTTTGGACAAATCTGCGGCATCAAGTTTTGTTTACGCAAAGGCTAGCGCACTTCTTTCAAAGTCTTTTATCGGCGAGAACGCTTCAAGGCTTTTTTCTGTTCAGTCTCTCCGTGAGCTTTATACGCTTCTTTTTAATGACGAGGTTCCCGCAGTGCCTGAGGTTCTGCTCGCAAAGAAAATCGAAGAAAAGGCAGAGCTCACCTTTATAAATCAGTACAAGGCTCTTCTTTCTGAATACGAAAAGCCGTCTTCAATTTTGAGCGAGCTGCTTTCTTTTTATGAATACGAACATTCTGACAGGATCGAAGACCCTGCCGTTTCAAGGGAGAATGACAAAAAACGAATAATGTCTCTTTGGAATGCGATTTTGGCGCTAAAGGGCAGTGACCGTGAAAATCTCTTGAATCTCTACAAAATGGAAATTTCCTTCAAAAATATTTTGTGGGTTCTCCGCTTAAAGGTTTATTATCATTTTACTTCTGAAGAAATTTTTGAAAACCTTGTTTTTGCAGGGGAGCGTAAGCGAAAGGACGACATTCTTGTTCGTGAAGCTGTTTCTATTCTCGAAAAAGATATTTCTTCTTTTGATAGCTGGAAAGACTGGAAATACGCGCGATTTTTAAATCCTCACGAAGAGGGCCTTGTCTGGGAAATTGACCCGACTTGGGTTGAGCGTTCTTTAAAAAATTATCTTGCAAAGGCATACAAAAGGTTTTTCCATAAAGACCCGATGAGCGTGACAAGCTTGGTTTCCTGGTTCCGGATAAAGCAATATGAGCTTGACTGCATTCGCTCCGTTGCCGAGGGACTGCGCCTTGGCGTTGAAAGCGAAGAAGTTATGAGCATCTCTGGAATTTCAAGTTAAATAGGCTGAAAATTTTACTTCGACTGCATTGTGTAAACCCCGTCCCAGATTTTTGGAAGTCCGTTTTTCAAAAAATCTTCACAGCGTTTCATAAAGACCTTTGAGCTTTCGTCCATTGGGTAAAGCTCATCTGCCTGTTTGTAGAATTCATAGGCCTTTTTGAGGTCTTCAGGATTTTTCGCTTCATTTGGAGTTTCAATTCCCTTTAAGTACCATTTCATTCCCTCGTTAAAAAGCTCTGTGGCCTTGATTCGCTTTTCACTGAGCTCCGAGCGAAGACCGATAATCGAGTAGATTCCGACCGGCTTTTTTACGTTTATGACACGGACACAATCCAATTTTCGTGCGACAATTTTTCCGGCATTTTCCCCTTGGTTTGCCGCATTCCAAGTAGACTCGGAGCACATAATCCATGAGCCGTAAGCTTTGTTCGTTCCTTCAAGACGGCTGGCAAGGTTTACATTGTTACCCATAATTGTGTAATTTAACTTTTTTTCTGTTCCCATGTTGCCGACGACCATATTTCCAGTATTCAAGCCGACTCGGGAATGAAGATAGAAAGGTTCTCCTGTCTGTGGATTTATCGGAAGACGATTTTTATTTTCTTCGTTAAAGCGTTTTTCTGCCTGTAACATGCGGATTCCGGCGACACAGGCGTCGTAAGCATTGTTTTCGTCATGAATTGGAGCGCCAAAGAAAGAGACGATTTCGTCACCCACATATTTATCGATTGTGCCTTTGTTGTCCATAATCGCATCACTGAGCACGCCAAGATAATCGTTCAGGATTGCTACCAGCCTTTCTGCGCCCTTGTCCTCGCCTTCCTCATTGTTGATAACCTCGGTAAAGCCAGAGAAAGTCTTTACATCGGAGAAAAGCGCGGTGAGGTAATCGCTCTTACCACCCAAGCGGGCAATTTCCGGATTCTTAACGATTTGGTCGACGACGGCAGGAGCAACATAGGCTCCGAATGTAGTCTGCAAGAATTTTTTGTCTTTTTCGCTGGTGGCAAATCTGTAGATTGTCATTGCAATGTATGATGTGAAAGTAATCAGAAATGATGCGACTGCAGGAATGTATACATTGAACCAAATCATCAGAAGAACTGGAAAGGCAATGGAAAAAAGAACTAGAGAAACGCCCGAAATATTCTGAACCAGACCTTTTTTTTCGGCAGGAAGCACAATCAGGATAAAAGAAAGAAGGCTTGTGATTATGACGCCCCACCACCATTCTACAGGATAGACGAAATCCTGATTCATAATCGTGTTGTAGACATTTGCATGAGTTCCGACATTCATATATGCCCGCTCAAACGGTGTCGTACCCAAATCTGTCGTGGAAGAAGCCGTGTGCCCCAAAATACAGAAGGAATTTGCATAAATGGCCTTTTTTTCGGCAAAAATTGAATTATAAAGTGAATTTTCGCTCTGCAAAGTGTCAAAAAGATTTGAAAGCTCTTCAGAAATTGAAGACATTTCTTTTGGAGAAATAAATTTTGAAAGGGCATACATCCTTTCGGCAATTTCATCCAGGGCAGGGGACTGGGCTTCTGAAGGGCCTGCAAAGGAAGTTACGGCCGTAAAAAACTGTTTACGGGCTTCAAAATATTGCAGATATTCAGAATATTCTATTCCGCCGCCAATCGCATTTCCTTCTATGTCGTAGCCCTCGCATTTTGAAAGCAGGTATTCCTTAAATTCTTCAATCTCCTTGTAATCTGAAAGGAGCTTGCGGACTGTCTGAGAGGAGTTCATCGGAGTTAAATTCAGTTCAGAAATGGATGCGTTTTCAAGAGAGGACAGAAATCCGTCGAGAGATTTTAGCTCAAGCACGATGTTTTTTTCCAGCTCGTCAAGCTGAGCCAGAAAATACATACTCTCGTGTCTGAAAGACTCAATGAAAGGTGTGTGAAGCCAGTTAATAATCATTTTTCCGTCAGAGTCGAGGGGAATGTTGATGTTCTTGCCGCCGCTTCCGGCACAGTTTTCAAGAAAAAGTGAGCGTTTTTCCCGTGTGATTGATGTTGGCTGCAGGATTTTTAAGATTGGGGCAAAGGCCAGCTGCCCTGCAAAAACTCCGTCCTTATTGTTTAAGAGCTCGATTCTGCGCCTTGTTCCGTCCATATCGATGATGACATTCGTAAAGCCGGCTCCTGCGGCGTGAGAGATAAACTGGTGCATGGCAGGTGAAAATCCAATCAGATATTTTTTTAAGAAAAGGGGATTCGTCCAGTCTACCTTTTCCATCTTAAAATTGTCGAGGAAAGAGGTTTTTGTTGAGTCAATTCTGCTTTTCCTGAAATTTTTTAGAATCAAATCACCCTTATCTTCAACATCATACAAAAATCTTTTTTTTACATAATCAATTTCTTCGTCAGTATATTTCATGTCGATGTCGAGTGTGTTGATTGTAAGCCAGGTGTTTCCGAAGAATTGAATAGAGCGGGCAAAATAGTCGTCATTGTCACGGACAAATTTTTCAAAGTCAGGACGAGAGCCGTCAAAGTTTGAGGCTGCCTCGATAATTGCGTCCTCGTTTACGGCAAGGCTTGAAGGAGCGAGATACTCAATATCGAATACGGCTGTGGCTGCACCGAATTCTTTCATTCTCATAAGGGCATTTGCAAAGACATTCCTGGGCCACGGCCAGGTTTTCATTTCCTGAAAGGAATCGTTGCTTGCAGAAGCGTTGTCTGCCTCAACAAGCAGGATTTCCTTTTTTGTTTCAGGACTTTTTGAAAAGCCCAGAAGTAAATCATATATACGGAAGTCGAATTTTTGAATTGCTCCAATCGCACAGAATAGAGTCCAAAAGCTTATGGAAGCACCGACAATTATTGAAGCAACAAGCTTTCGCGGAAGGTTTTTTCGTGAATCTTTTTGACTTTTTTTGTTCTTTCTCATTGCAAATATTATAACACAAGTTATAATAAAGTGTGAATAATTTTAAAATTATCATAAGCTTTAGGCCAATAGAAGTGGAGTGATTATGAAAAAAGTTTTATTGCTTCTTGCGCAGGTTTTACTGTCCTTCGCAATGTTTCCCCAAAGTTCAGAGCAAATATCTGCAATCTTAAAATCCGAAAAAGCCACTGTCGCACAAGTCTCGTATCTTCCGGCAGTTTACTCTTCGTTGATTCAGGACAATGACGGTGAAGCAAAAGCCTTTGATGAGCTAAAAAGCAAGGGCTTAGTTCCGAACGAGGTTTCAGCAGAAGCGGAAGCAACCCTTTCTGATGTGGCATATATCTACACAAAGGCTCTTGGAATTAAGGGCGGAATCTTCTATTCTCTTTTTCCTTCAAAACGATACGCATACAAGGAGCTGAAGGCTCGCGGACTTTTCCCCAGCAATGCCGACCCGTCAATGAAGGTTTCAGGCAGGGATTCAATCGACATTTTTAACGCATGTCTTGAGTTTGCCGAAGCCAACGGAGGTGCAGAATAATGAAAATTTCCAACATACTCAAAAATAAAAGTTTTTTTGCCATAGCATCTCTTCTCTCTCTTTCTGCCTTTTCTTTCGCGCTTGAGACTGGCGGGCTTTTTACAAACAATACAAAATTTCACAATGTCGAAAAGGACGGAGATTTAAAGCTCGACCAAAAAAACGGCATTTCGCTTTGGCTCAAAGCACCTCTTTCTGAAGACGGGACTAGTTATTTTGTAACGGAAGGTTCATTTAAAACTGAATATGATGCAAGTGTCGAAGAAAGTGATGACAAGTTGATTTTAAGCGTTGACATTGACCTTTTTAAGCTCGTGCTCAGAAAAGAAACAGAAAATGGCTCCCTGCTTTTTTCCGCAGGAAGATTTTATTTTTCTGATTTAAGCACTCTTGTTCTTGCTCAAAATGCGGATGGCGTGCAGTTAGATTTTTCTTCTTCAATTTTCAGCACTAGCGTTTATGCCGGTTACACGGGGCTTTTAAACGAAAAAAATATTACGATTCTTGATTCAGAAGCGGCTGAAGCAGTGGATTCAAAAACTCTTTACTCGTTCTCAAAAAAATATGCCCTTGCCGCCCTAAAACTTTCGGCTTCAAATTTTGCCGCTAGTCAGAGCGTATCGCTTGAAGGCCTTGGTGCTTTCAGACTTGAAGACGGCGACAAATTCAACAGATTCTACGGAACTCTTTCGCTTTCAGGGCCTGTCGCTCCAACGCTCTCGATTTACTACGCTCTTTCAAGCACTCTTGGCTTTGTTCAGGCAGAAGATGACACTTACAAGGGAAATCTTTCTCAGTGCTCTCTTTCCTGGTACCCGGATTTCAAGTCAAGCTCGCTTTCGTTGAGCGCGCTTTATGCTTCGGGTTCGCAGGGACCTTTCGACGGCTTTATGGGCTTTACGAGCCAGACTGCAGTTGATTCTGTTTTGGAGCCGGAATATTCAGGAATCTTAAAGGGCGGCTTGTCCGCTTCTATCAAACCGATTTCAAATCTTCTTGTTTCCGCTAAGGCGAATATGATTTTCAGTGCGGCGGCAGGGGACGAGGAAAAAGACATAGAATTTGCGGGCTTACAGTATTCGCTTGGAGGAAATTGGCAGGTTGTTTCGGATTTTTCACTGGGAGCAAGCTTCTGCCAGTACATTTCAAGCAATGATGATTTTTCTGGCACAATCGGTGACTCAAGAACTCAGCTTAAAATTAGCGCAAGTCTGGCGTTCTAATAACGGGGGTAAAATATGAAAAAATTAATTCTCTCTTTAGCTTTAGGTTTTTTGACTTTCTCTTCATTCGCTCTTCAGGCGACTGTCGTTTCTTCAAAGGGAAAGGCCGAGCTTCAGCAAGGCTCTTCTTGGGTTTCCTTAAAATCTGGAGACAATCTTGACCAGGGAGCCGTAATTCAGACAGGTTTTAAATCTGAGCTTGTTTTAAAAATCAAAGAATCTACCGTTACCGTTGCGAGCCTTACCCGAATTACTTTACAGACTTTGCTGGAGCGGGAAGGTCTTGCGGGGGCACCTGGAAAAGACGAGACTGCGATTTTCCTTGACACAGGCTCTTTAAAGTCTAACGTTCAGAAATCGAAGGACAGGCGGGTAGGCTTTACTGTTCGCTCTCCTGTAGCCACCGCTTCTGTACGAGGCACTAGACTTGCAATCAGAACCGCTTATAAAAAAACAAAGCTTAAGACTAATAGCGGAAAGGTGGCCTTTTGGAGAAACACTAAAAAAAGCGATTCGGTCTTGGATAATGCCGCTGCAAATCCTTCTATGCCGGCAGCGGAGGCTGGAAATGGAGACAGCGCTCAGGACATTTCAGATTACGCTCCGGGCGCGGCTATCGTAGTTTCACAGGGCGAAAATGCCGAGGCTTCGCTTGGTTCAAGCTCAACATTACCACCACAAACCGTCGCAAAGGCAAACGCTGCTTCTGTCGGCGAGGGAACGCGAACTGCTTCAGGCTCAGAAATTATTGCCCAAACGGAAAATGCGCCGGAGGCTTCCTCTACTAAGGTTACGCACGCTAGTAATACAGCACTTGTGGTAACAGTGGAATTTACGAACTAAAAATGAATCGGGGCTGTCTAATAAGTAAGTGTCATTGCCGTGACACTTTTTGAACTTATTGGTCATCCCCTTTTTTTGCTTTTCCACTTTTTCAAAGTTCTTTTTTTTGATAAAATCAAAATATGTTTAAAAAAATCGTAAAATCTTTCATAATTCTTTCTTTGATTTCTTCAATTTCTTTTGTAGCTTGCAAAAACGAAAAAAAGTCAGTCGCTTCACAGTCACTTTCTGAAGCCGTAAACGAAAATCTTCCCGAAAAACTCAAGAAAATCTCTGTGGAAACTCAGGGCTATCTTGAAGGCAAAAATATCGTCGTCATTCTTGGATATGGCTACAATGACGAAGATAATGTTTCAAAAATCAGGCAGAGCTTGAATTCAAATTTTGGTGTTGAGACAGAAGAAAAATCTGCCTTAATTTCACTTTTAGTCTATCCAGAGGATTTTATGGTTGCCGGAAAGGAGAGAATTTCTTCCCTGGTTGACAAGGTTGAGGACAAAAATCTTGCGGGAATGATAATTCTTGGAAGTCCGGAAGGTCTGCATATTGCTCTTAATAAGCTTCAGGACAAAACTGAAAATGGCAGGCTTCCTTACCCTGTTTTTACGCTTTTTTCTCAGGATGATGTTCTTGGAAGTGAGTCTACATCTGACTTCGTGCTTGATTATGCGCACAAAACAAACACAATCGAAGGCGAGGTAACTGATTTTATTCCTGACTTTGATGCGACCGTAATCCTTACAAATTCAATTTCTCAGATGATAGAGCTTCGCGAGCCTCTCAAAGCCGATAGCGGCTTGCAGTCTTTCGTAGAAAATTTACTCGATAAAAACAGGACTTTAATCCGTTATGTTGACGGCGAAACCGGCCTACAGTCGATAAATCATTTTATATTTGAATAGAATTGAATAGATTCTTCGGTTAAAGCCGAAGAATTACAGTGCTTTTGAATGATAGAGCTTACGCAGCAAGAAAATCTCGCGATTGGAAACAAAGAATATATCGCTTCTCTTAATGAAAAGGATTTCGCAAGGGCACTGTTGCTTTCTGATTCGCACGGAAATCCTCGTGTTATGCAGGCGATAATCTCCAGGTTTGGTGGTGAATGTGACTGTCTTTGCTTTTGCGGGGATGGTCTTTTGGATTTGGTTTCGTGCCTGGAGCTTTCTTTTTTTGATGAGGAATTTGGAAAAAGCTTTCCGCCAGCCTTGTTTTTTGTGAGGGGAAACGGTGACAATTCGACGACAGTGCTTTTTACGGACAAGAGAATCCCGCTTCAGGTGCCAGAGATTCAGGAATTTTCCCTTGCGGGAAGGCGCTTTATGCTCACTCATGGCCACAGGTACGGAGTTTACTATGGAATCAAGGATTTGCGGGCCGAGGCCGTTCGGCGGGGTGTTTCTGCCGTCTGGTACGGGCACACTCATGTCCCGAATTCCCAGAGAAGCCACATAAAGCGAGACGGACGAAATGATTTTCTTGGGGTGACGAATCCCGGAAGCTGCGCAGAGGCCAGGGGCGGAATGCCAAATACCTTTGCCATAATTGACGCTCACCGTGACGAAGATAAAAACCAATGCCATTATTACAGAATTACGCAAAACAATCTCGGCGATTATGACTTTGAAGAAATGCCGACTCCAAGAGGGGAAATACGCTTATTTTAGGAAAGCGATGATTAACACTGGGCGAAATAATTTTTTGTTTTATAGCTCTTTATAACAGTTTATTTTTGAAACTTCTTTTTTCCACCGATATTATAAATAGTATGAAAAGAGCAATAATTTTACCTTTGGTTTATTTTGTTTCAGCGGGGCTTATTTTTTCTCAGGAGAATCAGGAAACTCGAAAAGAGCCGCGTGCAATCAGCACAAAAGAATATGAGCATACTGAAAATACAGAAAACAGCGGAGAGGTAACCAAACTTTCCGTTGAGGATGCCGTAAGTTTGGCAAAAAAGAACAATGTTTCAATCTCGCGTGCTCAGATTACTCTTGATGCGGCTAAAAGAGCGAAGGACCATTCATGGAACAGTATAAGTCCGACGGCGAGCCTTTCGGCTTCTTCTTCCATTCCAATTGACGCCCTTAGCGACAATGATGCCGGTTATAATGCAAGTTTTGGAATCTCTGCGACAGTTTCACTTTCTCTTTCTGCAAACCTTTACACTACGATGAATTCTGCAAAAATTTCTTATGAGTCCGGAAAACTTGATTTTAACGATGCGGTGCGCTCAATTGAGCTTTCCGTCCGGGAGACTTACTACGGTCTGTTGTACGAGCAGGAAAATATCATTTTGCAGGAAAAAAATCTTGAGATTGCAAGAACCCAGTACAAGAACAACCTCGCAAAGTACAATCAGGGGCGACTGAGCGAAATCGATGTTCTTTCTGCTGAGGTAAATTACAAAAGTAAAATTCCAACCGTTGAAAGCGCAAGAACCACCTTCAGAAACGATATGGCAAGCTTTAAGCAGGCTCTTGGCTTACCGATTGACGAGAGAATCGAGCTTACAGGCTCTCTGGACGATATGATGAATCTTAACGAAATCAAGGTCGAAATGAAGGATATAAATTCTTCGACAATCAAAACTCTTGAGTATAAGCTTGAGGCTGCCAAAAATACAGTCTTAGACAAAAGATTTTCGGCCTTTGCCCCAAGCCTGAGCGCAAGCTTAGACTGGAGTGATAAAACTTGGTATTCTGGCTATGATGAATCTGTTGTGGGAAAAGCTAAAAGTGACCCGGAAAAATCGACATCCGTAACTTTAAAAGTATCAATTCCGCTAGACGGAGTTCTCCCCTGGTCATCTCGAAACGATGCGATTGACAGCGCAAAAGATACCGTAAAGGATTTGGAACTTCAGATTGAAGATGAAAAAAAGAGCCTTATGCGAACGATTATTCAGAGTGTCCGTTCAATAAAGCAAAGTCAGGAATCAATCAAATATAAGCAGGCGAATGTTGAGCTGGCTCAAAAAACTTATGATATGACGCAGGAAGCCTACAACCGGGGAACAAAGGATTTGCTTACTTTGCAGGACGCAAATACCTCGCTTTTAAATGCACAGGTCACGCTAAAAAGCGAAACTCTTACGCTCATCAAGGCAATTCTTGAGCTTGAAAATACAATCGGTGCTGATTTTGGTACTTTAGGAGTAGAAAAATGAGAAAATCTCACATTGTAATGATTTGTGCGGCAGTGGCTGTTGTAGGAACTCTTGCGTATGTAAAGTTTTCTAAAAAAGATGCTGCCGGAGGCGGAGGACCGACTGGACGGGGAAAGGGTGGAAATACTGTCTTTTCTGTAAAAACTCAGCTCGTTCAGAATGAAACCCTTCACGGCTATGTGATTGCCAACGGTGAAATTGAAAGCCAGAACTCTGTAAATGTTTATCCAGATACCTCTGGAAAAGTAATCGAAACTAATGTCATGCTGGGCTCAACCGTCCGCAGAAATGATATTATTGCTTATGTTGACCCAAGCGCCCCGGGCCAGTATTTTAAGAAAAGCCCTGTTTATTCACCGATTAGCGGAAGTATTATTTCAACTCCTCTTAAAAACGGAACTACTGTATCGACAAGCACGGTCATTGCGATTGTCGGTGACATTTCAAATTTGCAGGTAAGCGCAGACATCCCGGAGCGATATGTCGCGGTTTTAAAGCAAGGCTTAAAGGCAGAGGTTAGCGTTGAGGCGTATCCAGATGTAGTTTTTTATGCGACCGTAACTAGAGTAAGTCCTGTCGTAGACACGACTAGCAGAACAAAAGAGGTTATCCTGCATTTTGACGAAAAGGACAGCCGCGTGAACGCAGGTATGTTCGGAAAAATCAAGCTTTACACAGAAGATTATTCTGGCTATCCTGTAATGCCAAGCGACGCCCTGGTTTCTTTGAATGACGAATTTTATGCTTATGTCGTAAAGGAAAGTGGTGATGTGGTCGAAAAACGAAAGGTTAAGACTGGCCAGACCGTAGACGGAAAAATTCAGATTTTAGAAGGAATCTCAGAGGGTGAAAAAGTCGTAATTCAGGGACAGACATCTCTCAACGACGGCTCAAAAATCCGTGATATTACAAACGGCGTTCAAAAAAACGAAAAAACTCGTATGGACGGGGCTAATTCTAATGGGAACCGAGAAAGGTCAGGAGAAAGGAGCTAGTGGATTTTTCAAACATTGAAGAAACAAGAGAAGACAATCAAAATCCGGAAGAAAATCTTGTGTTCCGTTACAACCGCGAGGAGCGTCTTAAGCATGCCCCAAAAATCGTGCAGGATTATTATTCTGGAAAATTCGGACCTTACAAGGGCGGGCTTTTAAAATCTCTCGTAAACACAAGGGGGAATCGTCTTCTTTTCGTTACAATCATTTTTACATTCGGAATAATTTTTTTTGTCAGATATTTTGGTCCCGAAAAGAAAAGCGGAAGCCTTAATGAGGTTGATGTGAATCTTTCTGCCTTTTCTTATGAGGATTCTGTTTATGCAAGCGTAAAATTTCACGAGGCGGGGAAAAAAATCAGGCAAAATTTTGAGGACGGCTTACCTGTTTATGCGACATTTTCTGCAATTGACAAGGAAGGAACTACAGTCTCAGAAGAAAAAGTTGTCGGAAAATACGAAGGAAATGAGCTATTTCTACGGACAACATTTCAAGATTATGATATAATATCCGTAAGTGCAGTTTGCAGTATGAACGATGCACTTCTAAAGCTAGATTGCCCAATCGAAAAACGCTGATTAGTCTAATCAGCACTTCCCTGACTTAACGGAGATTTTTTATGCTTCAATTTTATTTTTTGTCAGTTTTACTGAATTTGCTCGCAGGCCTGATTTTTATTTATGTCGTAAAAGAAAATAGCGAAGCCTCCCTTTATCTTCCGGATAGTGACGATCCATTCGCCGAAAATCCTTCCGGGGCTTCTAGCGACACATTTAATACAGAAGAGCCTTCAAAGAGCAGCGGCTTTAAGAGCCTTACTTCTCCATTTTTGGCAGACAAAACCTTCCAGCTTGTCATTGGAATTTTGTCGGCTCTCACCGGCCTTATGAAGCTTCTTTCACCGATTCAATATGATGTTCCCGTTGTCGGCGATTTAGTTCCGGCTCTTGCTGGTCTTGTCTCTGGCTTTGTTCTTCTTTTGGACTGGTATCAGGAGCGAAGTGATGTTGAGCTTCCTCTTCCGGAAGTAATTCAAAATGTTTACACGGGTGGCCGAAAATATCTGGGCATTTTCTGCCTTATTTCAGCCCTCCTTCATTTTATCTTCCCGAATGTTCTGTTTTTATAAAAATTGAAAAATAAAATCGATATGACAACGGGGGCGATTTTCCCTAAACTTGTCCGTTTCGCCCTTCCGCTCATTCTTAGCTCAATTTTACAGCTTCTCTTTAATGCGGCTGATATAGTCGTTGTCGGGCGTTATGCGGGCGACAATTCTCTTGCGGCTGTCGGCTCAACCTCATCAATGGTAAATCTTCTTGTGAATTTTTTTATCGGGCTTGGAGTCGGCTGCAATGTCGTGGCGGCGAATTTCCTTGGGGCGGGCAAAAAAGAAGAGCTTAACAAAACCGTTCACACTACGATGATTTTGAGCGTAATTGGCGGAATTATCTTAACTTTTATCGGAATTATTTTTTCCCGGCAGATTCTGATTTTAATGGCAAGCCCAAAGGAGGTTCTGCCTCTTTCAACCTTATACTTAAAAGTTTTTTTTGGCGGCGTTACGGCAACAGTCGTCTACAATTTCGGGGCGGCTCTTTTGCGAGCGAAGGGCGACACAAAGCGTCCTCTTTACATTTTGCTCGTTGCAGGCGTTATAAATGTCGTTTTGAATCTTATTTTTGTAATTTGCTTCAATATGGATGTCGCAGGTGTTGCCTTTGCCACTGTTTTAAGCCAGGTTTTTGCCGCAATCTGCGTAATCGTTATACTCACCCACGAGGATGAAGAATTCCGCCTGGATTTTAAGAAATTGCGCATCGACAATGCAATTCTTTTAAGAATCATAAAAATCGGGCTTCCGGCCGGCTTTCAGGGAATGTTGTTCAGCTTTTCAAATATGGTGATTCAGTCGAGCGTAAATTCCTTTGGGGCAACCTTTGTCGCCGGAAACAGTGCCGCACAGAGTATCGAGGGCTTTATTTATATCTCAATGAATTCCTTTGCCCAGGCCACCCTAACCTTTGCGGGGCAGAATATGGGAGCGCATAAATTTGACAGAATTAAAAAGGTTGTCGGAATTGCGGAGGGAATCGTAATCTGCGTAGGGCTTTTTATGGGACTTTCAGCCCTTTTCTTTGGGCGAAGTCTTTTGGGAATCTACTCTTCAAATCCTGAGGTCATCGATGCGGGAATGTTGCGGCTTAAAATAATTCTTATGACATATTTTACCTGCGGAATGATGGACTCAATGGCAAGTGCGATTCGTGGGGTAGGGCACTCGATAATGCCGATGATTGTCACTATGGTCGGGGCTTGTGGTCTCCGTATGGTCTATCTGTTCACATTTTTTAGAATTGAGCGTTTCCATACCTTCCAGAGTATTTTCTATTCATATCCTCTTTCCTGGGTAGTGACCTTTTTATTTTTGACGATAAGCTTTATCTGGATTATGAGGAAATTAAAATATGAAAATTCCTAAAGCTTACGCACAGTCAGAAGAAATTATAAAAGGCTCTCGTTTTTTGGCAGAGTTATTTCCTGTTTTTTCTCAGGCAGAAGTCCGTGAAAAAATAAAGTCACAGAAGCAAAAATACCCTGACGCGCGTCATGTCTGTCATGCTTTTATTGCCGGAAAAAATGCCGAGATTATGGGAATGAGCGATGACGGTGAGCCTGGTGGAACGGCTGGACGGCCTATGCTGGATGTTTTAAAAGGCAGCGATTCGACGAATATTCTGGTTACGATAACGAGATGGTTTGGAGGAACTCTTTTAGGAACCGGAGGCCTTGTTCACGCTTACGGAAATGGAGTAAAAAATGTTCTTCTTGCCGCAGAATTTGAAGAGCTTATCGAAAAGACAGGCTTTTCCTTGAAAACAGATTATCAGCAATACAAAATCATAAAAAAAGTCTTTGAAAATTTCACTCTTTATGAGATTTCAGAAGATTTTGGAGAAGGAATTCAGATTAGCGGAAAGATTGCCGCTTCAGATTTTGAAGTCTTCTCCCAAAAGATTTTTGACGGCTCCAACGGCAGGGTAAAGGTTTTAGGGAAGCGCTGATTAACACTTGACGCAATTACTCAGATTAAATCCACGAAAAAGGGCAGGATAACGACTGTTAAGAGTCCGCAGACAGCGATGCTAAGTCCTCCCATTGCGCCTTGAATTTCTCCCATTTCAAAGGCCTTTGCCGTTCCCATTGCGTGGCCGCTTGTTCCGCAGGCGACTCCCTGTGCGACAGGCTCGGAAATCCTGAAAATCTTACAGAAAATAATTCCAAAAATGTTGGCCATATTTCCAGCGATTGTGATTAAAAGAATGGTAACTGACTCAATGCCTCCGTTCTGATTGCAGAGGGCGAGCCCAATCGGCGTTGTGATTGATTTGGGAAGAATGGAGACATATTCCGTACGGTTGATTTTAAAAAGAGAGCAGAAGAAAAAAATAAAAAATGCATTCGCTAAAATTCCGCCGATAATTCCCAGAATAATTGCAGGTGCATTGTCCTTAAGCTTTGAAAATTGCCTGTAAAGGGGAATTGCGAGAGCGACCGTGCATGGCGTCATCAGATAGTAAAGAAATTTTGAACCTTCAAAAAAGCTTTCGTAAGGAATTTTCATTACCAGAAGAAATGTGATGATGAATGCGCAGGAAACGAAAAGTGGCGCGAACAGGAAGAATTTTGTTTTTTTGTAAATAAGCGTCGCTATCCAGTAAGAAATAAGAGAAATACAAAGCCCGAAGGAGGTGGATTTAGAAAGAAAATCAGATATTTCAGTCATTTTCAGGCTCTCCTTTTGTAACATCGGGAGCTGCAGGAATGTCTCTGCTTTTTGAAAACCTTCTCGTTATCCTAATCACTGCCTGCGTAACATGTCCAGAAACAAAAAAAACTGCGATTGTGCTTCCGATTCCGATAATCGTGAATTCGAGCCAGTGAACGCGAAGAATCGGCCATGACAGAATCAGGCCAACCGTAGACGGTATGAACAGGAGAGGCATAATTCCTAAAAGCTCGTCGGACACCCTGTCGACTTTTTCAAGAGGCATAATTTTTGTCTGCAAAAGAGTGAACATAATGACAAGCCCGTAAATGCTTGCAGGAACAGGAAGAGGAATGACCTTATGCAGGATTTCTCCGACAAAACAGATTGTTACTAAAATTGTAAATTGTTTAATGATAAGCATGATAGATTTCTCGGCTACGCTGGAAATGACGGGTCTATTATAATTAGTGACAGAATTTGTGTCTATCAACTTTTAATCTATTGGGATATAATAAACTCATTCATAAATTTTTGGAGGAAAAAATATGAAAAAATCATTAAAAATCGTTCTTGCGTCCTTTCTTGCCGCATCGACGCTTTTTTCGGTTTCAGCTGCCGAAATCAAAAGAACGATAAAGCCTGTTTCCGGCTGGAATCTTTATATTCCGGGAAAAGGAAACAAAAAAGATGTCTTAAAAGATTTGAACAAGGCCGGCTGGCAGGTGAGCAACAACTATGCCTCTCACTTTTCCCTCGTTGACGGTTCAATCAACAAAAAAAAGGTCTTGAAAATCAACACTCTTGACGGAAAAAATGACGCGCTCATGCTTCCTCTTACAGGAAACGAAAAAAAAGTCACGCTCATTTTCCGTGCTCAGGGCGCTGTAGACCCTGACAATCCTCAGACACCTTACGGAATTTTCTTTGCATATCTTCAGAATGGCGTCTATCAGTCAATGCTTCGCCATAATGCCTCAAATCAAATTAAAGGCTCAAAATCAATGGTTCGTTTGACAAGCGACGGAACTGCAAAAGGCCAGAAACTCAACATTGTATCTGACTGGCATGAATACCGCTTTGTCTGGGACATCGAGGCCGAAGACAAAATGACGGCAAAATGTTACATCGACGGAAAGCTCTTCCATTCTGACATCTGCAAAAAAGTCAATTTTGCCGACACGATGACGGAGCTTGACTGGAATACAATGGAAGGCCCTGGTCACTATCTCGAATTCGGTGAAAATGACGGCTCAACCAACGGATTTGGCCGATATGCTTATCTCCTTACGATTATTGACGAGGATGTTTCTGAAATTTCAACTGAAGAACTGGCTAAGAAGTTAAAGGTTGACCTCACTTCAAATCCTGTAACAAAGGACTCAGGCCCGCAGAGCAGAAGACCTGCCAAAAAACCGGCTTCAATCAACATTCAGGGAAAAGAAGTTGGAAAGGACGCTGACTGGGAAGATCCTTGTACTATTGAAAACGGCACTTTAAAGCTCGATGATTTACAGACAAGCTGGTCAAAAGTCCAGAAGGTCGTAAGAAACCCGGCTACACCAGATGTAAAATTTGCCGCTACGGTTGACGCAAGCGGAGCAAACGGAGCATACAAAACAATCGCCGAGGCAATCGAAAAAGTTCCTTCTGGAAGCAACATTAAAATTATGCCAGGAACTTACAACGAAAAACTTTTGATTACAAAGCCTGGAATTTCTTTGATTGGAACAGATCCTGCCAAAACAATCATCTATGGTTACGAGGCTGACACTGGCGGAATCAACGGAAACCTCCTGGTCGAAGTAAACCTTCTTCCGCAGGGAACTAACACTGAGCCTGGAGCCGCCGCGGCAATTCCTGAGGCACCTGTCGAAAACTGCTACTTTAACGCCGTAAACATCACATTCTACAACAAGGGTGCTGAATGGAATAAACTTTGGGGTGGCTCAGAACGCCGCTCAATCGCCCTTGCCCTTAAAGGCGTTGACAAATGCTATATTGACAACTGTATCTTCCTTGGACAGCAGGACACGCTTTACTTCCGCTCTGGCAGAATCTACATGAAAAACAGCTACATCGAAGGCGATGTTGACTACATCTGTGGCGGAGCAACCTGCGTTTTCGATAACTGCCATATCTTCTCACTCAAATATGCTAACGGAGCAATCATTGTAGCTGCCGCTGGAGCTGACACCGGCTACAAATCGACAGGCAAGTACGCAAACGGATATGTATTCAAGGATTGTATTATCGAAGGTCACGAGTCTCTCGAAGATAATGCTGACGGAAAGCAGGTCACTCTCGCACGGGGAACTTGGGTTGGCGGTTCTGCAACTGGCGAGACAAATGTCGGAAAAACAGTCTACTTAAACTGCCAGATTTCAAAGGCCGTAAATACAAGCCCGTGGAAGGACTGGGATGCCGTAAATACTGCCGAAAAAGCCTTCTTCAGAATTCAGAATATGACTGGTGAGGGAAGCGGCAACATTAAGGGAGCAAAAGCCCTTTCTGCCGACGAGGCCAAACTTTACGGAAATATCGAAGCAATTCTGGGCTTTAAGCCAGGCTTGTAATAATATTGGGGAGAAGCCTCTTACGAAGGGCTATGCTCCCCTTTCTGCGGGGCTGAACCAACTCAGTTTTTGCCCCGCAAAGCCCTGGCTTCTATTACAGGAATTTTTCAAAAATCTTTTTGTAGTCGTCCACTCTTTCTGCGGCGACTATTTCTTTTCTTAATGCGGCACTTCCGTCTAAGCCCTTTGAGTATGCGCAGAACCTTTTTCGCCCTTCGCGACAGGCTGCAAGTTCTCCGTGGTCTTGAACGAGCAATTCCAGCTCACGAAATCCCGCCTGAATCCGTTTTTCAACTGGAATCTCTGTAATTGTTCCTTTAGTTAAAAATTCCTTTGTCTTTGTGAACAAGAAGGGGTTTCCCATTGCTCCTCTCGCAAACATTACGGCATCAACGCCTGTTTCTTCGAGCATTCTTTTTGCATCCTCTGGAGTAAAGGCGTCTCCGCTTCCAAAAACAGGAATTTCTTTATTCAAGTCAAGATTTTTTTCTTTTACGAATTTTACAAGCTCCGACAAGGCATTCCAGTCAGCTTTTCCTTCGTAGCCCTGCGCTCTTGTTCTTCCGTGCATTGTCATTGCGGCGGCTCCGGCCTTAATCGCTGCATCGGCACATTCTTTCCAGGTGATATTTTCACTGTCCCAGCCCAAGCGGAATTTTACTGTTACAGGAACCCTTCCTTCAACGGCCTTGACGACGCTGCTGACGATTTTAAAAAGATGGTCAGGGTCTCTAGTCAGGGCACTTCCAGCATTTGATTTGATTATCTTCGGAACCGGACAGCCCCCGTTTATGTCGATACACTCCGCGCTTGTTCTTTCCAGAACAATTCTTGCAGCCTCTGCCATAGTCTCTGCATTTCCGCCAAAAATCTGAACCGCATAGGCTTTTTCGTTGGGGGCGCGAAGCATTAAATTTTCTGTCTTTTCATTGTTCCGTGTGAGTGCTTCTGAGCTTACCATTTCGGTGTAAGCAAAATCCGCGCCACATTCGGCACAAATTGAGCGAAAGGCACGGTCAGAATAGCCGGCGACAGGAGCGAGAAAAAGATTTCCGGAAAGGGAAAGTGAGCCAATTTTTACAGGGTGATATAAATCCATAAGAGAGTGTGAGTTTATCATTTTTTTTTAACTTGAAAAAGCACGGGGGATGACCAATAAGTTCAAAAAGTGTCTTTTTCGATTTTAAACATAATTTTGTTGGGAGTGACGAAAGTCGACATTTGGGGTATTATATCTTTGGAGGACTTTATGCGGATTCTTTGTCTTGGTGACAGCATTATGCAGTACAATGATTTTTCTACCTTCCCTCAAACTGGTTGGGTACAAGAACTTTCAAGATTTTTCCCTGACACGACGCAATGGCTTAATTTCGCGCGAAACGGCAGAAGCACAAAATCCTTTATTGACGAAGGCCGCTTCTTAAAGGTTATGGAAGTCTGTCAACCCGGTGATTATGCCTTTATTCAGTTTGCCCACAATGACGAAAAATCTAGTGACGAAACGCGTTACACAAGCCCAAAAAAAGACGGGGCGTTCAGAAAAAATCTTACTTATTTTGTCCGGGAATTAAGAGGGCGGGGCGTTCTTCCGCTTTTGTTGACTCCTATCGCACGCAGAATGTTTGAAAACGGCGAGGTAAAAAATTCTCACGGAGAATATCCTCTTGCGATAATCGAAACTGCAAAAGCCGAAAACATTCCTGTCATTGATATGACTGCTTTGACAATGGCTCTTCTCAAAAAAGAGGGCTTTGAAGCTTCCCGCAGGTTTTATATGAATTTTGAACCGGCTCTTTACGAGAATTTTCCAGAAGGCCGTGACGACAACTCCCATCTTAGGCCTGACGGTGCGCATGCTTTTTCCCGTCTTTGTGCTTTGGAAATTCAAAAAATATCAGAAAATTTTCCTGAGTATAAAGAACTTTCAGAAAATTGTATGAAAAACACGGCTGCTTCGTTCAGCGAGATTGAGGCTGGAAATTCGGAAATAGACGATGAATTTACGGTCTTTCAAAAAAAATCCTTGTGAAATTCGAATTTGTGAGAGAAAATAAAGGGAACCTCGATAACGCTAACGGGGCGTTACGGGGTGTCCCCGTAGAATGGGGTGGGGCACGACATCGTGTGCCCCAGGGGAAAGGCTTTTCCCCTATTTATTTGGAGGCATCTTATGGCAGTTACTGTTTATTCTCTCGGAGCGGCACAGGAAGTGACTGGCTCAAAGCATATTTTTGAAATCAACGGGCGTTCTTACATGATTGATTGCGGGGCTTTTCAAGGAAAGCGGGCAGAAAGCGACGAAAAAAACCGTAACTTTGAAATTCCTGTCGACAAAATCGATGCCGTAATCCTTACTCACGCTCACTATGACCATGTGGGACTTTTGCCTCTTCTCGTAAAACAAGGCTACAACGGAAATATTTATGCGACTCCGGCCACGCGAGACCTCACTGACCTTGTAATGATGGACAGCGCTCGAATTCAGGCTCGGGATGCCGAATATCTGCGAAAGCAGGCTCAAAAAAAAGGCGAGAAATTTACCTGGACTCCGATGTTCACTGAAAAAGACTGCCTTAAGGCGGCGAACCAGATTATCACACTTTCTTACAACCGAAAAATGTACATTTCTCCGGAAGTCGAGCTTGAATATTTTGATGCGGGGCACATTTTAGGCTCGGCTTATGCTTACATTACGATAAAGGGACAGCGTGACTCAAACGGAAATCCAATCAAAAACGACGACAGCACGGCGCTTAGAATCTGGAACAAGCTTTTTGGCTGGAAAAAGGACGAAAAGCGCTCGACTCCAGACAGAAGAAAGGCGACTCCTGAGGAACAGGCAGCCTACAAAGGGCCAGAGCGGCGAAGCGGGCATGACAGGCGTGAAGGAAAGGATGAAATTAGAATTCTCTACACTGGCGACTTGGGGCGAAAAATGAAGCCTATTATCCGTGATCCGGCAGTCAATGTTCCGCCTCCGGATTATATTTTTCTTGAAAGCACTTACGGAAACAGAAAGCACGAGGATACTGCAATCGCAATGGACGAGCTTCGTAAAATCGTGCGGCGTGCAATCGAAAAAAAAGGCAAGGTCATTATTCCGTCATTTGCGATTGAGAGAACGCAGGAAATTGTCTACTATCTTCATCTCCTCGTTGACCAAAAGAAAATTCCCAACATTCCGATTTATGTAGATTCTCCTATGGCAATAAATGCGACTTCTATTTTCCAGGTTCATCAGGAATGTTACTCAGACGAAGTTCACGAGGCTTTTTTGCAGCATCACAAAAATCCCTTCGGCTTCGGAAATCTTTCATTCGTGAACAGTCTTGAGGAATCTAAAAACCTTAACAAAAAAGAAGGCCCGATGATTATCATTTCTGCGGACGGAATGTGCGAAAGCGGCCGAATCGTTCACCATATTGCGAACAACATTTCAGACCCAAAAAACACGATTCTTATCGTAGGCTTTATGGCAGAAAACACTCTTGGACGGAAAATCCGCGACGGGGCTAAGGTCGTAAAAATTATGGGCGATGAATTCGATGTAAAGGCGAAGGTCGAGTGTATAAACGCATTTTCTGCCCACGCCGATTATGACGAGATGACGAAATGGCTCAAAGCAATCGACACAAGCCGTCTTAAAAAGATTTTTCTGGTACACGGCGAAAAAGACGCGCAAGAATTCTTCCAGAAGCATCTTATAGAGCACGGCTACCCGAATGTTCAGATTGTGAAGTACGGCGAAAGCTACGAGATTGAATAAACTTTTACCGTTCATTTACCTCTTTTATTCCGTCTGCAAGAAGGTTGAAGGCGAAAACGAGCAGCACTAGAAAGATTGCAGGGATTAAGACTCCCTGCGGAAATCTGAAAATAAAGCGCTGCGCATCGTTCAACATCCTGCCAAAGCTGGGTGTCGGAGGCTGAATGCCAAGCCCTAAGTAACTTAAACCTGACTCACTTAAAATTGCAAGCGCGAATGAAAGGGCAGAAGTCACCAGAATTTCTGGCAAAATGTTCGGCAAGATGTGAATCAGAATCAATCGGGCGTGAGAAGCGCCTCTGCTTCGCGCTGCTTTTACGAAAAGCGAATTCTTGTATTTTAAAACGCCCGAACGGCTGATTCTTGTAAAGCGTGGAAGGCTCATTATGCAAAGGGCGAGAATCGTAATTCTTGTGTCCGTTCCGAAAACTGCAATCAGCATGAGTGCAAGCAAGATTCCGGGAAAAGACATTTGGACTGTCACGAGCTTTTGAATGATTAAGTCTAGCCATCCGCCGAAATATCCTGAAATAGAGCCAAAAAATACTCCGAAAAGACAGCCGAAAATCATTACGAAAAATCCAATTTCAAAGGAAATGCGACTTCCGACTAAAATACGCGAAAAAATATCCCGTCCAAGATGGTCTGTTCCCAAAATATGAGATTTTGAAAACGAAGCGAATTTATTCTGAGTATCTACGAAATCAGCTTCATAAGGCAAAAAGAAAAGTCCGAGAATCATCAGGCAGAGAAAAAAAACGATAAGAGAAAATCCTGCTAAAAAGGACTTGTTTGAAAAATACTGCTTCATCTTCGTATCCTCGGGTCAATGAGACTGTAAACGATGTCTACTAAAAAATTACAGAAAAGAGTGATTAGCGAAAGATAGAGAACCAAGGCCTGAATGAGCGGAAAATCCCGGCTTAAAATAGAGCTTGCGATAAGGCGGCCGATTCCTGGAAGTGAAAATACATTTTCAATGATAATGCTTCCGCCTAAAATCTCTGTTATGATGAGTCCGAGCGTCGTAACGGATGGCAAAAGGGCGTTCCGCAGGATGTGGCGGCTAATCACCTGCCATTCGCTAAGTCCCTTGCTTCGTGCCGTTCTGACATAATCCTGTTTTTCCTGAGTCAGGATGCTTGTCGTTGTGTATCGGGCAAGAATCGCTCCTGAGCCAAGAGAAAGAGAAAAAGCAGGCAGAAAAAGAGAGCGGAACCAGGAAAAAAATCCCTCGGAAAGCGGAGAATAGCCCATTGCCGGAAAAAGTCCTGATTTTACCGAAAAAATCAAAATCAAAAGAAGGGCAGTACAAAACGAAGGCACAGAAAACCAAAGCTGATGAAGAGTGGAAAAAAGCGTAAAAAACCTTGATTTATGAATGTAAGCGTAAAAAAATCCGAAGAAAAGCCCTATTAAAAGCGCAAAAGTGAGAGTCAGTACAGAAAGACTGGCCGTAACACAAAAACTTCCGCGAATCAAGCGGGAAACGCTCTGGTCATATTGATATGATGTTCCAAAATCTCCGTGAAGAACTCCCGAAATCCACAGAAAATATCGCTGTGCAATCGGCTTGTGGAGATTCATTTTTTGCTCCAGAGAAGCTATCTGGGCTTCCTCGGCGTTCGGTCCCAAAATCACGAGAGCAGGATTACCGGGTAAAATCTGAAAAACCGCAAAAGTGAGCAGAGAAATCAAAATGAGCGTCGTAAGGAAATCAAGAAATTTTTTGAGATAAAAGGACATTTTGCAACCAAACAGTCAAAGATTAGTCATTGTAACATAAATCTGACTTTTTATACAGATAAGGCCCGCTTTTTTCCCAAGTGGCATTTTTTACTTCATTTTTTGTTGCCGTTTTGGAAAAAATTCATTATTTTTATTTGAGAAATTAAAAATCACTCATTTGGAGGACATAAATGAAACTTAAACCATTGGCAGACCGTGTACTTCTTAAACAGGAAAAAGCCGAAACAAAAACCGCTTCTGGTATTATTATTCCTGAAACGGCACAGGAAAAAACTCAGACCGCAACAGTCGAGGCCGTAGGTCCGGGAACAGAAAAAGACCCGATTACCGTAAA
>CALGGS010000233.1 GCA_937915735.1 uncultured Treponema sp.
CCCTTCAAAAGTCGGGTCAGAAAAAACATCCGCATATTTTTTGCGAGTTTCTTCCCATCGCTCAAAAAAACTCTTCTTTTTGCCATGCTTTTCGTATTCTTCGTAGCTGATAATCACAGCCACGGGTTTGTCGTGCCGTGTAAGCTCCACCGGCTCGCCGCTCTCAGCCTTTTTGACCAGAGCCGAAAAATTATTCCTTGCATCGTAAATCGTTGCCCTGCACATAGACTCCTCCTTGTCTTAATTTGATTTTAGTACATATATAGCCAAAAGTCAATTGAATTGGCTAATTTTAAATATATTTTACTAATATGCAAAAAACAGGAAGGAAGAGTCTCAAAGAACTGATTGAAAAGTTCAGTGAATAACCTTTATAATAGATATAAGTTTTTTTTGGAGAATACATTGAACTCGACTTCTATTTTTATTCAGCAATTCATAAACGGCCTTTCGCTTGGGAGCATTTACGCATTGATAGCGCTCGGCTACACCATGGTTTACGGTATCGTAAAGCTGATTAACTTTGCTCACGGCGATGTAATGATGATTGGTGCCTACGCAGGCTATTTCGTGCTTACAGCTCTTGGCACTACGGCCCTTGGAATGAGCCTTGCCTTTGTGGCGGCTATGGTCACCTGCGCGCTTTTGATTATTTTGATTGAGCGTGTCGCATACCGTCCCTTGCGTTCAGCCCCGCGCCTCAACTCTCTTATCACGGCAATCGCGATTGAGCTGATTTTGCAGAATCTTATGCGAGTCCTTCCTTTCGTCGGTCCGAATCCAAGGCAATACCCGACAATGAACACGATGAATTTTACTTTCGGGCTTGTTTCAATCTCAAACATTCAGGTTATCGTAATCCTTTTGAGCGCCGTTTTAATGGTCATTTTGAACTACATCGTAAACTACACGAAAGTCGGAAAAGCGATGAAGGCAGTTTCCTTCGATATGGGAGCTTCAAGCCTTATGGGCATTAATGTGAACCGAATCATCACTCTCACTTTTGTAATCGGCTCAGTTCTTGCAGGAGCGGGTGGCGTTCTTTATGCGACGGCTTACCCGCAGATTGACCCTATGATGGGCTATATCCCTGGCCTTAAGGCCTTCGTTGCGGCTGTCCTTGGAGGAATCGGCTCAATACCCGGGGCAATGGTCGGCGGACTTATCCTTGGAATTGCCGAAACAATGGTAAAAGCTTATTTTCCGGCCCCACAGTATGCGGACGCAATTTCCTACTGTATTCTGATTCTTATTCTTCTCGTAAAACCGGTTGGACTTTTGGGCAAAAAAATGAGAGTTAAGGTGTAAGCAATTCCCCGCGACTCCCCCTGCAACTCATTATAGCATTTTTCTAACATAAAGGAGATTTTTGGCTTTGAAAAACATACAGACTTATGGTCGACAGACCCGAAATACTTTGATTTTAACTGGAATCGCCCTTTTTGCGATTTTCCTGCCGTTTTCGCTGATTCGTGCGAATGTTATCAACCAATACACGGCTTATGTCATTACTTTGGCAGGCATCAACGCTATTATGGCGATTAGTGTTAATGTCGTCAGCGGTATTACAGGGCAGCTGACTCTTGGGCAATGTGCTTTTGAGGCGGTCGGCGCTTATATGACGATGATTATGGCTCAGGATATCGGCCTTCCTCTTCCTCTTGCGATGATTATTGCTCCTCTTGTTGCGGCTTTTCTCGGATTCTTGATTGGTTTTCCGACTTTAAAGCTTGAAGGTGACTATCTTGCAATCGTCACCCTTGCCTTTGGCGAGATTATCCGTGTCGTTCTTGTAAATCTTAAAGGAATTACAGGTGGGCCGAACGGAAAGAGCTTTAAATTCTCCTTCCTGCGGGACAGTCTTGACTGGGGGGCAAGCCTTTCTTACCTCGTGATTATCGGCGTGCTTGTTCTGATTATTGTCTTTTTGCAGAACTTTTTGCGTTCAAGCTACGGTCGGGCTATTATGGCCGTCCGTGAGGATGAGATTGCGGCGGCTTCAAGCGGGGTCAGCGTTTTTAAATACAAAATGCTGGGCTTTGTTATAGGCTCTTTTATCGGCGGTATAGGTGGCGCCCTCTATGCTCCTTTCATCGGGCTTATTAAGCCGGAACTTGCTTCTTTCAACAACTCGATTAATGCCCTTATTTTTGTCGTTCTCGGAGGAATGGGAAGCATTACAGGCTCGGTTATAGCCGCTTTCGTCCTTACATATATGCAGGAATTCCTTCGTTTTATGCAGAATTACCGCCTGCTTTTGTACCCTGTGATTTTGATTTTGGTGATGCTTTTCCGCCCGCAGGGTTTGCTTGGAATGAAGGAGCTTTCGTTCATCAAGTGCTGGGACGGCTTACCGTCGCTCTTAAAAAAGATAAACTTGAAAAAGATAAAATAAAAGAATGTATTTGGTGGTCAATACTGGGTTCGAACCAGTGACTTCTACCGTGTGAAGGTAGCACTCTACCACTGAGTTAATTGACCACAAAATACACTTCGCAAGTAGAAATAATTTATATAAAACAGCCTGAAATGTCAATAAACTAATCTATTTCTTTAAGATGAACTCGACACGACGGTTTTTCCAGCGGTCTTCTATGGCCGTTGAGTTTGTCGCCGGGTTTTTACTTCCGTTTCCTACGGCTTTTAAGTTGCCGGCAGAAACTCCGTCTTTTACGAGCCAGTCACGGACATATTTTGCACGCTGCTCGGAAAGAAGGCGGACTTCATCTTCTTCGGCCTGAGTTCCCGAAAGATTGTTTGCGTTTCCTTCGATTTGAACCTGATAATCGCGGAATTTTTTTAGGATTTCAGATACCCGGCTTAAAACCTTGACATTGTTTTCTAGCGTTCGCTGATCAAGGCCTGTCGTTTTTCCGTCGTAATTAGGATTCTGTTCTAGCTCTTGGGTGGTTTTAAAATCTGCCGCATCACTTCGGAAAATGATAGAGGGGACTTGAATCTTGATTCTTTCCCCGTCTTTGATTACGAGAACATCGACCTTTACGAAGCCTTTTATTGTTGAGGAAAGATTATTTGAGTCTGTTACCGTAAACTCGTAAGGGTAGTCTGTCGCAGACTGAACGACTTCGCCCTTATTGCTTTTTCCGTTCCAGATGATTTTTTCCTGAAGTTTATCCGTTCCCTTGGCAGTCCAGAAAGGTTTTAGCGTTGTCGGGTCTTCTACTGTAAAAGTCCAGGATTTCATCGGACTTTCACATTCTGCCTTGACCATAATCGTTAAGTCGTCGTATTCGCCGTCGCCATCGGGAGAAAAATATTGAGGTGAAATTCCGACGGAAAGCTTAGGCTCTTTTGAGTCCTGCGGGGCCTCGCTCTGAACGAAGGACTGAATTTCTTCTTCGGCTGCCTCATCTTCCTTCGGCGGGATATATTTTGTCAGAATAAGGGGAGAAGTTGCCTCGGTGTAAAAGCCTTCTGGAGAAATGGCGATTGAATGTAAGATGATTGTATCCTTGTCTTTTGGATTTTGAAAGCTCGGTTCGTAAAAGCTCTTGAAATACGGAACTTCGTGAACGCTTCTGAATTGAAGGAGTGTCGCTTCCAAAACTTCTGTGGTCGTGAATCGTCCCGCATCGTAGCTGGTTTTTCCGTTTGCCGTGTAGGAATTTTCCGTGAATGTGAGGATTGTGCCTTCGCCGCTTTCCCAGGTCGACTGTTCGATAAGGCGGGCAATGACTTCGGCTTCTTTTGTTGTTTTTTCTTCTGGTGCCGCGCGGGAAGTGAATTTTTTGTAATTTCCGTCCCATTGAGTGCTTTCGTTAATGAGCATTCGGACATCGTCCTGCAGCTTGATTCTGATTTCGTCCGTGCTTACAAGAGAGATGTCAAAGCGCCTCTGCAGGTTTTCGATTGACTTGTTTACGGCAGAAAAATAAATTCCGTTTCGGCGCAGTGTGCTGTTGAGCCAGGAGTAAACCTCTTCGCTGTCTTCGTACTCAAAAATGATTTCGGAGGCCGGCCAGTCAAATGAAATGTAACGGATGCTGTTCCCTGAATTTTCTGTTTTGTACCAGAGACCGTCTAAGAATTTCCCGAAAGTGTCGACTTTGCCGTCCTGAATTCTTGCAAGTTCTCTTTCTGCGACTCTGTTTCCTGCCACACGGACTGTCCTTGCCGCTACATATTTTCCTTCAGCTTCGCTCCACTCGTACATTGTCTGGATTTGGTCGAGCCGAGAAGTTTCGCCTCCGGTTTTTTGGGCTTCAGATGTGTAAACCCAAACGGGAAAACTTTCGCCCTTTGTCTGGCTAAGCTCGTAGCTTTCGCTTCGAGGAGTCTGTTGGATGAAAATCGTTCCGTCAGCCTCAAAGTCGCCGATTGGATTTAAGATAAATTCGTCGTTTTTGTTGTAAGTGCCCTCGTAAATCTTTAAAACCACTTTTCCAGAATCTGTAATGCCCTGATAGACCAAGGCGTTCTTGTGGTTTCCAAGGACATCGAGGCTGGTGCAGGCAAAGGTCTTTACCTGTGTGATTTCGGTGGCAAGATAGTTTGAGCGCTTGTAAGTGCCTGTTTTTCCGTTGTAAAGGCCGACAATCAGTACAATGTAGGGACTCTGAGCGGTTTTTACCATGTTGATTTGGTCGTCAAAGCTGTCTCCGTCAATGTCCATTTCTAGAGTTCCGACCAAAGTTTCTCCGTTTGCAAGCTGAATGAAGGATGTGTGTTCAAGTCCGTCAGAATATTCGCCACTCTTAGATTTTTCGGCATTTTCTCCAACCAAAGGAATTACGACTCGTGAGCGAGAAATTGAGGTGTTTTTAACAAAAAGGTTTCGGCTGAAAAACAAAAAAGCCAAAAGAGCCGCCACGAGAACAAAAATGACGGGAATCATTCGTTTCATAGTCAGTTATTCTATCAAAAAACAAGAATAATTGAAAGTTGGCGCGCAAATTTAAGAAATCTGGAGAAAAATACCATAAAATTTTGCCTTGTAAATCCCCCTGTTTTTTCTTATAATCTTTTTTAAATTTTTTGAAATTCTAGGGAATAAAATTATGGCAATTGACCTGAAAAAAATGCGCAACATTGGAATTATGGCGCATATTGATGCTGGAAAAACTACGACGACAGAACGAATCCTTTACTATACCGGAAAAATTCACAAAATTGGTGAGATTGACGACGGCGCCGCTACGATGGACTTTATGAAGCAGGAGCAGGAGCGGGGAATCACAATTGCGAGTGCGGCCATTACGACTCAGTGGAACGGCTACACCATAAATATTATCGACACTCCGGGACATGTTGATTTTACCGCCGAGGTTGAGCGAAGCCTTCGTGTCCTTGACGGAGCTGTTGCTGTTTTGTGCGCGGTTGACGGAGTTCAGCCACAGACCGAGACTGTCTGGAAGCAGGCGGATGAATTCAATGTTCCGAGAATGTGTTTCGTGAACAAAATGGATAGAATCGGAGCTGATTTTTTCTATTCAATCAATGATGTTCACGAGAAATTCGGTGTAAATACAGTCGCCTTGCAGGTTCCCATGGGACAGGGCGAGGATTTTGAGGGTGTGATTGACCTCTTAAAAATGAAGGAAATCCGCTGGAACGAAGATGATGAGGGCGAGACCTTCACCGAATCAGAAATTTCTGAAAAATATAAGGATTTGGCTACTGAATGGCGTGAAAAGCTCGTGGATGCAGTCGCTTCAAATGATGATGAGTTGGGAATGATTTACCTTGAGGGAGGCGAAATTACAAGCGAGCAGCTAAAAACTGCCTTGCGGACTCTCACTATAAACCGCACGCTCATTCCCTGCCTTTGCGGAACTGCCCGGAGAAACAAGGGTGTTCAGCCTTTAATCGACGCCGTAATCGACTATCTTCCATGCCCGCTTGATGTCCCGGCCGCAAAAGGCCTTCACATAAAAAAAGACAAGGAAGAGGAAGTTTTAGTTCCTTGTGACGAAAAGAAAATGCCTCTCGGCCTGGTCTTTAAAATTCAGCAGGACAGGGAAATGGGTGCCCTTGCCTTCGTGAGGGTTTATTCCGGAAAATTCACTGCAGGAAGCCAGTGCCTTAATGTGGGAAAGAAAAAGCGTGAGAGAATCAACAGAATCTTACGGGTAAACGCAAACCACATGGAGCAGATGGACAGCGTTCAGGCGGGAGACATCGCAGTTTTCGTAGGCCTGAAAATCTCTCAGACAGGTGACACTCTCGGAAGCGAAGGCTTACCGGTTCTTCTTGAAAGCGTAAAATTCCCTGAGCCTGTAATTTCGATTGCTATTGAGCCAGAAACCTTGAGCGACAAGGACAAACTCGTTGAAACCCTTGCAATTATGAGCCGTGAAGACCCTACATTTACGAGCCATGAGGACGCTGAGACTGGTCAGCTTATCATTTCGGGAATGGGCGAGCTTCATCTTGATGTCCTCGTCACCCGAATGAAGGAAGATTTTGGAGTCAAGGCTAATGTCGGCGCTCCTCAGGTCACTTACAGGGAAAGTGTTTCTAACGAAGCCGAAGTTTCCTCAAGCTGGGAAAAGAATCTTGGCGGAAAGGACAATGCGGCTTCTCTTACGATTAAAATTGCCCGCAACGAACAGGGAACCGGAAACACATATTCCTGCACCGTTCACGACAGCAATATCCCCGACGAAATTTACGATGCGGTTAAGAGCGGAATCGAAAACTCATTCTCTTCCGGAATCAAATACGGATACCCTTGTGCGGATGTCGGAGTCACCGTTACAAAAATCGACTACTCAGAGCTTACTGGAACTCCTCTTGCATTCACCGCTTGTGCGGCCCAAGCCTTTGACGAGGCGGCAAGTCGGGCGACTCCGCAAATCCTTGAGCCGGTTATGAATGTAGACATCTCTTGCCCCCTTGAGTTTGTGGGGGACGCAATCAGCCAGATTACCCAGCGGGGCGGAATGATTCAGGGACAGGACTCAAAGGCAAGCGGCGAAATAGTACACTGCATTGCCCCAATGGAAAAAATGTTCGGTTTTTCAACAACATTGCGCTCAGTCACGCAGGGGCGGGCAAGCTTCTCAATGGAATTCGCTCACTTCCAGCAGAAGGTCGGCGGTTTAGGCTGATTTGCAACTCATTCCCATATTGACTTTTTTTCTCATATCCCTATAATTTAGGAATCATTCTTAAATTATAGGGTAAATATGAAAGTAATACTTTTTAACGGAAGCCGAAACGAAAACGGCAGCACACGGACAAGCCTTAATCTTGTTTCGGAAGAGCTTAACAAAAACGGAATTGAAACTGAAATTTTCTGGGTTGGCGAAAAGGCTCTCACTGGCGAAATTGACGCTCTTGTTGACGAGGCCATCGAAAAATTACAGACTGCAGACGGAATCGTGCTCGGCTCTCCTGTCTATTATGCTTCTCCCAGCGGCGAAATGATTGCTTTTTTGGACAGGCTCTATATGAAGGGCGAAAAATATCTCAGATTTAAGCCTGCCGCTGCCGTTACGGTCGCGCGCCGTGCCGGAACTACGGCTTGTCTGGATGTCTTGAACAAATACATCACATACGCACAACAGCCTGTCATCACATCACGATACTGGAATATGACTCACGGCTCAAACGGAGCGGAAGTTCTTCAGGACGCAGAGGGCGTTCAGATTATGCGGACAATCGGAAAAAATATGGCTTGGATTCTAAAAAGCATCGAAGCAGGAAAGGCTGGCGGAGTCCCTCAGCCAGAGGCCGAAAAGAAAGTCTGGACAAATTTTATTCGCTAAATCTTGTCATTTCGAGCGAAGTGGAGAAATCTATGACATACAACACTGAGCAGCGAAACTGCCTTTTATCGTTTTTAAGCGAAAATCACGACAAGACCTTTTCCGCAAAGGAAATCGTCTCCTCTCTCGCAGACAAAAATATCAGCAAAAGCTCAGTTTACCGCAATTTATCGGAGCTTGAAGCCGAGCAAAAAATCAAACGGGTCACAAAAGCCGGAACGAACGAGGCTTACTATCAGTTTTTTGACAACAGCGAGTGCAAGAATCACATTCACCTGTCATGCACAAAATGCGGAAAGATTTTTCACCTGGAAAGCGAGCAGACCGAAAAGCTTGTGAGCGAAGTCGAAGAAGCCGACGGTTTTGAGGTGAGCAAGTCTGAGACAACGCTTTACGGTGTGTGTAAGGAATGTGTATCTAGGAATGAGGAGTGAGTGCTTAGGAATGAGACGGGCGCTTCCGTTGCTACTTCGCTAACGCTTCGTAACGCAACGGTCGGGCTTTTCGCACTTCCGCGCAAAGTGCGCTCCATTCTTTCGTTCTGGTGATTTCGATACGCACTTCGTGCTACTCAACCACCGCCACTACAGAACGGCTACGCCGGTGCTACAATCCCTAGCGCAAAAAAAATTTGGAGTTTAATTATGAAAAAAATATTTTTAATTTTTGTGAGCTTGGCTTTTATCTTGCCTTTTACCGGCTGCCAGAAAAAAGCCGCTTCTTCAGGCGAGGGAAAAATTACTGTTCTTGCTACGGTTTTTCCGCTTTATGACTGGGCCAGAAATCTTGCAGGTGAAAGCGACTCTGTTTATGTCGATTTGCTTTTAAAAGACGGAGTTGACCTTCATTCTTATCAGCCGTCAGCCAGTGACATCGTAAAAATCTCTACTGCTGACATTTTTATTTATGTTGGCGGGGAAAGTGATTTTTGGGTTGAAAATGCCCTTAAAAATGCGGCGAACGACAAGATGCTTGTCATAAATCTTATGGAGCTTTTAAAAGGCTTCGTAAAGCAGGAAGAGATTGTCGAAGGAATGCAGGAAGAAGAGCCGCATCACGGCGGGGAAAATCTTGACGAAGAGGAAGAAAGTGAATATGACGAGCATGTCTGGCTTTCCTTAAACAATGCAATCGCTTCTTCAAACGAAATTGCCCGTGCCCTTATGGAAAAAGACGAGGAAAAGTCTCAGTTTTATATGGCAAATCTTGTTTCTTATGTGGATAAACTTTCTGCCCTGAAACAGGAATATTCGTCTTCGTTTGCCGACAAAACAATCATCGTTTGTGACAGATTTCCCTTCCGCTATCTTGTCGATGAATTTGGAATCAGATATTTTGCGGCTTTTGCCGGTTGCTCTGCTGAAAGCGAGGCTAGCTTTGAGACAATCGCTTTTCTTTCAAATAAAGCTAAAGAACTTGCAGCCGCACAGGTTTTCGTTACGGAAAGTGCCGACAAAAAAATCGCGAAAACCGTCGTTTCATCAAGCGGGCTAAAAAATTGCGAAATCAAAGTCCTGGACTCAATGCAGTCAACGACATACAAGCAGGCTCAAAAAGGTGCGGACTATCTGGCAATTATGCGAGAAAATTTAGAGGCATTGCGGAGTAATTAGACGCAGATGAACGCAGATGAGACGCAGATAATATTTTTTTATGTTACATCTGCGTGTATCAGCGTTTATCCGCGTCAAAAAATGGAAATAAATTTATGGCACAGCTGACTTGTGAAAATCTTACTTTGGGGTACGACTCAAAGGTTATAATCAAAAATCTCTCTTTTAGCGTGAATGCGGGCGACTACCTTTGCATTTTGGGCGAGAACGGCAGTGGAAAGACTACTCTTATGAAAACAATTCTTCGCCTTATAAAGCCGCTCAACGGAAAAATCATCAGGGGTGACGGACTTCTCGCAGACGAAATCGGCTATCTTCCCCAGCAGACTATGATTCAAAAGGATTTTCCCGCAAGCGTTCGGGAAATAGTGATTTCAGGCTGTCAGTCTCGCTGTGGCCGCCGGCCATTTTACATAAAAAGCGAGCGTCTTCTGGCGGCAAAAGCTATGGCAAAAATGGGAATCACAGACCTTGCAAAAAAATGCTACAGGGAGCTTTCAGGAGGTCAGCAGCAGCGGGTTCTGCTTGCCCGGGCTCTTTGCGCCACTCAGAAAATGCTTTTTTTGGATGAGCCTGTTTCTGCCCTTGACCCCGCCGCTCAGGAAGAAATGTACGCTCTCATTGAAAGCCTTCACAAGGAAGGAATTACAATCATAATGATTAGCCATGATGTGGAAGCTGCCCTCCGTTATGCAAGTCATGTCCTTCACATTGGCGAGTCGATTTTCTTCGGTACAAAAGATGAGTTCGTCCACAAGACGACCTGCCCTGACTGCAACGGCCAGCTGCAGAAAATATTGAGAAGAACTATCTGACGGAAAACAATATAGGGGAACACAATGTTGCAGGAACTAATCACAACCTTTCACTTGAATTTTGCCTTTGTGCAGAGGGCTTTTATCGTCGGAATCTTAATTTCGCTTTGCTCCTCTCTTTTGGGCGTCACGCTCGTTTTGAAGCGCTTTAGCTTTATTGGTGACGGCTTAAGTCATGTCGCTTTCGGGGCAATGTCCGTTGCCGCTGTTTTGAATCTCTCTAACAATATGTATCTCGTGCTTCCGGTTACGGTAATCGCGGCGATTCTGCTCCTTCGTACGGGAAAAAACACCAAAATTCAGGGAGATGCCGCCGTCGCAATGATTTCGGTCGCATCCCTTGCTTTTGGCTACCTGATTATGAACATTTTTAAGCCGTCGAACAATCTTTCAGGCGATGTCTGCTCGACACTTTTCGGCTCTTATTCGATTTTAACTCTCACAAAGGGCGAGGTTTGGCTTTGCGCATCCCTTTCTCTTGTCGTGATTGCGGCCTTTACCGTTTTTTACAATAAGATTTTTGCAGTGACCTTTGACGAAATGTTCGCTCAGGCTGTCGGAACTCACGCAAGCGTTTACAATCTCGTGATTGCAATCATTATCGCGGTGATTATCGTGCTTGCGATGAATCTCGTGGGAAGCCTTTTGATTTCTGCCCTTGTAATCTTTCCGGCTCTTGCGAGCATGAGGGTTTTTAAAAGCTTTAAGAGCGTTACAATCTGTTCCGTAATCATAAGCGTTACCTGTGCGCTGACGGGGCTTTTAGTTTCTGTCCCGGCGGGAACTCCGGTCGGCTCAACGATTGTCGCTGCCGATTTAGTCGCTTTTATCATATTCTATATTGTTGGAAAAATTCAGGGATAATTTTATGAAAAAAACAATCTGCGGTAATTTCTTGAAGCCAATCCTTCAAAGTAATTTTTGTTTTTTAATTCTTCTTGCTTCGCTTGTGTTTTTCTCCTGCCGTGAAAAAGAGCTTTCTCCAATCGAGCTTAAGGCAATCGCCCAGAATGATGCTGTCGCAGAAAGTACTGACTCAAATTCAGAAATTGACTTTGACCTTTCTGCAATGAATTCAGATTTAGTTTACGCAACTGTCTTTCAGATGATGATTGACTCTGAGTCTTACATAAACAAAACCGTCAGAATGAAAGGAGAGCTTGCAATTTACGAAAATTCACCGACAGCAAACGGTGGAAGGGCTTATGCGGTCATAATCTCAGACGCTCTCGCTTGCTGTAAGCAGGGAATAGAATTTAAGTATAATTTCGGCGAAAATGAGCCAAAAAACGGTGATATTGTCACGGTCACAGGCATTTATTCAGACGGACTTCTTCCCGGGGACATTCAGTACAATTTCGTAAAAGCGTCTTCTGTTGAGCACTGAAACTAGCGCTGAAACTTGCCCTTGACTAAAAATCTTAAAAAAGCGATACTAACAATATGAAAACACTGCTTCTACTACTTTTGTCTACTTTTCTCTCAAAATAGCTAAAGCTTAAGTGGTGTTGTTTAAAATCAAAAATTACAGCCCTGTTGCTTTGGCGGCAGGGCTTTTTTTTTCAAGGAGTTTAAAATGAATGCAAAAAAGTACAGACCTTTTCCTTCTATTCCAATTCAGACGAGAACTTGGCCAAACAAGCGAATCGAAAAAGCGCCAATCTGGTGCTCTGTAGACCTTCGTGACGGAAATCAGGCTTTGATTGACCCAATGGGAATCGAAACTAAACTTGCTTTTTTTGAACTTCTCGTAAAATTAGGCTTTAAAGAAATTGAAATCGGTTTCCCGTCTTCCAGCGACACTGAATACGACTTTATCCGCCGTCTCATCGACGAAAAACGAATTCCAGACGATGTGACGATTCAGGTTCTCTGCCAGGCTCGCGAAAAGCTTGTCCGAAAAACGATGGATGCAATAAAGGGCGCTCCCAGCGTTATCTTTCATATTTACAACTCAACTTCTCCGGCCCAGCGGAAATACACCTTCAATAAGTCAAAAGAAGAAATCATCAAGATTGCGACTGACGGCGTAAAATGTATCAAGGACTGTATGAAGGATTTAAGCGAGGAAGAGAGAAAACGAATCCGGCTTGAATACAGCCCTGAAAGTTACTCGATGACAGAAATTGACTACGCAATCGAGATTTGTGAGGCAGTCGGTAGCGAGTGGGGCTGGTCAAAAGAAAACAAAATCATCTTTAATCTTCCTACGACTGTAGAATGTTATACTCCGAACATCTATGCAGACTCAATCGAATATTTTGCCTCAAAAATTTCACATAGAGACTGCTCCGTCATCTCAACTCACTGTCACAATGACCGTGGAACCGGAGTCGCTTCATGCGAACTTGGCCTTTTGGCCGGGGCTGACCGTGTTGAAGGCTGCCTGTTCGGAAACGGTGAGCGAACAGGAAACCTTGACATCGTAACTGTCGCACTCAATATGTTCAGTGAGGGCGTTGACCCGGAATTAGACTTTTCAAATCTTCCAGATATTGCGGACGCCTATCAGGAATACACAAAGATGGAAATTAATCCCCGCTCTCCTTATGCAGGAGGTCTTGCCTACACGGCTCTTTCAGGCGGACATCAGGACGCAATCGCAAAAGGCTTTGCCGCACGCGCAAAAATGGACGAAAACGCAATCTGGGATGTTCCTTATCTCTTAATCGATCCCCACGACATCGGACGAAAATACGAGGGAATTATCCGAATCAATTCTCAGAGTGGAAAGGGCGGCTCAAGCTTCATTTTGGAGCACAACTACGGATATGCGATTCCGAAGGCAATGCAGAGCGCAATCGGCGACCTTATCAAGGCAAAAAGCGATGCCGCACAGCGTGAGCTTCAGCCGGCAGAAATACTGAAATACTTTGAAGAGCAGTGGATTAACAAAAAAGAACCTCTCTCTATTCTTGACATAGCCTCAACTCAGATTGAAGGCGCTTATGAGAGGGAGCATGTCGCTTGCCGCGGAGTCGTACTCTTTAATGGCGAAAAAATCGCTATCGGCGGTAAGGGAAACGGTCCTCTCGACGCCTTTGTCGCGGCCCTTGCTCAGCTTAAGCTGCCTGAATTCAACATCACGGCCTTCCATGAGCACTCAGTGGGAACAGGCAGTGACACTTATGCCGTGGCTTATGTTCAGATTGCGATTAACGGAAAGCAAGTCTGGGGTGTCGGAAAATCAAGCAATGTTGGAAGGGCTGGTATCGAGGCTGTAGTTTCTGCCTTGAATCAGTAAATTTTATGGGATTTAGAATTGAATATGGCTGGATTTTATGATTTTTATGATGTCGCTGTAGTAGGTGGCGGTCACGCAGGCATTGAGGCTGCCCTTGCAAGCGCGAGAATGGGCTTAAAAACTCTTTTGATTACTCAGACCGTCGATTCAATCGCCCGAATGAGCTGTAATCCTTCGATTGGCGGAATTGCGAAAGGAAACATTGTTCGCGAAATCGACGCTTTGGGCGGTGAAATGGGAAAACTCATTGACAAATCGATGATTCAGTTTCGTATGCTCAATAAAAGCCGCGGACCCGCGGTCCAGTCGCCTCGAAGTCAGGCAGATAAAATCCTGTATTCTTCTATTGCTCGCCAGACTGTCGAAACTACCGAAAATCTTTATACTTTAATGGACACTGTAGTAGATTTACTTACGACAGAAAGCGAAACTCCCCTTCCGCCAGCCGAAAGCTCTCAGAAGGGTGAGATTCCGGGCGAATTTACAGAAACAAAAATCTTAAGCGAAGCCGCAAAATCTGGCAAAAGACAAAAAATCACGGCAGTCGTTACTGAGCGAGGCCGCTTAATTCCAGTCCGTTCGGTTGTCCTTACGACGGGAACATTTTTGGGCGGCCGCATTTTTATCGGCGAATACGACGCTCCTTGCGGGCGAGTCGGTGAGCAGGCTGCATTCGGGCTAACACAAAGCCTTAACCGCCTTGGCTTTACGACCGGCCGCTTGAAGACAGGAACGCCTCCCCGCATTTTAAGGCACACGGTAGACTTTTCAAACCTTGAAGTTCAGGCTGGAGATGAGCTAATCGTTCCCTTCTCTTTTGAAGATGAAGAAGTTACTCGCCCTCAGGTTCCTTGCCATTTGGTCTACACGAATTCAAAAACTCACGAAATTATCCGCGCGAACATCGGCCGCTCACCGCTTTATTCTGGAAAAATCCACGGGATAGGTCCTCGCTATTGCCCTTCAATCGAGGACAAAGTTATGCGTTTTAGTGAGCGCGAGAGACATCAGCTTTTCGTTGAGCCGGAAAGCCTTCAGACCGACGAAATTTATTTAAATGGCCTTTCTTCAAGCTTACCGGAAGAGGTTCAGGACGCGTTTTTAAGAACCCTTCCAGGCTTTGAGCATTGCCATGTCGCGCGTCCTGGTTACGCCGTTGAATACGATTATGTTGAGCCGACTCAGCTTTATCCTTCTCTTGAAACGAAACGAGTTGCGGGCCTTTTTAACGCGGGCCAGATTAACGGAACTTCAGGCTATGAAGAAGCAGCAGGTCAGGGCTTGGTTGCGGGAATTAACGCAGCTCTTTACGCCAGAAGCCATAAAAAGCTTTGCGGCCCTCTTTGTCCTTCTCACAGCGAAATGGGGCAGGTGCCGGCAAGTGCAGAGCCTGGCGCTTTTAGCTTTAAGCCCCACTTTACCAGCGAAGAAATAAAGCATTTTGCAGAAATCTCACAGAAAGAAACAAAGGCTGTCAACTCTCTTCTTGAGGATTTCCAAAAATCAAGCGGTAATGAAAACTTTCATAAAATTCCAGAATACGAGCCGCTTATCCTGGGACGGGATGAAGCATACATCGGAGTTTTAATTGACGATTTGGTTACTCTCGGAACAAAAGAGCCCTACAGAATGTTCACCGCAAGGGCAGAATATCGACTGAAACTCAGGCACGACACGGCGGACAGAAGACTTAGCGAAAAAGCCTACAAAGTCGGAATCAAGACCGAAAGCCAATACAACGCGACAAAATTAAAATATGAGCAAGTCGAAGAAGCGACAGAACTCTTGCTAAAGGATTCCTCTGCCACAAACCCCGGATTTTCGCCAATCGTTTGGGAAATAGCTCAGGAAGACGCAAAGTACAAATACTACATCGAAAAGCAGGATGCAAGAGTCGCAAAAATGCACAAAATGGAGCATTTTCACAT
>CALGGS010000234.1 GCA_937915735.1 uncultured Treponema sp.
AGAAGTCTGGGGAATGTTCAGCGGCGAAGATTCCACACTTTTTAAGATGCTGCAAAAGTCTCTGGAGCACGGAAACGAAGTGATTCTTATTAAAAATCAGGGAATCTCCTCCCTTTTCCCGAACGGAAGCACGGCAGGAATCCTTCTGAATGAAAAACGCGACATCAGCTGCAAAAGCATCCTTGATTTTTTATCACTCAAAGTAAGTCGCTTTAACGCGCAAACAGGACAATGCTATTACGGAGGGTTTTATTCTGCATATCAGGAAAAAAGATTTCTTTCCGTTTCCCGATATTCGGCAGAACTTGAAAAACTTGGCGAGGAAACAGAAAAAATCGCTGAAAACCAAAAATTTCTTCCATTCTCGTTCACCCGAATCACGCCTAAAAGCAAAACCGACGAAATTTTCTCAGAGATTCAAATCGAATCCTATTCCCTCTCAGAAAATTTGTACCAGCTCAAAAGATGCGAGCAATTTTTGCGAAAGCCAGGCAGAGAAAGCGAGGAATACTTCTTTCAGGCAGGCAAAACAGCTCCCATTCTTGAAAGCCTTTCAAAACTTGAAATTCCGGTCTTGGATGACGAAACCCATCGCGTTGTCCGAAGCCGATAAAAAACCAGAAAAATCCATGGAGGAAAACAAAAATGAAAAAAACACTTTTTCACGCACAAAAAATCGTCACACTTGCCTTCTTCTGCCTTAGTGCGGCAAGTCTTAACGCTCAAATCACCTCAAAGACAAGCCGCTACGAAAAGCACGAAGTTTACGAGTACGACACAAAAGGAAATCCCATCAAAAAAGTGGGTGAGGAAAGCTGCAAGGAAAAGGAAGTGACGGAGCTTTCCGAAATCGAACTTCCCCTCCGCCGAATCAGCTACAGCGAATTTCGGGACGATTTTGACCGTCTCATCGCCGACAATATTCGAAAAGACGCAAAAAAAATCTACCAAGAGCAGGAATCGGCAAAAGAAGTTAATTTGATAGGAGAAATTGAACTTCCGATTACTAAATATTATTCAGACGAGGGAAAATTATACGCTTCCAGAGAGCAAAATTACGGATTTTCCTATTACGATGATTATTCAAAATGCTCTGAGCCTAAAAAAGTCTTTTTTTATGATGGATTGGGCCGCAAAATTTCCGATTCCCTTGCAAAAGATGCGAAAAAACTTTACGAAAAACAGCTTCGCGCACAGGAATGGTCTTCCTGGAGAAGCATTAACCTGACAAGCTTTTGGTACGGATTCTGGAGTTTGATTAAAACAGCGATTTACATCGTTTTGATTGTATTCGGCATAAGCTTTATCTGGCGTAAAGTCAAGGACGATAAGGAAGAGTCTGCCAAAAAGTAAGGCTAAAGCACTTCTCTTTTGGTGGGAAAGAAAAGTGCAGGGGGAAAGATTTTGTCAGCAAAGTTTTTCCCCTTACGACCACCTGATTTTACTGTCAGTACATTTCCTCTAATGTAACAAGTGTCAGATTTTTGGAATTCTCAACGACATAATCCGTAAAACCCGAAAGAGAAAAGAGTATTAGCTTTAGATTTGCGGCTGGCAAATAATTCAGTTTATCCAAAAAGTTATCAAGCTCTTCCCTGTCGAATTTTTCTGACCTGAACTTACATTCGCCTGCCAGAACATAATTTTTTCCATCCAGTCCAAGCAGGTCGATTTCAAGAGACTTTATTTCTTTGCCGGTCTTTACAGAAGTCTGGTATTCGACAAGGTCGGTCAAAAAGCAGGGGATTTTCTCTGTGCCCACATTGCTTAAGATATAATCCTTTGCCATCTTCTCAAAAACACTTCCCATAAAATGATGCAGATTCTGTCTTACCTTCTGCTCATAATAAATCTTTCCTTTTCCGCTGTTTATAAGGCTTGCACCAGGGGCAACATAAGTAAAATAGAACTTTATCATTGAGTCAGAGATTATGTAATAGGGTTTCGGGCTTTCACGCCGCTCTACAATTTCTGCCGAAATAAGATTTTTCAGACAGAAGCTGATGTCGGACATTCCCGTGGTCGTCTGGATTTCATTGTATTTTGTTTTTCCCTTTGCGATTGCATCGATTATGGAATTGTAGGCAACCGGATTTGATTTTTCTGCCGTAATGACGGTCTT
>CALGGS010000235.1 GCA_937915735.1 uncultured Treponema sp.
TGACAACATTTGACCGACTTATGCAAGATCCAAAATTCAAGGATGAATTTGAAAAGGGATATAATGAATTTTTAATCTCAGAATTTATGATTGAAAAAATGGAAGAAGAAAATATCTCAGTAAGGGAATTGGCAAAAGAAGCTAAAGTTTCTCCAACTACAATCCAGAACTTACGCAGTGGAAATGCAGAAAGTGTAAAATATAAAACCCTGTCAAATATAATGCAAAAATTAGGTTATGCCTTACAGCCTGTAAAAATGGCTACATTGTAATGTATAAAGAAATAAGCTTGCTTGGGAAGTAAGCTGTATCGCCTAACATTACATTCAGCTATAGCGGCAAAACTTAACAAGGCAGGCCAATATTCATTGAGATAAAAGAAATATAGCCCCCTGTTTTGCAAGACTTGCCAGGAATTAAATTTTTGATGAAAATTTAACAAAATTATGGTATAATATTATCGGAAGTGAAATATGTCTGATGCCCTTGCATATGTAGAAGAACAGGTTATAACATTCTCTTTAGCAGAACAGATTCATTTGCTTAATTTTGTAGCAAATAATATTAATAAGAAAACTTCTATTTTGAATAATGACTATTCTGAAGATAAATCTTTACAGAAGCTTAGAGAATCGAGTTTAGCGACTGTATGGGAGAGTGTAAAGAATGACACAGTGGATTGATTTTTACAACAACGAGCGTCTTCACGGCGCACTTCTTTACCTGACTCCCGCAGCCTACTTCTGCGCCTTCATTTCCAAAAAGCCTGCCCCAAAGGCAAAAAACATCATGATGTAAAATGGAATATTTTTAGCGACAAAGAGACTTGTTTCTTGCGCCGCGAATAAATGTACGAAAAAAGACTTGTAATCGTAAAAGTGCCAAAATAAAATAAAGATGCACTGTAATTTTCCAGTTCGGAATGATGCAGCAAAATAATTGCTAATAAATCTAGTATTCCAAAAAGGAAAATTACTGGCGTAATTACAAGCAGGTGAATTCTATTGGTTTCCGCAAAATCATCAAGTTCCTGAGGGGGAATATAGTAGGTTTCTTTGTACCTGTTGATTAATGTTCTCAAAACTACCATCACACTTGTTCTATCACAGCTTGTAGTAACAGGTAAGCCCTCCTTTCCCCTTGTCTTACTGACATGGGGAAAGGGGGTATGGGGCAGCGACGGGTGGTTTGTGATTACATCTGCATCAAAGCGGAGTAGTTTAAATTATGTTCTCTTGCTCCACCGTGACCAAATTTCTTTTCATAAAAAGCAAGTCCGGATTTTTTCATCCGGAGAAACTTCTGATTCTAATTTCTTGAAAACATAACCTTCCGAGTCTTTTACAAAATTACAGCAGCCCGCCTGATTTTTTTTCAAATCAGAAAAAGTTGATAAATATCAAAAAAAATAAAAATAATTGTTGACATATAAAGTTACAGGGCTTATGATTTATTTGTGTATCGAAAATTCTCGGTATATATCAAAAATAATAGATATAAGGACTTAACTGTCATTTGATTCTCTTTGACAAAATGGGTTCTTAGTTAAAAAAGGAGGAAATTATGAAAAAAATGAAGTTGCGGGGAGGGCTTCTTGCTTTGACAGTCGCGCTTTTCGCTTCTATTTCTTTAATTGGTTGCGAGCTTGAGCTTGGAGATAAGGCTGACAGGGCGTCGTGTGTAACAACTGATGACGATGAAGATACGACAAATTATATTTATGTCGGCCTAGGAAGTGAAAATACTTTGAATGTTTCTTCAATTTTTAAGAATGATACTTCTGCTGGTACTGCAAACTCTTCCTTCAAACCTTCTGCTTGGAATGCGATTGATGAATTTATTTCTGTAAAAATGACAAAGGGTGATGTTGTAAAATACACTTTTACTCAACCAACAAATGGAACTGGTTTATGGAATAGCTGGTCTCTAGCTTTTTGGGATGGTGCTACATATAAAACTTCTAATGGAACTTTTGTTCGTGCTGATACTTGGTTAAATAAATCAACTGCTGCAGGATTTACAGCTGGTCTTTGGTCTGCCGGTGGCGTGACTGCGGGCTTTACTTATTCATCGGGTTACGATCATCAGAATACAGGAAAAACTTTGCCAACAGATAAAGATGTTGTGATGACAATTTCTTATGATGGAACTGATGTTACAATAACACAGACCATCGATGGTACTCAGTCATTTACGGTCAGTTCAACTAGTTGGAACTAATTTCAAATTCAAGGAGAATAAAACGCTATGAAATTAAATAAATTGATTTTAGGTGCTGCTTCCCTTGCTCTTTGTGGCGGGGCCTTTGCGCAGTCTGTCGCTTTCCATGCGGGCGTTGACTACACCGTTTGGGGTGCAAGTCAGTCCTTCTATAATGATGACGGTGAAAAAGACAACACAAAAAATTCTGCGGGCTATGACCCTGACGGAAATATGACGGTCGATGTTTCTGTAAAAGCGTCTAGCTTTGAATTCAACCTGGGTCTTTACTTCAATGCTGACGGTGGCGATGAAGAATATATCGACTATTCTGACGGTGGAAAAGGAACTCCGTTTTATCAGGGAAATATGAAGGTCGGTTTCTTTAACGACCAGGTGAATGTTTACACAGGAAAATTCGAAGGCTTTAACGGCGGCTATATTGAAGAGGGTGCTGTCTTGGGCAGTCAGTACATCACGAATCTCGCTGATTCTGACTATGGTCCATACCTTACAGGTTTTGAATTTGTTCCTTCATTTGTAAGCGGACTCAAGCTTTTTGCAGGCTTCCCGATTCTTCCAATCCGAGGAAATGGAATTCAGGCAGATGAAGAATACAACCAGTGGAAATATCTTGGTAAAAAAATCAAACTCGCCGCCAGTTATCAGCTTCCAATCGAAGGTGTCGATATGACTGTAAACGCAGGATTTAGGCCAGGCACTTACTACGACGGTGTTGACAACGCTGGCACTATGTCTACTTTCACAGAGACATTCACAAAGAGTGCTTTCGGCGAAGGGTATTTTCAGGTTCTTATGCCAGGTCTTGCAGACATTGCTGACATTGTTTTCAGCTATGACCTTCGCTACCGTGACGAAGAATACACAACAATCAGGGGAACTAAAAAAGAACACACAACCTTTGCGCACACAATCGGCATTTCCGGAGCAATGACTCTTTCTGACCAGCTTTCTCTTGCTGTTGAAGACCGCTTTATGTTTGCAGATGATGACTACATTCACGCTGACGAAAAGATGATTTACAACATTCTTGCTGTAAACGGTGAGTATGCTCTGCCTGGAACACAAATTAGCCTTGGTGCTGATGTGGCAGGAATTTTTGCCGCTGACGCTTTGGGTACTGCTTTTGCAGATGACGACGGAACTGGAAAAATCAAGAACACGGCTTATGCTTCTTGTTCAGACATTGCTCTTACCTTGAATGATATGGCAACAGCGAACCTTCTTGGCGGAGATGCAACAACATATCTTGGGGCTTATGTAAAACCATACTTCAAGTACAACTTCTCGAACGGTGCTGTTGTTGCGGCATTTGAGCTTGCTTACACACGGGCGTTCACAAGCGATGTTTCAAACACATGCTTGTCATACAGAGTCCCAGTCGGAATCAAATTCGAGTTCTAAGTTTACAGGAGGCATGAGTAATGAAAAAATTTAAGCTTATTTGCTCTGCCATCGTAGCCTTTACTGTGCTTGCTTTGGCAGGCTGTGACTTGGAGATTTCGGATTCCGAGAAGGTAGATATAATTCCGGGCTTTATCATGAAGGGAACGGCAACAGTCAATGATGGTGTCGGAAATATGAGTTTCTATTTTTACCCCATGTATGGAACTTGGACGGTTAATGCAAGTCTAAATAGTATAAAATATGACGCTGAAACCATTGAAAGCACTGATGCTTGGTGGGGGGGTGTTCACAGTACACATATTGAGATAGCTGATGGTGATACATTAGAGCTGTATGTTACAGCCACAAAAGCAAGCACCATTTTCACACCTTTCTTTGAAGGAAATGATGGGACAAACTACATCTCAATTAACCCGAATGATGGAAATGCGTGGGGAGATGCAACATTTTCCAATCAAGCGTATATATCAACGAGTTTTGAAGAAGGGACGACTTATCTCTTTACTGTTACAAGAACTGGTAGTGCATATAGCTATACTTTAAGGGAGGCAAACTAATGAAATTACAGAAATTTTTACTTGGCGCAGCCGTCCTTAGCTTTGGCTCAGCCCTGATTGCTCAGTCGATTCATATCGGCGGCTATGTGGACTACTCTAGCACTGTGGGAACTCAGGTTTTCCATAATTATCCTAGTGAAGATGAATGGGATTCTTCTGAAATTGCGGCGGAATTTGGTCCTGTTCAGAACGGTATTCACTTTCTCAATCTGGACGCTACGGCTCCGAATGTGGATTTTCACACGAATGTGTGGATTGGCTCTGGTTTGGGCCCCTGGTATGCGGTTGTTCCTGAGTATACAGACCGAACAAATTTTATTTCCGGTGTTGATTATAGTGGTAAGGAAAACAATTTCAGTTCTACTTCCGACGACACATCTAGTCCAATCGGTCAGATGTGGGTTTGTACTCACTTCTTTGACGACCAGTTCAGATTCTACACAGGAAACTTTGCTTCTAACGGTTGGAATGCCGGCTACATCAATGCAGGCTATGTTTTGGGCGGTCAGAAAATCGAAAGCCTTGCAATGCGAGGAACGGGCGGTGATTCTGCTTTTTCTGGAATCGAGCTTTTGCCACGGGCTTTGTCGGGCTTTAAGGCAATCGTAGGTTTCCCTGTTGCACCATTTGTTGACAGCTACGAAAAATTCAATGACTGGAGTCATTTTATAAAATCTGTCAAATTCATGGCACAGTATAAATGGCTTTTGTATAATGTAACATTCAACGCTGGTATCCGGCCGAACACATTTATGACGAATGGAGCCGGTTCTGCTTATGGAGATGGCGACTACACCAAGAGTCTTTTTGGCGAAGCGTTTTTGCAGGTTGACATGCCAAGCTTGTTCTACGGTGTTCTTATGAACGCAAGCTATGACATTCGCTGGCGAAAAGCTGAAGTTGATGGAGATATAACCGTTTCTGGAAATGACTGGTCAAAAACAGTTACGGCTCATCTTGCTCAATATTCTGCGAAATTTACGCAGCTTGTCGAAGGCTGGGAATTCGCTGTTGAAGACCGCTTTGCTTACTATGCTCCGCATTATGTAAGTATCAATGAGACCGCGATTTATAATATTCTTGGTTTGAGTGCGACTCATCCGCTTCCGGGAACTCCTTATGTCTTTGGCTTTATGTCTGCATTTATGTACGGACAGGATGCTAACGGCTCTGTAAACGGCTACAATAAGCCAGATTACTTTGATTCATACTGTTCAGATTTAGTCGCTTTTGACTGGAACTTTATGGGGCTTGACGGCGAAGGAGACAACGCTCCAGCTACAGGAACTGCTGGTCGCTACTTTTCGGTTTATGGCTATCCATATATGCAGAAGAACTTTGCGAACGGTTTTGCCCGCTTAGGCGTTGAGCTTCAGTATAAGCACATGGAAACAAGCAATGTGCTTCAGGCAATAGCTTGGCGAGTTCCTCTTACCCTCACATTCTGGTGGTAAATAAAAATGATAAAAGCCACCTCCCCCTTTTGAAGTCACTTCAATTGGGGCGGTGGCTTTTTTTTATAGTTCTTTTGCTATAGATTGAACTTCTCCGAGAGAAAGGCCAAGAGATTGCGCAATTTGCTCTTCTGTGAGTATGCGCATTGTAAGCAAGTTGCGGGCGACTTCGGAGGTTTTTTGTTGTAGCCCTTTCTGTAGTCCTTGTTCTAACCCTTGTTCAAGACCTTTTTGAAGCCCTTGTTGCATACCTTGTTCAAGCCCTTGTCGTAGCCCTTCCTCACGACCTTGCTGGAGTCCTTCCTTAATTGCTTCTTCTCTTGCGATTTCTACTTCTTCGTCAATTGTTTGTTGCCAAGTCATGAACTGTCGCCTCCATTTTATGTTTTTCTTTGCGTATTCGACTTTTTTTGCAATGGTTTTTGTAAAATCACTTGTTGCTTCTTCACCATTCAAAAATTTAAAGAATGATTTTTCTTCATCAGATTGCATTTTATCATATTTTGTAGCATTAAAAAAGATTTTATAGGCACGGTCATCAAGTTTTATGGATTTGTCTTGGAGGCAAAGATTCTCAAAAAAGTATACGGGAAGATTTTTTTCGAAAATGTCTTCGAGGCAAAGAAATATGATATAAGTATCTTTGAGTTTTGCATAATTTTCGCCTCTGGAGAGATTATCTATATCTATAATGCTTTGATAATATCTCGCTCGTTTAGGAAGATTCTTTTTTTTAGTTGTCTGCATTTCAATGTCAAAAATGCTGTTGTTGTCCTTTGTGTATACATCAAAGCGGACAGATTTCGAGTCTATTGTCTCTTGCATTGATCTTTCTATCTCAGGCTCTTCTAGTTTTTCAATTTTAATGTGCAACAAAAGCTCCAAGAGTTGCCGGCAAAGTTCCTTGTCGTTTTCCAAAATTTTGCAAAACAAAAAGTTATTCGCAAATGTCAGCTTTTCCCAGCTTTGGAATAAAAGATTTTGAGATTTTTTCATAATCGCTCCTTCTCCACACCCAATATAAGTAATGAAAAGAAAAGCTGTTTTTGGCAATGAAACTCAATAAATTTTTGTTATATTTGAAAAAAATGGGGGCTGAGCCCCCAAAATTACAGTGCTACAAATTCGGGAAGTGGTAAGTGACTCCGATTGAAAGGTTTGTGACTTTTTTGCTCAAAGTTGTTTTGTATCCGCTTAAGTAGTAGTCTGTGTCAAAATATTTTGCAAAAAGTCCTGCGAGCGTTACGGTCAGCTCTTCTGTCGGGAATACTTCGACGCCAGTTCCTACGCAAAAGCTGTCCAAAACAGGATTGAATGTGCTGTTTGAATCATCTGTCGTTCCCTGCTTTCCGTACTGAAGGCCTAAGCTATAAGAAACCCATTTGCAGATTTTCCAGTCCGCACCAATTGCGACTTCCCATGAGTTATCGTAATCGGTTTCGCCAAGAATTGAATCCTGATTTGCAAAGTAGTTGAAGTAATAGTTGAAACTTGCGCTCAAATAAAGTGGCTCAAGAACCTGCCAGCCTGCTCCCAGGTTCAAGACGGCGGGAAGGTCGGTGTGGAATGTCTTTCCATCGTAGATGCCGAACTTAGAGGCCAGGCTTCCGCTTACATCTTTGACTTCATATTTTACGGAAGATTTTGACTGAAACTGAACTGCCAAATCAACTACTTCGATTGGCCGGTAGTGAATTCCGAAAACTCCGCTTACAGTGTATCCGTTTGCTTCGTAAGAGATTTTGTTGCTTCCGTTTCCAAGAGAACTGAAAGCGTCAGACTTGATTTCCATGCTCTGTGTTCCGTGAACATAGCGCAAGCCCGCTGCAAAAGAAAGATTGTCAAGGAAGAGATAAGAAATGCCAAGCTGGCCGCCGTAAGTGATAGAAGTGACATCAAGGGAGTGGGACTTAGCCGCTGAAACTAGGGCATCTACAGCAGCTTTTGCCTGTGTTGCGGCTTCTCCGTATTTTGCTGCATTTTCAGTGTCGCCAAGCGAGGCATAATTTGTTGCAGCGGCCTGGGCAGCCTGTGCCTTTTTGTAATATGTTGCAGCCTCTCCGCCAAAAAGCAGTGTTGTCGCGCTTGTTCCTTCGCTGTAGGAGAGGGAGCCGCCGCCGGCATATACGCCAAAATTTCCGAAAACGGCGAACTTGTCGTGCTTGTAAACAAAATCTGCGTCAGGATAGAGATAGACAGTTGTCTCATCATTTGAATAATAATCGCTAATTCCGAGAGCAGAAAGGGCGTTGCCGGTTTTCATTTCATTACCGTACTCTTTGAATACAAACTGGTTTCCAGCCTCGATGTAAAGGCCGTCAGTCATAAAGGCAGTTCCTGCGACATTGTAATAAGAGGCTTCCGGTCGTTTTGCCTCAGTGTTTCGGCTAGGATTACGAAGATAGCCCGTGCTCATATTCGTCTTGTTCTCGACACCGCTTGCGAAAACAGAAGCAGTGGCTAAAAGTGCCAAAATCGATGCAAATGCAATTTTTTTCATCTTTGTTACCCTTATAGTGTTTTATTCTGACATTTTTTGAATTTATGTCATTTTGAGATTTTAGAGATTTTTGTCACTCGTGTCAAACGCTGAGATGTATGGATAGAAGCGCACTGGTAAAATTATGTAGCCTGCTGCCCTTTATTTTCTTCTAGAAAAATCAGAAAAATATACTATAATGGTTTTTAGGAAATAAAAATGATAGAAAATAAAGCGAATTCCTTTGAAATTGACGACGATTCCCTCTGCCTTCTTTCTAGCGGACTGAACGGCGAGCAGCTTAGGGCGGCAAAAGAAACGAAAAATGTCGTTGTAAGTGCGGGGGCTGGTAGTGGAAAGACAACAGTTCTTGCAAGCCGCTTTGCTTATCTTATTGAGGCAAAAAATCTTAGCGCAGAAAAAATCTTAACTCTTACCTTTACGAAAAAAGCCGCCAATGAAATGAAGGAGCGAATTTTCTACGGTCTCAAAAATCATATCGCAGGCCGGGACATAAAAGGAAAAAAAGAGCTTGGTGAAAATTTCCCGCATTTAAAAGAAATTAAGGCTCGCTCCCGTGAGGCAATCGAGCATTTTGACAAAACTCATATTCAGACACTCGACAGTTATTTTTCTGAAATAGCAAAAAAAGGCGCTCGTTTTTACGGAATCACGCCGAATTTTACCCTTGATGACGACAAAATCAAATCTGAAATAAATTTTATGGCGACGAAATATGTCCTTGAAAATCTCGATAAGGACGAGCTTAAAGAAATAGCCCAAATTTTTAAGATTCAGAATGTTGCCGAAGAGCTTTTTGCTGCTTCTGTTCTCAAATATTCAACGGTTTTAAACCCTATTGATTTTACTCAGAGCCTTGAAATTCAGAAATCAAAAATCATAGAGGATTACAAAAATCTGACGGCGCAGCTTCAGGACGAAATTGAAGATTTATTTGGAAAGGACTGTGTTAAAAATAAGCCAAAAAAACCAGGGAAAGCTCTTGAAAAACTTTATGAATATATAAATGATGTCGGAAATCCGGCACCACCAGCCATTTCAGGAAAAATCTTTGAAAGTAAAGAAAATTCAGATTCTTTTTTGAACGACGAATTTTTTGAATATTGTCATGGCATATCTTATTACGCCGACTCATATTTAAGTCAATATCTTAAGGATAAAGATTTTAAATCCTTTAAAAAGTCTTTTCAGCCACTTCTCGAAAAGCTTTATCTTCTTGCAAACACAATTTCTGGCTTTGACTTACAGAAAAAAATTTTTGCCCATCTTTCTCTCTTTCAGGAGTCTGTGAACAAAACCAAACGAACTGCGGGACTTCTTTCCTTTGACGATGTTTCTGACCTTATGCTGAAAATTCTCTCTGAGCACGCAGATATTCGCCACATTGAGCAGGCAAAATTTGAAGCGATAATGATTGACGAATTTCAGGATGACAACCAGAAGCAATGTGATGTTCTCTTAATTCTTTCTGATAAAAACGAAAAATACGATGAAAACAATAATTATCTTGTCCCTCATCTTTCAGATTCAGATTTGCTTGACAGGCTCGACACTCACAAGCTTTTCTTTGTAGGCGATGACAAGCAGAGTATTTACCGCTTCCGTGGGGCCGATGTCAGTGTTTTCAGAAATCTCTCTTCTTCAATTAAAAATGCACTGGAATTAAAGACAAATTACCGCTCTTCTGCAGAGCTTATTTCAGGCTTTAACACGATTTTCGGCGGTTACGATTATCCGAAAGGCGAAAATGTCAATAAAGATAAACAGGCTGTTTTTATGACAAAAGAAAAGTTCGGCCACGAAAACATTGGCATTTCAAGCGGGCAGGGGGGGGGCAAAAAATCTATCCCTAATTACGAGGCGGATTACAAAAGAGTCACGATTCCAGATTTCAGGCTTTCAGAAAAATCTTACGCGCAGAAAGAAATTACAATCGCGCTTTATCCTAAGGATTGGGAAGAAAAAGAGGAGTCTTCGGCTAGCGCTCAGAATGACGAAGAAACTGCCGAGGACGACCGAAAAAATTATGAAAAAGAGGCGGCTTTTGTCGCACGCGAAATCAAAAAACTTTTGAACGAAAAAACTTTAGATAAGGACGGAAATCCCGTTCAAAAATATCACTACAGCGACATTGCTCTTCTTTTCAGGACATCAACGCCAGCTTCTGCATACGAAAATGTGCTTTTACAGGCGGGAATCCCTTATTCGACCGAGGTTTACAAGGGATTTTTCTCTGACGGACCGATAAACGACATTCTCTCGCTTTTAAAGCTTTGCGTTTATCCGGAGGACAAAAATGCTTATGCGAAGCTTCTTCGCTCTCCCTTCTGTTCTCTCACCTTCGCCGAGACAGAAAAAGTTTTAGTGAACACGGAAAATCCGTACAAAAGTCCTTTTTCTAACGAAATGCTCGAAAAAATCCAAGGTGATAAAAATCTTTACGAAAAAATTCAAAATCTTAAAAATATTTACGAGGATATAAAGTCCAGGCTTTCGCAGGGAAAATTAACGAAAACAATTTCTTATATCTGGTATGAGCTGGGCTACTGTTTTGAAACCCGCTGGAACAAAACTGTCAAAATGTACTCTTCGTTCTATGACATTTTGTTTGAAATGGCGCGACTGTCCGAGCAAAAAACTCAAAGCCTTGCTTCTTTTATTGATATGGTAAAGCAATACGAAGAAAGCGACAAAAAGCTTGACGGGCTTGATGTCGTGCTTGACGAAGAGGATTCCGTTCAGATTCTTACGGTTCATAAATCAAAGGGACTTGAATATAAAGTTGTTTTTGTTTGTGCTGCCAGCGCGAAACCGAAAGAATTCGGCAATAATGTCTATTCGTCAAAGGATTTCGGATTTTTGCTAAAAACTCCTGCCTGGGAAAATTACGATAAAGCGGCTGCCGCTTTAGGCAAAACTGGCACAATCCGTAAGGACAACGCAAATAAAAGCTATTTTTTCTCTTGCAGTGACGAAGAAAACGAAAAGCAGGAATGTGCCGAGCTTCGCCGCATAGCCTATGTGGCCTTTACCCGTGCCGAGGAAAAGCTTTATATTGTCGGAAATTCGAACGGAGAATTTGACGATGAGTGTGAGGCTGAAAAAAAATGCCGGAAATTTGAGCTTCATACTGAGGATAAAAAAGAATTCCATTGGACTCAAAGCTATAAAAAAGACTCAAAAACGAAGGAAATAAAAGAACTTGATGAGCCGAAAGACCTTTTAGAGCCTTATGCTTATCCAAAATCAATTTATCAGCTTTTGCTCCCGATTCTTTATGCAGAAACAGAAAATCCGGCCTTTAATTTTATAAACGAAAAGGAAGCATTTGACGAAGCTGCGATAGAAAATGGCGAAAACTTAAAAAAATCCGACTACATCAAAAATCTGAAAGAAGAAAAAGTCGGGCTTATAGAAGAGGAGCTTTCGCCAAAGGTGTATGTAAGCCCGAGTAAAATTAAGAGTGAGGGGGAAAGCCTTCCCCCTGGTCTCAGAGCGAAATCGCTCTTCGACACACCCCCTTCTCCTAAGGGGTACGGTTCAGGCATAGCCTTCACTCCCTACCCCTTAAAATCCCCAGACTACTCACTTGTCAATAAAATTGTCGCCAGCACGATTCCAAATGGCTCAAAGGAAATTCCTGATTTGGAAGACGAGGGTGAAGAATCTCTTAAAGTAAAAACTATTGCCCCAGATTTTGGCTTTAATGACTTCGGTACGATTGCTCACTTGTTTATGGAAGCGGCCGTGCTTAATCGGGAGCCTTCTCTCAGCGGGCGGGAATTTATCGGTATAAACGAGAAATTTATTTCAGGTATTGGAATGGAAAAGTGGGAAGGAAAGACTAATCGTGAAAAGAAAATCTTAAAAATCCGGGAAATCTGCTCTGATATGGCAGAGGAGTTAAAAAAATCTCAGATTTTTAGAGAGGCTTTTTCTTCGGAATGGAAAAAAACTGAATATTCTTTCAGAAGTTTCATTGAAAACGCCCTTCCTCCAGATAATGAGACGACCTATGCTAAGAATTTAATCGTTACGGGACAGATTGACTTGGTTTACAAAAATATGGCTCCTTCACAGTTCAAATATACGATTGTCGATTACAAGACTAACCAGAAAATTGAGCCGGAAATTTATTTCGGACAATTAAGCTGTTACAGAAGGGCTGTGAGCCAAATGCTTGGTGTAGCTGAAAGCGAAATCCGCTGCGTGCTTTATTATCTTCGCTTTGCATCGGAAGTTGACATTACACGATTTTTGTCGGAGGAAAAATAAATGGTCTATTTTGTCGGAGCCGGCCCAGGAGCTGTGGATTTAATCACTGTTCGCGGACAAAATCTTCTTAAAAAAGCGGATGTCGTAATTTATGCAGGAAGTCTCGTAAACAAAGATTTGCTCGAAAATTGCCCTGAATGTGCTCAAATTTATAACAGCGCGACAATGACTCTTGAAGAAGTTGTCGAAGTCATAAAAAATTCAGAAAAAGCCGGAAAAATTATCGTTCGCTTGCACACGGGAGACCCGTCTTTGTACGGAGCAATCCGTGAACAAATGGATGTGCTTGACTCTCTTGGCATTTCCTATGAGTCTGTTCCGGGGGTCAGCTCGTTTTGTGGAGCGGCTGCGAGCCTGAATCTTGAATATACGCTGCCGAATGTTAGCCAGTCCGTGATAATTTCCCGCCTTGAGGGAAGGACAGCCGTTCCCGAAAAAGAAAGTCTTTCAGCTTTGGCACAGCACAATGCGAGTCTTGTTCTTTTTTTAAGCAGCGGAATGACTGAAAAGGTGCAGGAAGAGCTTTTAAAAGCCGGCCTTTCGCCAAAAACTCCGGTAGCCCTTGTTTATAAGGCAACCTGGAAGGACGAAAAAAAAGTTTTGTGTACGATAGAAACTCTTTCCGAGGCGGCAAAAGCTAACGGGATTTCAAAAACTGCGCTCATAATCGTAGGCGATGTAGTCTCACACACGAATTATGAGCGCTCAAAGCTCTATGATCCGGCCTTTACGACCGAATACAGAAAAGGCTCTACTTGTTCACAGTCCTGATTTCAAGAATCCGTGAGCCTTTGCTTCCTTTTATCGTAATGTCCTCGCGGACAACCTTTGCCCCTTTTTGCTTTGCTTTGACAAGTTTTTTCGGCACTTCAATGCTGATGTCCAAAAAGTCATCGCCACCGTCGCCCTTTAGGTCTACTTTCTGCAAAAGCTCGCTTCCGTATAAAACCGTGAGACTTCCTGTGTCCTTTCCGTAAACCGTAAGGACGATTTTGTTTTGCTTTGCCGTCGCATCGAATTTTGCTTTGTATAAGACGAAGCTTTCGTCGCTCATAAAGCTTCTGCAGTTTCTGTCAACGCTTTCGACATAGCCGATTTCCGTTCCCTCAGTCTTGTATTTATGCTCAACCTCACTTTGCTGCCTGCCAACCTCAATAAAATCCGTTGTGATTTTTTCAAAGAGACCGGCTCTTTTGTTTTCACTTGCGTTCGTTGACGGAAAATAAGTCGCATATCTTGTGTGATGAATATCGTAGAATGGGCGAAGTGTGTAGGCGACAGCTTTTTCATTTGCTGATTTTGCAGTGGTGAATGTGAGCGTGCTTTTGTCGGACAGGCTTATCCAAGAGGAGGGATTTTTTAAGTCAGCCGTGATAACCTCGACAGAGGCATTTTTCCCGCTTTGCATATAAATTAAGTGGTCATCTACAATATCGTTCGGCATATTTTTGTTTCCCAGGTCTGCCGCAAGAACTATAGGCCCGTATTTAATCGTGAAATTTCCGCTTCTGTCGAGTGAGCGCCTTATGTTGAGAGCCATCGGAAGGTTTATTTCAAGACTTGTGAGCGTGCTGAGTTTTCCGCAGTCTGTGTAGCCGTCACTTCCTCCCTTTCTTTCTTTGCACCAAGAAGGGGCACGGACTTTTAGAACTTTGTCGGTTTTGCCCTTGGAAAGAACCGTGATTTTCGCTTTTTCTTCATAAGGGAAATTCGTTTCGATTTTGATTTTCCAGCCGTCGCTCGTTGTGATTGTCGAAGGAATGAAGAGATTTATATAGAGGGCGTCATCAAATTCACTTGCTATGAAGCGGTTGTATCGCTCCGGGTTTTCAAGACCTGTTCCCGTGCAGCACCACATTGCGTTGTCGTGGGTGCAGTAAACCTTGTGAAAGCCAGCCTGCATTGAAACAAAATAAGTTTTCGCGCCAGTCTGAGGGTCTTGGCTTGCTAGAATATGATTGTAAAGGGCAGTTTCATAAAAATCTGCAACCTGTGAATTTTTCTTCCATGCGAAGATGTGCTCCGCAAGCTCAAGCATATTGTAGGTGTTGCAGGTTTCGCAGGTGTCCCGCTCCAAAGGCTCGTCGAACTCTTTTCCGAAGTGCTCTCCCTTTGAATTTCCGCCGATTGAGTAACTTCTGTTCTGGGTGACTGTGTTGAAGAAAAATTCCGCCGCAGTGCGATATTCCGACTTTCCAGTCAGCTCGTAAAGGCGGGCGATTCCTAAAAATTTCGGAATCTGAGTGTTGGCGTGGTAGCCCTGCAACTTGTCCTGCTCCTTCATTGCGGGATTCATAATTTCCTTGTGAATCCATCTTTGTGCTTCTTTTAAATATTTTTCGTTTTTTGTAATGTCGTACAAATCTGCAAAGACCTTGCACATTCCGCCATGCTCGCAGGTGAACATTTTCTGCATTTCCTTGTCTGTCATTCGGCTACTTCCGGCGATTGCCCAGTCGCACATTTTCGTGACTATTTCGAGAGCGTCCTTGTTTCCGCCGTAAATGTATGAGTCGAGAAGTCCCGCATAAATTTTGTGAACTGAATACCACGGTACCCACCAGTCAGCGAGCGAAAATCTGTCAACCTTAAAATTTTCACCGCTTGAAAACACGGTGTCGAATGGAGTTGAGGGAATTCCTCCAAAATATCCGTCGTCCCGCTGCAGCTCTTTGATGCATTTTACTGTGTAGTCGAGCTTTTGCTTTGCTTCTGCGCTTCCAGTCTGATAATAAAAACCAGATAAAGCCGACAGGTAGTGACCGAGCATGTGTCCCTGAATCTGCCTTGCTTCCCAGCCTCCGTAAGTGACATCCTTGGGAGTTTTCCCCATCGCTTTGTAGGCAGGGGCTAACATCCTGTCGGGACTGTAGTCGAGAACATATTTTAAGCCGACCTTCTGCGAGTCAGAAAACATTGTTCCCTCTTCGAGAACAGCCTTTACCTGAAGTGAGTTCGTAGCATTCATTGTCGTAACTCCTGCCAAAAAAATGGCAACTAAAGTGAATAATTTTTTCATAATTCGATTATATAGCCTTGTTAAATTCCTGCTAGTGACATAAAATTGAGAAATAGTGCGGAATTCAGACTTTTTTTATCATCTTAGGCGAGTGGACTCAACGCGCTCTCCGGTTTGCGGACTTGCTATGCTTAATCCTGGCTGGACTCACATCCACCGGTGCCTTGAAACGGAAACGGTTTTGCTTGTCGGAAAGCGGGGAAATGCGCTCATTGAAGATGACGGACAAACTTTTGAAATTGCTCAGGGAAAAGCCCTTCTTTTGCCGGCGGGGCATGTTCATCGGGGAGTAAAGCCCTGCGACAAGCCCCTTTCTTACTGGTGGTTTCATTTTTATCAGTGCGTGGAGCTTGATGACGAGCTTAGAATCTTTCTTCCGCATAAGCTTTCGCAAGAAGAAATTGATAAGGTTTATTCAGACAAGGCATACAGGGCGACAATCTTAAAGAACGGAATTATTTTGCCGCAGTCGTTTGAATATTCAAAGCCTGAGTTAATCGGGAATCTTTGCGGAGAGGTTTTGCAGGAATTTGCGAAGGGCTCTTCTTCGCCTCTTTCTTATTACAATGCGCTGGAACGCCTTCTTCTTGAGCTGGGCCGTCAATGCGAGGAAGTCTTTGATTCTTCCGCTGAAGAAAATTCCAGTGCGAATTCCCTCGTAAAAAAAATTCTTGAGCTTCTTGAGACTGAGCTTAGTAATCCGAACGCATCCGTAAAATTTTTTGCTGATATTTTGAATGTGAATTCTGATTATTTGGGCCGATGCTTTAAAGATGTAATGAATGTTCCGGTCTGGCAGTACATAAGCCGTCGCCGCGTGGAGCTTGCCTGTTCGAGGCTTCGTGAAAGCAATGAAAATATGGAAGAAGTTGCTTTTGAATGTGGTTTTGGTTCAAGAAGGCAGTTTTTTGAAGTTTTTAAACAGCACACGGGAAAAACTCCCGCCACATACAGGGCAGAAAGCGCGTATGTGGGGGTAAATGCCTTGTAAAACGCTATGACAAAATTGAGAAGCCGAGAGATTTAATGTCCTTTGCGAAAGTCAGAACCGTGTCTTGACTTCCCTGCATTGGGCTTTTTCCCATTCCTCCGAGCTTTTCAATTACGCTGTTTGGCGTGGTGATGATGTCGCAGCCAAGCTCGTCTGCCTGCATAACATTGTAAACCTCGCGCGTAGAAGCCCAAAGGCTCATAGTGCCCGGCTTTGACTTACAAATGCGAACTGTATCCTTGATTACAGGAATCGGGTCATTACCAGTGTCGGCTAGGCGACCTGCAAAAACGGAGATGATGTTCTTTGTGTTTGGAGCGAATGAGTCAACCGCCTCCTGAACCTGCTCAGCAGTGAAAATTGCCGTTACATTGAGCTGAATTCCCTGTGCAGAAAGCTTTTTGATAAGAGGGGCAGTAGATGTCATATCCGTAAGCATAATCGGAATTTTTACGAAAACATTTTTTCCAAGCTTTGCGATTACCTTGGCTTCCTTTTCCATTGTGTCAAAATCGTCGCCGAAAACCTCGAAGGAAAGAGGAAGGTCCGGAATGGCTAGGACGACATCCTTTGCAAAAGAAACATAATCTTTAACGCCGGCTTTTTTCATAAGGCTTGGGTTTGTAGTAAAGCCCTTTACGAAACCAGAGGCATACATTGCCTTCATTCCCTCGATGTCAGCACCGTCAGCGTAAACCGCAACTTTTAAATCTTTGAATGTCATTTATTTCTCCTCACTAATGATTTTCATTCTATAAAGCAATTCTACAACCAAACCAGTCATATTTCAATAAAAATATTTCTAAAATTGATATATATCAGAAAAAGTCGATATATATATAGGAGTTTTTGAAGTTCCTATAAATCTGGGAATCTCTAAAAATTGCAATTTTTAGAGATTTCCATCTATTTTACATTTTCGCTTTGATACGGCATAATGGGATAAGCTTAATGAAAAAATCAATCTCGCTTATTTCGCTTGGACCTGGAAACGAAAATATTCTCACTTTGGAGGCTAAAAACGCCCTTGAAAATGCGCAAATCGTTTTTGGTGCAAAGAGACTTCTTGAAGTTGTCCTAAGATTTTCCGGCGGTGATCGAAACGGAGCCCTTCCTGTTTTTGTTGAAGAATACAGGGCAAAAGAAATTTTTGATTATTTAGAGAAAAATCCTGGCTACGAACGAATCGCCGTAGTTTTTTCGGGAGACACAGGTTTTTTCAGCGGGGCTGCCTTATATTCCGGAAAAAGCGGCGAAAAGCAGGGTTATGAATTTTCTGTATTTCCTGGAATTTCAAGCGTGAATTATTTTGCCTCAAAACTCAAAAAATCCTGGCAGAACTGGAAATTTCTTTCGCTTCACGGTGCAAAATGCAATTTTATTGAGCAAATCAGAAAAAATGCCGAGTGCTTTTTTATTCTTTCTGGCTCTGAAGATTTAAAAAATGTCCTTAAAAAAGTCAGAGAGGCTGTCTTGGGCGGAATTTTGCCAGAAGTGAAATGCTATGTTGGAAAAAATCTTTCATATAATGATGAAGAAATATGCGAGATAAATTTTAACGCTGGGCGGCTTGTAAATAGTCATACAGAATTTACTTCAGATTCTAATGCTCTTTTTGTTCTGCTTGTTGAAAATGAAAAAGCGTCTTTTGCGGGCTTTGCTTCAAGGCTCGAAGATAGTGATTTTATTCGCTATGACGCGGTTCCGATGACAAAAAAAGATGTGCGGCGACTTTCTCTTTCATATCTTTCCCTTTCTGAAAATTCTGTTTTTTATGATATTGGAAGCGGAACAGGCAGCATTACGGTTGAGGCTGCAAGAGAAGCGACTGAGGGAAAAATATTTTCCTTTGAGTGTGATAAAAATGCCTTTGAACTTACGAAAAAAAATGTCCAGAAATTTTTCCTAGAAAATGTGACCTGTGTTTTTGGAAAAGCTCCTGAATCTCTTAATGATTCTGAAATCCCTTCTCCGACCCATGTTTTTATTGGAGGAAGCCGTGGAAATCTTTCAGAAATAGTGAATTGCCTGCTTGAAAAAAATCCTTTTGTAAAAATTGTCGCTAATTTCGTCAGCCTTGAAAATCTTTGTGAAATGCAAACTCTCTTAAAAGAACTGGAATCAAAAAATATGATAAAAAAGCTTGAGATTACCCAGCTTCAGGTGAGCAAAGCGGCAAAACTGGGTAATTTTAATCTTATGAAGGCTCAAAATCCCGTTTTTATAGTCAGCTTCGAGGGAAGCAAAAAAATGTAACTTTATCAAAAGATTTTTCTTTCTTTCTGGAATGTGATATGTTATACTGATTTATATCAAGAAAAGTTAAAACATATCAACTTTTCTTGTGATATAAAAATCGCAAACATTCCTAAGGAGGAAAATATGAATAAAATTGTTCGGGCGGGACTCGCTTCACTTCTGGCTCTGTCCGCTCTTTCTACTGTTTCTGCTGCAAAAAATGATGTCGATAAAGCGGTTCTTACAAAATATGCGAATGCAAATGCTTTTAACGGCTCGCAGGATGTTTGGGGGCCTTTAAACTGTCACGACCCGAAAATCTTTCAGGACGACGACGGAACTTACTATGTTTACTCAACTGATGCCGCAATTGGTGGTGCCGGTCAAAAAGGTCTTCAGATTCGTACTTCTAAAGATTTGGTTCACTGGACGAGCATTTCAAAATCTGCGATTCAGAGAAAATGGGACAAGGACTGGCTCAAATGGGTTAATTTTTCGATGGCAAACGCTTCAACCTGGGCTCCAACCATCATCAAACAGAATGGTCTTTACTATTTAATTCACGGAATTATTACGGACAGCCGTTCTCCCGGAAATCCAGATGCGGCAATAGCACTTACTATTTCTTCAAGCCCTACGGGGCCTTTCTGGCCGGCGGCTCAGGCTGCAAGCAAGGATCCGAAAATCGGCGAGGTACTCAACAAACTTGGCGTAACTTACACTCAGTCAAATATCGTTCGCTACACTTGGTATGACAGAACCTGGGACGACGATGACAAAAGCATTACCGAGCAATATTGCTACAATCTTGCAAATTATGACACTCATTCGGCACAGGAAGCGGACACGGCGGGAGCCTGGACTTACGGCTTTGGTGGAATTGACCCTGAATTCGTGACTGATGTCGCGACCGGAAAAAATGTCGAATATGACATCAAAGGCAGAAAATGCTACGGTTTTACTTACGGCTCATGGAAGGGTGGAATTGCCCTTATGTATCTTGACTGTGTTTCGCTAAAGCCGGTGAATCCCGCTGACGGAAAGGAAATTGACGCTCCGGCTGACACCGTTCAGGGGGCTTTCGGCGTTTGTGTCGCAGGCGGATTTGGAGCGGCTTATGAAGGCGCTCAGATTATCTACAACAGTGAGAACGGATATTACTATTGCTTTGTTTCAATGGGAAGCCTTGACTGGGATTATCGTGTCGGGGTTGGGCGCTCAAAGTCTGTAACGGGGCCGTATCTTGATGCAGGCGGAAAGAGTATGTATTTGGATGCGAGTGTAAGTGGAACTGGCTATCACGAAATCGGAAGTAAAATTATCGGTGGATGTGAGCTTGAAAAGGAGTTTTCATTCAGATGTCAGGGCGGGCAAAGCATTTTGCGCTCTCAGGACGGAAAAATCCTCTTCGCCTGTCATGCGCGCACTAACTTCTTGCCGGGATATTATTTCTTCCTTCAGGTTCACCAGCTTTTCTTTACGGACGACGGCTGGCCTGTTCTAAATCAGAATGAATATTATGAAGACAAAAACTTCACGGAAAAGCTTACTGCCCTTAAAGCAAGTGACATTGCCGGAAACTATGATGCGATTCTTACGGTTCGGGGAAGCGAGCAGTCTGACTATAAGCCTTTTGGTCAGAACGAGCCTGTAACTGTCGTTACGGCCGACGGAGTTCCAACCACTTCAAAAATGATTAGCCTTTCTGCCGACGGAAAAGTGAGCGGCGCATACAACGGAAGCTGGACTTTGGGAGCAGACGGATACTCCTTCACTGTTTCTCTTGACGGCCTTGGCTCATTCCGTGGTTATGTTCTGAAGGCGGTTGACTGGGCACGCAAAAAGGGAAAAACAAGGCAGACAATCAGCTTTACGACGATTGACGGCGAAAAGAGCGGCGAATACTTCTGGGGTAATAAACGCGAAAAATAATTTATATCAAATATTATTGATTTATATCAAATTTTCTTGACAGAAAAAAACTTAGGACTTACAATTTTATTATGAAAAAAAGATGGTGCGCTCTAAAATGCTGCACCGAAGGAGGAAAGTATGAAAAAAATACTTATGGCATTGGTTGGAGCCGTGATGTGTGTTTCTGCTGCGTTCACTGAAGAACTCACTCTCATGATTTATGCTCAGCCTCAGGAAAAAGCAATCCTTGACAAGGTTATCGCTCGATTTGAGCAGACACACAAAGGAACAAAGGTAAAATTCATTTCATCAACTCAGAATGAATATGACGCAAAAATACAGGCTCAGCTTGCTGCTAACAACTTGCCTGATGTTTTCTATCTCGGACCTGGCGGCGTTCGCCAGTATGTTGACAACAAAAAGGTTCTTGATTTGTCTCCGTATGTAAAGGGCGTAAAGGGCGCTAACTTTGAAGATTTGTACGAGAGCGCAGTTGACACTTACCGCTATGACGGAAAAGAGCTTGGAAAAGGAAACGCAATCTGGGCTCTTCCAAAGGACTTCGGACCTTTCGCCCTTGCTTATAACAAGACGCTTTTTGAAAAATACGGAGTTCCTCTTCCAAGCAAGGACAAGCCTTACACTTGGCAGGAATTCATCGATGTCTGTGAAAAGCTTACCCGCGATTTAAACGGCGACGGTCAGAACGATGTTTTCGGAACGGGCCTTAACATTCACTGGGCTTTCATTCAGTTCGTCTGGGGTAACGGAGCAGACTTCCTTGACTCGACTCACACAAAAGTAACTGTAAACGACCCGAAATTCATCGAAGCCTTGCAGTATTGGGCAAATATGACCTTGGGCAACAGCCAGTATCCTGTTGACGGTCTTTCAAAATTCCGTCCTGTAACACCAACGGCTACACAGGCTCAGTCACTCGACACTTACCAGCGATGGATTAAGGGCGAGCTTGCTTTCTTCCCTGCAGGTCCCTGGGACTTGGCAAAATTTAACGATCCAGAGGTTATCAAATTTGAATACGATTTGATTCCTTGGCCAGTTCACACAGAAGCAAATCAGACTGCTACATACCGTGGTGGTGTAGGTTATGCAGTTGCCGCTACTTCTAAAAATCCACAGGCTGCGGCAGAGCTTGCTCTTTATCTTTCAGCAGATGAAGAAGCAAACAAAATGTATTCAGATATGGACTTGCAGATTCCGAACCTTAAATCCTTGGCAAGCCGATACACTTCAAAGCCAGGAAAACCAGCTAACCGACAGGAATACATCAACATTATCTCAAAAACTGGTCGCCCATGGCCTAGTGACTACACATACAACAGCGTCTGGTATGACAAATTCTATATGGGAATCCAGCGCGTTTTGGACGGAAAAATCTCTGCAAAAGAATATTGCTCAAAGATTCAGCCACAGATGCAGCGAGAACTCGACAAGGCTCTTCAGAGAGCAAAGCAGAGTGCTGCCCGAAATAAGTAAGACAATTTGAGGAGCGTTTTATGGCAGATGCAGTTGCTGCGAATAAAACAGATGTTAAGAAAAAAAAGAAGAGAAGATGGAATGACGAGGCGATTTGCGGTCTTCTTTTTGTAATGCCGCCAGTCATCGGATTCATTCTGTTCACTTCAGGTCCGTTCCTCTTCTCAATTTTTGCGAGTTTCACAAGATGGGACTCAATGACTGACCTTACTCAGTTGTTTTCGATGGATGAAGGTTCACGGGAATGGTTCTTCTGTGGAATTGAAAACTACAAGGAGCTTTTTTCGGATATTCAGTTCTGGAAAGCCCTTTGGAACACCTTCTGGTATATGATTGGTATTCCGATTGGCCTTGTCTGGGCTTTTGCCCTTGCTCTTTCATTCAACAGCGGACTTCCAGGCGTAAAGGTTTTCCGAGTTATCTACTATATTCCTGTAGTTTCTTCTATCGTTGCGGTCGCTCTTTTGTGGGGATGGCTTTACAACGGTGACTACGGTCTTTTGAATCAGGTTTTGTCGGCGATTGGTATTCCTAAGGAAAAACTCCCGAACTGGCTTCAAAATGCTCACACGGTAAAACCTGCAATTATGGTAATGTGCGTCTGGCGCGGTGTCGGCGGTACGGCTCTTCTTTATCTCGGTGCCTTGCAGAATATGCCACGAAGCTACTACGAGGCGGCCGTTATTGACGGTGCAAACAGATGGACGATTTTCAGAAAAATCACATGGCCTCTTATGCAGCCAATCACATTCTACATCGTTGTAACAGGAATTATCGGTGGCTCCCAGATGATTGTCGAGCCTCAGATAATGACTCCTGACGGCGGTCCGGATTACAGCTCTGCGACAATCGTATTCTACATTTGGCAGCGGGCCTTTGGTGCCGATGAAAAAGGCTTTGCCTGTGCGGCGGCTTGGGTTTTGGCGCTCATAATTTTTGCAGTTACGGCAATTCAGTTCAAGATGAATCCGGCCAGCGAAAACTATTTGGAATAGGAGATTACAGAAATGGCAGAATCTACAATCAACATAAAGAAAGTAAAATCCAAATTCCAGACGGCACCTCTTCATTCAAGAAGGGCAGACAGCCTTATCTACCTTTTCTTGTTATCAGGCGCAATCGTTATGATTATTCCCCTTGTCTGGATGTTTGAGTCTTCGCTTAAAACTCCGGGACAGTTCCTGACGACGCAGCTTTCCCTTGCTATGCCGAGTAACCCTCAGTGGCAGAACTACTTCAAGCGGGTCTGGCAGATGGAACCAGCTTTGCAGCGTGGTATCTTAAACTCAATCATCATTTCGGTGAGCACAATCGTTGTCGGAACCTTTGTTTCTTCTCTGGCGGCCTTCAGCTACTCAAAGCTTCGTTTCCCTGGAAAAGCAAAGCTCTTTCTTGCAGAACTTGCGACAATGATGATTCCGTTCTCGGTAATTATGATTCCGCAGTTCATTATTTATGCGCGAATCGGCTGGGTAAACACATGGCTTCCGCTTATAATTCCTGGTATGCTCGGAAATGTCGGTATGATTTTCTTCTTGCGCCAGTACATGGGCGGTATTCCGACCTCTGTAATTGAAAGTGCACGAATTGACGGTGCGGGTTATTTCCGTATCTTTATGCAGATTATGCTTCCGAATGCAAAGCCGGCTATTGCGGCTCAGGGAATTTTGTGGTTTATGGGCGCCTGGAACGATTACTTCGCTCCGAGCATTTATTTGCACGATGACGCATTGCTCACAGTTCAAGTTATGATTAGCCGATTGAACGCGATGTATGCAATCAACACGGACTATCCGCTTTTGCTCACGGCCAGCGTTATTTCGCTTTTGCCGATTATCATTGTGTTCATCATCTTCCAGCGACAGATTATCGCATCTGTTGCCTTGAGTGGTTTAAAATAATGTCACTTTTAGAAATGCCGGCCTTAGTGCCGGTTCATGACCCCGTGATTGCTAAGGAAAATGGCGTTTATTATTGCTATTCAACTCACGGGTTTTTTTATTCTTCTTCTGATTTAAAATCCTGGAAATATTGCGGGAAGGTTCTTGAAGGTCTTCCTTCCTGGATTTTTGATTTTGTTCCCGATAGCGACGGAAAAGATTTTTGGGCGCCTGAGATTGTTTTTAGGGATGGCGAATGGAGATTTTATTACGCCGTAAGCTCGTTTGGAAAAAATACATCCGTAATAGGACTTCTGACAAATAAGACTTTAAATCCTGCCTCTTCAGATTATGAATGGAAGGACAGGGGAAAGGTTTTTTCTTCCGGAAAGGACGACAGTTTTAATGCGATAGATGCGGCAGTTTGTGCGGATGAAAATGGAAATGATTTTCTTTTGTTTGGCTCCTTCTGGGGCGGGCTGGCCCTTCTTCCGCTTGAAAAAAATGGATTTGTAAAAGAAGGCAGTGTACCAAAATTTATTGCGTCAAGACAGAAGAAAGGCGAAAAGCTCCCGGAAGTAAATCCTGTTGAGGGCGGATTTATTTTTTACCACAACAAGAAATTTTATCTTTTTGCTTCCCACGATTTTTGCTGCAGGGGAAGCGCAAGCTCTTATCATATAGTTCTCGGAAAGGCTGACAGAATTACGGGTCCTTATCTTGACGAGGATGATGTTGATATGCTCTTTGGTGGCGGCACAATCTTGCGAGATTCCTTTAGCTTTGAGCGATTTGCAGGTCCCGGACATAATTCCGTTTTTAAAGATGATGACGGAAAAATCTATATGGTTTATCACGCTTACGATAGAAACGACAATGGAAACAGCAAGCTGATGATAGAGGAAATTTCTGATTTTTTAAAATAGGAATTCTTACAACTTTTAAAAAGCCCTTGCTTGTAAAAATGATTTTTGTTAGTATGAATTAACTTCAGGGCGGGGTGAAATTCCCCACCGGCTGTAAAGCCAGCGAGCAGTTTCTGCTGATACGGTGCGACTCCGTAGCCGACGGTAAAGTCCGGATGGGAGAAGAAAATGTCTTTTACTTATAACACAATCGAAGAAGCCGTAGCAGATTTAAAAGCTGGCAAAATCATTCTTGTTTCTGATGACGAGGATCGTGAAAACGAAGGCGACATGATTTGTGCCGCCGAAGCAGCCACCCAAGCCAATGTAAACATGATGGCAACGCATGCAAAGGGCTTAATTTGTATGCCTATGAGCCAGAGCCTTGCCTTAAAACTCGGTCTTTACCCGATGGTAGCCGAAAATACTGACAATCACGAGACGGCTTTCACGGTTTCAATTGACCATATTTCAACGACGACAGGAATTTCAGCTTACGAGCGCTCAATTACAGCCCAAAAGTGCATTGATGACTCTTCCGTTGCGACGGATTTTCGGCGGCCCGGACACATGTTCCCGCTAATTGCAAAAAAAGGCGGAGTTCTTGTGCGAAATGGTCACACCGAGGCCACGGTCGATTTGTGCCGACTTGCGGGTCTGAAGGAATGTGGGCTATGCTGCGAGATTATGGACGATGACGGCACTATGATGCGTGGCGAAGGCTTGCAGGAGATGGCAAAAAAATTCGGCTTTAAATTCATCACAATCAAGGCTTTGCAAGACTATCTTCGGGTGAACGAAAAGCATGTCGTGCGGGAGGCGAAGGCAAAGCTTCCGACAGAATACGGAGAATTTGACATTTACGGATATATTAACGACATTACGGGCGAGCATCATGTGGCTTTGGTAAAGGGCGATTTGACCGACGGTGAAAATGTCCTTTGTCGTGTTCATTCTGAGTGTTTGACGGGCGATGTTTTTGGAAGTCAGCGCTGTGACTGTGGTCCTCAGCTTCAGGCTGCAATGAAAAAAGTTAATGAAGAGGGCAGGGGAGTAATCCTTTATATGCGGCAGGAAGGACGCGGAATCGGACTTATCAACAAGCTCAAGGCTTACAAATTGCAGGAAGAAGGTCTCGACACGGTTGAGGCGAATGTAAAGCTTGGTTTTAAGCCAGATTTGCGGGAATACTGGATAGGCGCTCAGATTTTGCGTGACTTAGGCTGTAAATCTCTCAGGCTCTTAACGAACAACCCTGAAAAAATCTACGGTCTCGACGGCTTCGGCTTGAAGGTGAGCGAGCGAGTTCCAATCGAAATCCCGGCCCAAAAATACGACGCATTTTATTTGCGCACAAAGCGTGACAGAATGGGACATATTTTTAGCGAGACATTGTAAAAAGATGATTGGAAAATATAAGCTTAGAAAGTTGACTTGTTCGTTGACTTTTTAGGGGAGGATTTTATGAAGAAAAAATTAGGAATACTTCTTTTCTCATGCTTACTAGCTCTTTTACTTACAAGCTGTGATGAAGTGTTGTCAGTAGTGACGGCTGGAAAAGATGGGGAAAAAGTTGTAAACAATTATGTTTCTGTTATCAGCGATAAAGTTTACGATGAAACAGTCTCATTCAAATCATGGCAAGATATAGATATTGTTGATGATGAAGAAGTTGTAGGAAAAGATAATCTGCTTTTTAAAATCGAAAACAAAAAAGAAAACATAGTCGTTTTAGGTGATAAAGATGCAGCACTTGAGATTGCCTTCTTTGACGGTGGGTATAAGTATACGGTTTACTCATCTATGGAAAGCTTAAATCGTATGTTTGAGTAAATGGGAGGCAAATATGAAAAAACTTTTAAAAATTTTGACTGTTTCATTTGTTTTATCAATGTTTTTTATTTCTTGTGCAAAGAAGCCGCTAACCCTTGATGACGAAACTTCTATGAAAACATTGCTAAAGGCAAGTGATGAAGATATAACAGAACTTGTTTTAAAAGAAGCAGCTGAAAAAGGCAACATACCTGAAGAGCGATTAAATGTGGAGTACATTTTGCGCGATGAAAAAAGCCAGGCAATTGCTGTTAAATTAAAGATTAATGAACAGTAATGAAAAAAAAACATGCGGTTATTCAGCAAACAGCATCTGTTCGGAAAAATCGCTGAAGGCGAGTTTTTTTGAAGTTCCTATTTTACAGTCTGACCTCGATTTCGTCTTTAGCCAAAAGTGTGTCTGGCGTTACTTCACATTCCACGGCGATGATTTTTACTCCGGCGGTTTTGGCTTCCTTGAGCGCATCGGCAAAGTCTGCGTGGGTCTCGCGGTTTGGCGTAAAAAATTTGCAGCCTTTCATCTGAACGATTATCAAAATCATGCACTCATATTCGCCGCTTTTGCTGAGCGCAGAAAGCTTGCGGACATGCTTTAGGCCGCGGAGGGTGGGCGCGTCAGGAAAGAGGGCAACGCCGTCTTTTTCCAAAGTGCATCCCTTTACTTCGATAAGACTTTTGTGATGCAGGCCATTGTTGTCATCATATTCGGCGTAAAAATCAAAGCGGGAATCTCCTAGAGTGAATTCCGGCTTTAAGAGCGTGAGCTTTGGAAAATATGTTTTGTTCTCGCAAATCCATTCCGCGGCCACTTTGTTGGGAGCCTGACTATCCATGTTGATGAGGAGAGTGGGCTGTGGCTGCGAGGGGCTTTTTTGTGACGGGGAGGCATTTTGCAGGGCAGGGGGATTTTTGGCTGGGCTTGCGCTTTCTTCCGTCACGATTTTTTCCACCGCAATCAAATCATATTTTGTCTTCCGCGCGGGATTGTCACTTTCTTCAAGATAGACTGTGGCATTTGGTACGAGAAGTTCTTTGCAGCGGCCGGTGTTTTTTACATGAACGGTTTGGATTTTTCCCTCCAGCAGAACATGGGCGATAAAGCGGTTGGGGCGGTCTAGGAAGATTGCTTTGCGGATGCATGGGTAGCGCATGATGGGGATTATAGCATGGTTTGCGGGCTTTGAAAAAGAAGCAAGAGGTAGCGGAAGCTGAGCTTATTGCCTGCAATGTAAGAGTTTCGGCTTTTTCAAAGGAATCCTCTGGATTTGGCTCTGAGTCATAGCCTTCAA
>CALGGS010000236.1 GCA_937915735.1 uncultured Treponema sp.
TTGTATCACTACGGGGGAAATAACCCTGTCAAGTATACAGACCCTGATGGACGAAGTCCTAATATTCCTGTGATGTCTCCAAAAGAATTTTTTGGATTTCTATTTGAAAATGAAGCAAGCTTAAAAACTGTAAATTTATATGCCGATGCCGCGAATGGTGACGAAACAGCTCAAGAAGTGGCAAAAAATGTTACTGTCGAGGCTACTAAAGAACTTGCTGCTGAGTCTCTTGAAAAAACAGCAACAATTGCGGAATTTTCGGGTGAAGTCCTTTCTGACTTAGCTCTTGAAACAACTTTAATCCAACCTGAGTTTAGTGCAGGTGCAGGAACTGCTTCAACAATTTGTGCTGGTGTAGAAATCGTTGCAAGAGGAGGAAAAGCTGCAATCACAGGAAAACAAGAAGATATTGATAAGGCGAAAAAAACTGCTAAAAAGAATACGGCAACAAGCATCGCAGGGGCGACACCTGGAATTGTTCTTAGAAAACTTCCCGCACCTATTACAAATTTTTTGGGAAATATTTCAAGCAAATTTGTCGAAGACAAAATGAAAAACGAAGGTTCTGATGCGGAGCAAAAATGAGTACGATTTTATTTTTTATTCAAGTAATTTGTTTTTTGTTTTATTTTAAATATAATCATTTTGCTCTGATAATTTTCCCAATAAGCATATTATGTTTGCTGTTTGAATTTATATATGAAAAAAATAAAAAGAAAATAAATTTTTGGCAACTTTCTAGGTTGGGTCTTTTGGTACTGTGTTCATTTATTTTTTTTATAAATTACTTTTTTAATATATTTTAAAAATTCAGTATAGTCCTTTCCTAAATTCGGTTGTATACTAGAATTTTCATCCTTTCTTTCCTCCCACAAATTGGGATTTGTCAGCCTTGCGGTGCGATGGCTCCGATACATTTTTGCACTGAGCCACCACACCCCCTTCGCCACTTTCAGGCCGCCTCTTTCTAAGCTTTACTGAACCTCGAATCCTGCACGCATTTTATCTCGCTTATGACCTTGTAGCCTTGATACTCGCTTTCAAGAATAGTTTCGGCTCGCTCGACAGTAGCGTGGAAGCCTGTCATACCGCGGAGAATGACATTTTTGCCTTCAATCTGAACCCAAAGCTCGTCGATGTGAAGAGCGTGCTCAAAAATAAGCTTTCTTGACATTTCCTGCGCAAGCATAAGCTCCTCAACCTTCTTTTTGCCTCTAAGCTCCATTTCACTCGTAATATTGTTTTTTACACCCGCGCAAATCATATCAACCAGCATATCAGGAGGAACGATTGCCGTGTTTATCGTAGCATAGATAAAGTCGTGGTTTGACAAATCCCACTTAAAGCAGCTTTTATAGAATGCCGCCTGTCTTTTGTCTGATTTTTCAAGCATTTGCTCGGCTACCTTATCGTTCGTAGCTCCAGTAAGCTCCTTGATGTGCTCAATTCTCTTTGCCTTAGTTGAAACAAAACGAAGCGCGATATGCCCCGGAACGTCTCGCAAAAAAAGATACGCTCCTCGCCCCATAATAACGCAGTTTCCTTCACGGGCGATTTCAAGAATTGTCTCGCTCAAAAAATTCAGGTATCTGTCGCGGTTTTTCGTAAATCTGTCCAAGAATTTAGGCTTTCTTTCGTCGAATTTCATAAATTCTTCTTTTGGCAAGCCCTTTGCGATAATCCGCTGCTCGATTTCCTTTTTGTCAAAATAAGTGTAACCGAGACGGCGGGCAATTAACATTCCGACTTCATCTCCGAATGAACCTGACTGACGGGTGAGTGTGATTATTGCCATACGCTACACCTCAGTTGACTCGCTTACGAAGCAGGCGATTCCCTCACCCATATATTTTTCGCGAAGCTTTTCTACGATTGCAATGATTTTGGCACAATCTTCCTCAGAGCAATAGATGATGTACATCATATTGAGCTGGGGCCAGATTGAGTCTCCCAACCGTGGATTACTAAAGCCCGCCCCCATTACATTCGCAAGCTTTGTGTATTTAAGACCTACCTTCTGTTCATTAAATTCCTGCAAGAAATCTTCCTCAACTGCCTGAGAAAAAATAATCTCAACTCTTTTCTGAACGCCCGCATGAATTTTTATGTTCTCAAGATAACCCATTTTTGAACTCCTCCAAATCTTTTGCGGCTTTAGCTGCCTTTGCTTCAAGCTTAGCCCTCTTCTTTTCGTCTTTTACACGCTGTTTTTCTGCCATTTTTGCGGCTTTTTCGTCTTCAAGGTTGAGTTTTCCCTCTTTTAAGAGCTGCTTTCGTCGGCGCTTTTCAGCTTTCTTTAATCTTCGGTTATTAAATATGAAGTAAATAGTCGGCATGATGAAAAGTGTCATCAGAGAACCGAATGTCATACCACCGAATACGGTAAGTGAAATCGGCTGCATTGACTGAGAGCCTTCACCAGGGAAGAATGCCATTGGAGCGAGGGAAATTACAGTCGTCAAGGTTGACATCAAGATTGGGCGCAGTCGGTTTCGTGCCGCCTCAATACAGGCCTCTTCAAGAGCCATTCCCCGTTTACGAAGAAGATTCGTGTAGTCAACCAGAACGATACCGTTGTTTACGATTGTTCCGACCAAGACCAGCATACCCATAATCGTAACGACATTGAGCTGAGTTCCAGTCAAAGCGTAAATCATAATTACACCAATGAATGAAAGCGGAATCGTAAGAATGACGATGAAGGGGTCAAGGAGACTCTCGAATTGGCTTGCCATAACGACGAATACCAGGAAGGCCGCCATAATGATAATCATACCGAAGTTTGTGACTGCCTCAATTACATCTTCCATTGAACCGCCAAGAGCAACAGTAACAGCATCATCTTTAGGGATATTGTCGGCAAGAAGCTTTTTAACGCCTTCCTGACAAACACCCAGAGACATTCCGTCAACCCGGTTAGCCGTAACATTGATGATTCGGGTCTGATTTTCACGGTAAATCGTTACAGGAGCCGTAGTTTCTTCATAATGAGCGAAGCTTGAAAGCGGGATTCTCATTCCAGTTGAAGGGCTTACGACAGAAATTGAGTCCAAGTCGTCAAGCCGTGACTTGTCGGCCTCAGAAAGGCGGACGATAACATCAATATCTTTACCACGCTCAGTGTATCGGCTGGCTGTAGTTCCGTTGATTGCGCCGTTGATTTCAGAGCCGACTGAGTAAATGTTGAGTCCGAATTCGTACATTTTGTCTCTGTCAACACGAATAGTAGCTTCAGGAAGACCGTCCTCCTGCTCAGAAGAAACCTCCTGAACATAATCTCCGCCTTTTTCCTTGAGCAATTTTTCGACCATAGACGCATACTGACGGACAAGAGTTAAGTCATCAGATTTGATTACGACCTTGATGTCGCTTGAAGAAGAAGCTGAGTTTGCGTTTGCGGCGAATGCCAAATCGACGCCAGGGAAAGAATTAAAGTGCTTGCGAAGCTTAGCCTTTGCGGTTTTTTCGTTGTCGTAGCCAGGAAGTCGCTCACTTGGCGGATAAAGCGTAAATGTGATTGTACCTTTGTTTGTCTCGCTGCCAGCAGAAAGCATACTCGTTCCACCGACTGTCATTGTGACATATTTTACGCCTACAAGCTCCTGAGTCGCGATGTTTTCAAATTCGTGCATCGTGTCGTCTGTAGCCTGAATTCTGGTTCCCTGGGGAAGCGTAAATTCAACCGCAACCGTGTTGGAAGCCGATGAAGGCATAAAGATAAAGCCAATCAGCTTAATCGAAGCGATTGAAAGGAAGAAGGCCGCCACAAGAACAAGAAGAGAAGCCCTTCTGTGGTGAAGAACGAAAGCAACGCCCTTTGAATATTTTTCGTCAAGCCGCTCAAAGAAGCGGTTGAAGGCACCGTTAAGTGCGTAAGTGAAATTCGCAAGCTTGCCCTCGCCTTTTTTAGTTGTGTCAACCTTGTCAATCATCAGATATTTTGAAGTGAGAACCGGAACGAGACACATAGCTACGAGAAGTGAACAAGTAAGCGAGAAGATAATCGTCCAAGCCAAATCGTTGAACATCTGTCCCATAATGCCCAAAGTCTTTTTGAACATAAGCATCGGGGCGAAAATACAGATTGAAGTGAGGGTTGAGCCTGTGATTGACATGACCATTTCCTGAGAACCAAGAATCGAAGCCACGCGAGGCTTTGCGTCTCTCTGCCTGTAAGCGTAGATATTTTCCAAAACGACGATTGAGTTATCTACCAGCATACCGATACCAAGCAAAAGACCTGCCAAAGAAATCATATTCAAGGTAAGTCCCTGGAAGTACATAAGCATAAGGGTGATGAAAACTGAAATCGGAATTGAAAGACCTACGATAATCGTTGATTTTAAAGAGCGCAAGAAGATAATAAGAACCAAAATCGCAAGCAAAGCACCTGTTATGACCGAATTTACGACCTCATTAATTGTCTGTTCGATAATATCTGTAGTGTTTGAGGTTTCAACCAAATCAACATCACTAGGAAGCTCTTCTTTTATTGAAGGAATTGCTTTTCGGATATTTTTTGCCGCCGTAACTGAGTTTTTGCCAGACTGCTTTTGAATCGAAAGAACGATACAAGGCTCACCGTCAAGATAAGCAAGAGTAGATTCCTTTTTATAGCCGTCATAAACATCAGCAACATCACGAAGACGGATTGTCTTTAGCTGTCCGTCACTCGTTGCCTTGTAAGAAATTACAGTGTTTCTTAAATCATCAAGACTTTCGTATTTACCGCTTGTTTTAATCGTGTAGTTTGTTTCTCCAGAGCTAATCGTACCGCCCGAAGACTGAACATTCTGTGCGCCGATAAGCTGAGCCACAGTAGAGATTGAAAGGCCATAGGCTTCCAGTCGGTCACGGGGAATATCAACATTAATAGAGCGTTCTCGTCCACCCGAAACATAAGCCGAGGCAACGCCGTCAAGCTGTTCAAGACGAGGCTGAACGACATCTTCGGCATAAGAACGAAGCTCCTCAGGAGTTCGGCTTCCCTTCAAGGAAAGAGACATAATCGGCATCATCGAAGGGTCCATTTTAATCGTGATTGGAGAAGAAGCGTCATCAGGAAGATAACTTCGCACCAAGTCGATTTTATCTCGGATTTCGTTTGCGGCCGCATCAAGGTTAGTTCCGTAGTTCAATTCGAGAATGATAAGGCTCATTCCAGTCATTGAGCGGGACTGCATTTTTTTAAGGCCTGAAAGTCCCGACAGAGAGCTTTCCATAGTTCGCGTTAAGCTTTGCTCAACCTCTTCAGGGCCTGCACCCGTATAAGTCGTGTAGACAATCATATACGGCAAGTCCATATCCGGATACATATCAACCGGAAGCTTAAAAACACAATAAATACCGAGCAAAACGGACATCAAAAAGATGAGGAAGGTTGTTGTCGGTTTATTAACACATCTTTCAGAAATTGTCATCTAAATCTCCTATTTAGCTGAAACAACATTGACTTTTGAACCGTCATTCAAAAGTGTCTGTCCTTTGATTACGACTTCTTCCCCGGCTTCAAGACCTTTTGTAATTTCAACTGTATTGTCAATTGAAATTCCTTTTGTTACAGAACGCAAGCCGACTGTCGCGGCATTTTTTCCACTTTTCGGGCTTGTGATTACAAAAACATAGTCTTTTCCGTCACGGCTGATAAGTGCCGACTGAGGGAGAACGATTGCGTTTTTGACGCTTTCAGTAACAAGCTTAACCCGTCCGTACATTCCGACCTTTACGCGGCTGTCCGGGGGGTCAAGACGAAGCTTTACAGACATCGTTCTGGTAGAAGTGTCCAAAACCGGGCTGATTTCAAAGACTTTTGCCCCGAAAACTACGCTGGGATATGCGTCAAATGTTACAGTTGCCTTCTGTCCGTTCTGGATTCGGCTGATGAATCGTTCTGCAATGGCAATCCTGATTTCAAGCTCGTCCGTTCGCGCTACCTTTGCGACCAAAGAAGACTGAGCCACAGTTGAACCGACCGTCACAGGAAGTGAAGTGACTCGGCCAGAAATGGGAGCTTTAACAGGGCTGTCGTTATAGACAACGCCGGCTCTGAGCGGGTTTACATAGGCCAGGGTCTGTCCCTGACGAACCATATCACCGACCTTTACGAGAATATTCGTAATTTTTCCGCCCTGATCCGGCAATACCATAACCTCGTTTACAGAAGCAACATCACCGCCAAATTCAAGGTAATCGTCAAGATTTCCCTCAACAGTCTTATATGTCGAAACCGCATAGAGAGTCTCAACTTCCTTTTCTTCCGTCGCCGCAGCCTTTTTGCCACAGCTCATAAAAGTGAGTGCGGCAGCCATAGAAGCAAGAGTGATTACAGATTTTGCTGTTCGTTTCATTTATGTCTCCTTATTTCGTTAATTTTGTATTAAGAGTGTTTTCCAAATCCATCAATGCAGAGATGTACTGGAATTTCTGGTTTATCTGACCGAGTTTTGCCTGGTTTAGCGAGGTTTCGGCGTCCCTCAAGTCGAGCAATTCCGTCGTGCCGTTTCTGTATGAACGAGCTGTCATATCGTAGGCCCGCTGAGCCAAAGTTACATTCCGTCCCATTGCCTCAATCTGTTCCCGTGCCTGATTCAAGGTGTCAACAGCCTTTTTAACCTCAACCTTCTGATTTTCTTTTAAAGTCTCAACCGTAAGCTCAAGCTGTGCCAGTTGCTGCTTGTAGTCCTTTATTTGCTGCTGATTTGCTGACCAGGGAAGCATATTCGTAAGATTCCAGACCAAAGTCGCAGAAAAACTTCCTGAATCATACCATTTGTCATCGCTTCCCAAATCCTTGTAAAAATGGAAGGCGCCTTCAGAACCAATGTAAACTGGCTGCCAGGAATAGCTCAATGCAAGAGTCGGAACCCAAGTCGCCAGCCCTGCCGCACTGATTCCAAGTTTTGCGGCATCCATATTTTTTCTGAGCGACTGAATCTGCAAATCATTGTCGCTGTACTTTGCAAGCAATTCGTCAGCGTTTACATCAACATAAGTCGGAGTGATTTCGCTTGTAAGCTCGATTTTTGTTCCCACAGGAAGACCCAGCATAAAAGCGAACAAATCCATCTGCTGATTCAAGGTTTGCTCCGCACTGTCAACATCCGGCTTTGTGTTCTCGTAGTTTACCTGAGTCTGAAGATACTGAATCTCCGGAATAGAACCGTTTTTAAAGTTCGTTGCCGCCTGATTCATTCGCTGTCTGGCATTTTCAAGTGTCGTTTTCTGAATTTTAAGGCTTTCCTGCTGCAAAAGAAGACCATAATAAATCTTTTTGATGTTCATGAGAGTCTCATTCTGACTCTCTTCCCAAGAAACCTTTCCTGCCTCATACTGAGCCTTAGCCACCTTAATTTTTGCGATATAAGCCGGCGTAAAATTCCAGCTTGCAGAAATTGATCCAATCGTTGACCATCTGTCCTCTTCGCTGTCGTAATCTGTCATAATTGGATAAGCACCCTGTGTAAGCTTATTAAAAATCTGGCTCTGAGCGGCAGTCGATGGCGAAAACTCCGTCGCACGGCTCATGGTTCCGCTTGCCTGAACCGTAGGCAAGAAAACATTCCAAGAATATTTTGAAGCACGGGTCTTCATTTCAAGGTCAATGTCGTTGCTTTTTAAAGTCCTGTTGTTTTTAAGGGCGTATTCCACAGCCTCGTCTATTGAAAGCCTGATAACCTCAGATTCTGCATTCTGGGCGAATGTAACCGCCCCGGCAAAGCCAATCAGAACAAGACCAATTAGTTTTTTCATCTATTTACCTCCAATTCCATTCAAAATGTAATTTATCATAAGCATGAAACCCTCCATGCGTTTTTCCTCTGTAAGATTTTTGCCCTTCGCCTCGACCAAAAAGGAGATTGGAAGGCATTTTATCCAGCCTGTAAGAACTTCCGGCTTGTATGGAAAGCCCAAATCAGGAGCAGTCACCCGATCTGGAAAGCGGCTTTCCCAGGGCGAAAACTCAAATTCATTCTCGCAATTTTCAGGATTTTCTTTTGAAAAATTCTCTCTTGTCATCAAAAGCCAGCCGCATATCGGAATGATTGACGGCCTTTTCATAAAATATTCAAGCTCGCTGGACAAAACAATGACGATATATTCAGTGAAATTCTTTGCCTCGACAGAATTTTCATTCACAATCGTCTGCAAAAGGTTCAGCTCCTTTCCGATAAGAGTGCGAATCATCTGATTTTTGTTATCAAAATATTCATAAAGAGAAGATTTTGCCATTCCAAGCTCGTTCGCAATCCGCTCGACAGTAACGCCTGGAATCTTGTACTTTTCGATTGTCTTTGCCAAAGCCGTAAAGATTCTGTTTTCTTCAGGGAAAGTTTTGGCGTCGATTTTACAGAACTTTATAAGCTCTTTCTGCCTTTCCTTAGAAATTTCCTCAGGGTAAAGGGCGTCACTGTCCTTTGTAGTGCCTCGAATTCCCGAAATCATAAGCCTTACGATTTTTTCTGCAAAATTTTCAGGCGTGGCATTAAGTCCGCCGTCAAGTCGAAGACGCTCCTGAACCTTTACAAAAAAGAAAATCGTCATTCCGGAAAAAACATGGCGCACAAAGATTTCAATGTCATTTTTAAAGTTGTAAAGATAGTCACTGTTCCCGGAAACACGCATTTTTTCCATTACAAAGGGAATTTTCCGCTCATACAGCTTGGAAAATATTTTTTCCTCATAATTCGGATTTGAAGACATCTGCGCGATTAAATAATTTATATGAGTCGGATTTTCGATGAAATATTCGATTAGATTTTTGAGTGATTTTTCAACAAGCTCTAATTTTTCATTACCTATATCTTTTAAATAAAACGAAAGATTGTCGATAACACGGTCTTCCATTGCATCCAAAAGGGCATCCTTTCCGTTAAAATGCCGGTAAATCGCAGGCTTGGTGACTCCGACCTTTGCCGCCAGCTCGTTCATCGAAAACGACGAGTAGCCCGGCTCTTCCAAAAAGGAAAAAGCGGTGTCGAGAATGAGCTCTTTTGTAGATTTAAGATTTTTATTTTCTGCCATAGTGTTACCGAACAGACGGTAACTATAGCATACCGAACAGTCGGTAACTTGTCAACAAAGACTTTTCAAAAAAATTTATTTACCCCAAATGTCGACTTTCGTCACTCACAAGAAAATTGTGTTTAAAATCGAAAA
>CALGGS010000237.1 GCA_937915735.1 uncultured Treponema sp.
ATTAATATTTCGAATCAGCGAAACCAATCCATCCCTCGTTCTCGACGAGAGCTTTCTCAAATCCTTCAAGCTTGAAGGGATAGCTTTTTGAAAGGCTGCCTGCGATAAGCTTAACCTTCCATGTTCCGTCTTCCTTCTGCTCGATTTTGCACTCGCAGTCCTTGTTGCCGAAAGTGCGGAACATATCATCAATGTCTTTTTTTGGCATGTTGAGAGCCAAAAGACCGCAGTTGTACATATTCTGATAGAAAATTCGGGCGAAGTTCGGAGCGATTACAGTGTAAATTCCGTTCACTTCCAAAGCCCAGGGAGCGTGCTCTCGGCTTGAACCACAACCAAAGTTTTCTCGTGTGATGATAACCTTTTTGTTCGGAACATCGCGCTTTGCGTCGAAGCCGTCAAGTTTAAGGTCTTCAAGAAGGTAAGGCTTGAGCGCCTGTTTTGAGACTTCCGTAAGATATTTTGCAGGGATGATTTCGTCAGTGTTGATATCTGAGCGATCCAAGAAGAGTACATCTCCACCAAATGCTTTCATATTTACTCCTTTAATGGCAATTAGCCTTTATACAATTCAGAATTTGCGATAGTTCCTGTGATTGCAGTTGCCGCAGCCGAAGCGGGGCTCATCAAGTGAACCATGCCGCCTTTACCCATTCGTCCGTTAAAGTTGCGGTTTGTGGTAGAGGCACAGACCTCACCCTCAGCGAGGACACCGTTTGACATACCCAAACATGCGCCGCAAGTCGGGTTTGTTACGCAGAAGCCGGCATCAAGGAAAATGTCGATGATTCCCTCGTCCACAGCCATCTTGTAGATTTTCGGAGTTGCAGGGCTTACGATTCCACGAACCCCGTCAGCCAATTTGTGTCCTTTGAGGACTTTTGCGGCGATTCTGAGGTCAGAGATTCGTCCGTTCGTGCATGAGCCGATGTAAACCTGATCGACTTTTGTGCCTTTCATTTCTGAAATCTTTTTGATTTGGTCTGGCTTGTAATTAATCGTGCAGACAGGAGCCAAGTTTGACAAATCTTCTGTAATGACTTTTACATACTCAGCGTCGTCATCGTCACGCCATTTTGCGTAATCAGCGATGGCCTCTTCTTTAGACTTGTATTCGTCTTTGATGAATTCCCAGAGATAATCCACAGTTTTTGCGTCCGGGAAACAGATTCCGCTGGTTCCGCCGGCTTCGATTGCCATGTTACAGAGGGTCATTCGCTCTTCCATATCCATGTTGTCAACGACAGGACCTGTGAACTCGATAACGCAGTTTGTGGCTCCGTTAACGCCGATTTTTCCAATCAAATAAAGAATTACATCCTTTGCGTAGACGCCTTCCTTTAATTTTCCGTTCAAGACGAATTTGATTGATTTCGGCTCTCGGAAAGAGCAGACACCCTTCAGGATTCCAACCTCAAGGTCAGTAGTGCCGACACCTGCGGCGAAAGCTCCGAAAGCTCCGTGGGTACAAGTGTGGCTGTCACCCATAATTACAGTGTAGCCCGGGCGAACAAAGCCTTTCTCCGGGAAAATCGCGTGGCAGACACCGTTCGCGCCGATATCGAAGAAGTCCTTAATGTTGTTGCGGTGAGCCCAGTCACGCAAGATTTTTGCCTGGGTTGCAGTCTTCGAGTCCTTTGAAGGAGTAACATGGTCGATTACGGCCTTGATTTTTGTCGGGTCGAAAACCCTGTCTTTGCCACGCTCAACCAAATCGTTGATTGCGACAGGAGTTGTAATTTCATGACAGAAAACTCGGTCAAGTTTAAGGACATAAGTTCCAGAAAAAGGAGTGTCCACAAGATGTGACTCAAAGATTTTTTGAGCAATCGTCTTACCCATTTTTGTACCTCTAATTTACTACATTGATTGGCTTTCCCGCCAAAAATGCTTTGATATTCTCTACTTCGATATTTAAAAGCCGCTCCCTGGTCTCTTTTGGAGCCCAAGCCAAATGCGGCGTGATTACACAGTTTTTTGCACCCAAAAGCGGGCAATTTTTGCTCATAGGCTCTTCGAGAAGGACATCTGCGGCGTAGCCTGAAACCAGGCCTTTTTCGAGAGCGTTTTTTACAGCGTTTTCGTCAACCATTCCGCCACGGGCCGTGTTTATTAAGACGGCGGATTTTTTCATTAAAGAAAGTGTTTTTTCGTTTACGAGGCTTTTCGTTTCGCCAGTCAGTGGAGCGTGAAGGGAAATAAAATCTGATTGTGAAAAAAGGACTTCGAGCGGGACAAGAGAAATGTCTGCGTCGAATGAGAGCTTCTTTTTTGCTTTTTCGAAGGATTCTTTTGAGTGGGCCGTGACTAAAATCTTCATTCCGAAGCTGTGTGCTATTTCTGCGACCTTTTGACCGATGTTACCGAAACCAAAAATTCCCAAGGTTTTTCCGCTTAATTCTGTGAGGGGCGAAAGCCAGTAGCAAAAGTCTGGATTCGTGACCCATTTTCCATCGTGAACGCTAGAGGAGTGAAGCGCAACCTGATTCGTAAAGTGAAGTATGAAAGAAAAAACATGCTGGGCGACCGCATTCGTGCTGTAAGATGGGATGTTCGTTACGATTATGCCGTGTTCACGGCAGGCCGCCGTGTCGATTACATTGTAGCCTGTCGCCAAAACCCCGATATAGCGGAGATTTGGGCAGTTTTCTACAATTTCTTTTGTGATATGTACTTTATTCAGAAGAATGATTTCGCTGTTTCCGATTCGTTCGGCAACAAGTTCCTGAGGAGAACGGTCATAAACTGTAAAATCACTTGAAAGAGCCTTTATTGCATCCCAAGAAACATCTCCAGGATTTAAGCCGTGCCCGTCAAGAACTGTTATCTTCATGCGATTACCCTAAAACCGCGATTCCAGTAGAAGTGATAGCCGCATTGATTGCATCCTCGATACCGCCAACGCTCTCGTCAAAATCTACAAGAACCTGAGATTTGTCAGGATTAGCATTACAATTTGTTACTCCGGCTACGGCTTTTACGGCTGCATCTACCTTTGAAGCCACGGCTGGATCAAACATTCCGTCAACGTAAATTTTCTTCTGCATTTACGAACACTCCAGTTAATTGATTATGAAGATTATAATCGTTATGTATGGAAAATTCAATAAAAATTTTATCATTTAATTTTGCAAAAATAAAGATTTATCCGTTGACTAAGAAATCTAAAATCTGATAAAATCAATAATCTTTCTTGTGGTACTGTCTTGATTGGTAACGGTGAGGGAATGACGCAACCGCTTTTTTTTTCAGCGGCTTTTAGGCGGGGCTGACCGGCTTTTCTACAGTATCGGGCAAGAGCTAAGGAGTTATTTTTATGAAAAAGGGAATTCACCCAGACTACAAATTGACAAAAATCACTTGTCAGTGCGGTAATGTTATCGAGACTCGCTCAACAGTCGAGAACATCCATGTTGAAATTTGTTCAGCTTGCCACCCATTCTACACTGGTAAGCAGAAGCTTGTTGACACCGCAGGACGAATCGAACGATTCAACAAGCGATTTGGCATCAAAACAGAAAAATAATTTGCCGGCCAAAGGCTTTAAGCTCTCCATTTTCGGGGAGCTTTTTTTGTGAGAGAAAACGACACCTTTATTCAAAAGGTTTCTTTTTCTCTCACGCTCTTTTTTTCTTCCAAAGTCTAAAATCTTCTTGCCGTAAATCTCAAAAATCTTTATCTTTATTTTATGAAAGGTTTGTCTATCAAAGCACAACGGCTTCTTACGGAAAATGCTCAAAACGAGGGACGGAATTCAGGCCTTGCTGAGCTTTTGCCTGAGCATGTAATGCTTGCCATTATAAAATCTGCTGACACAATGGGCTTTAACGCTATCAAAAGCCTTAACATAAATGTTCTTTCCTTCCAGCTTCTTCTGGAGCAGTTTCTTTCCCAGCTTCAGCGGGTGCAGAATCCTCCGAGTTTTTCTTCTCTTCCTCCGAGCAGGCGCCTTCGCACCCTTCTTGATGTCGCCGTAATAGAGTCCCGTTCGCTGCGGAGCGAATATGTCGGAACTGAGCATCTTCTTCTTGCGGCTATGCGCGAGGAAAATTCCGCTACATTCAGGTTTTTTTCACGCTCTCAGATTTCCCTCGATACGGTTCGTTCAGTTATCCGTGACCTGCAGAATGAAAATGGCGGGGAAGATGCAGGCGAAAACCGTGAGGTCGAATACGCTAATGCAAGGAACAACGAAAATCAGAATCAAAAGAAAAAATCATTTTTGTCGGAATTCAGCCGTGATTTAACCGATCTGGCAAAAAAAGGCGAGCTTGATCCTGTAATCGGTCGTGCATCTGAAATTGAGCGCGTAGTTCAGATTCTGAGCCGGCGGACGAAAAACAATCCTATTTTGGTTGGTGAGCCTGGGGTCGGAAAAACTTCGATTGCTGATGGACTGGCAGAGCGTATTGCAAGCGGGGAAGTTCCGTACAATCTTCTTCAAAAGAGGGTTTTGCTCCTTGACATTACGGCTATGGTCGCAGGAACGAAATATCGCGGTGACTTTGAAGAGCGAATGAAGCGAATGATAAAGGAAGTCAAGGAGTCAAAGGACATTATCCTTTTCATTGATGAAATTCATATGATTATCGGAGCGGGAAGCCCCGACGGAACGATGGACGCAAGCAATATTTTAAAGCCGTCACTTTCCCGTGGAGAGCTGCAGCTTGTCGGAGCCACTACTTACAAGGAGTACCGGCGTCATATCGAAAAGGACTCTGCTTTGGCCCGTCGCTTCCAGCTTGTAAAAATTGAAGAGCCTGGCACAGAGGATACAATCCAGATTCTTAACGGCTTAAAGGGCAAATACGAGGAATATCACAATGTTACATACGATGAAGGCACAATCGAGGCAATCGTAAAGCTTTCAAGCCGCTACATTCCAGAAAAATATCAGCCGGATAAGGCTATTGATTTGCTCGACGAGGCGGGAAGCGCAAAAAAAATCGCTTCTGAAAGCCGGCCGGCAGAGCTTGCGGAGCTTGAAAAATCTATCGAGGACTTGAGTCACGAAAAAGAGGGGCTGGTTCAGAATCAGGATTATGAGCGGGCTGCCGAGATCCGTGATAAAGTCCGGGAGCTAAAGCAAAAGCTCGACGATTTTAACAATTACTGGAAAAATAACGCTGTTACAGTCAGAAAGCATGTCACCGTCTCTGATATTGCTCAAATCATCTCTGAAATGACGGGAATTCCTGCGGGGCAGTTGGACTCAAATGAAGCCGGGCGGCTTCTCGACATGGAAAAAGAAATACACAAGGATGTCATCGGTCAGGACGAGGCCGTAAAATATCTTTCCAGCGCGATTCGCCGGAGCCGTGCCGGAGTTTCTTCTCCGAACAGACCGTTAGGCTCGTTTATCTTTTTGGGACCTACGGGTGTGGGAAAAACTCAGCTTGCGAAGGCTATGGCAAAATTCCTTTTTGGAACAGAAGACGCTTTAATCAGAATCGACATGTCCGATTTTATGGAAAAGCACACTTCAAGCCGGCTCGTTGGTTCTGCTCCAGGCTATGTGGGCTACGAAGAGGGCGGAATGCTCACCAACAAGGTTCTTCAGAAGCCGTATTCCGTGGTTCTCTTTGACGAAATCGAAAAGGCCCACAACGAGGTTTTTAATCTTCTCCTTCAGGTTCTTGAGGAAGGCGAGCTTAGCGATAATCTTGGTCACACGGTAAATTTTCGTAACACTGTTATAATTATGACGAGCAACGCAGGTGCCCGTTCAATCACCGCTGACAAAAAGCTAGGCTTTGCCCAGCTTGATGACGGATTTTTGCCGCCACAAGAAATCAAGGCCAACGCCATGGAAGAGCTTAAGCGGATTATGGCGCCGGAGCTTATAAACCGAATTGACGACATCGTAGTCTTCAATCCTCTGAAGCGAGATGAAATCTCAAAAATCCTTGACATTCAGATTGCTGAGCTTGAAAGCCGTCTTTCCGAAAAAAATATTCACCTTAACATAAAGGCAAAGGCCCGTGACTATCTTCTTGATCACGGGTATGAACCAAGCATGGGCGCCCGACCTATGAGACGGCTTATTCAGAACGAAATCGAAGACCAGCTTGCGAATTTAATTCTTGCAGGAAAACTTAACGAGAGCGGGGAAGTCGACATCACTTTTGAAAAGGAAAAGCTTCTTGTAAAGGCGGCGAAAGCGAAGAATGAAAAAAGACTGAGGCAGTATGACAAAATAGTCAGTGGTAATCTGTGAAATCTGGGGTAAAATTTTTTTTATCAGTCCCGACTTTTCTCTTGCCTGTATGCTTCCTGCTGGTCTCCTGCCTTTCTACGAATTTGACGGGGGACAGATGGCGTTCTGCGCAAAATCTTGATGAGCTTTACGGAATTTGGGTTTCTTCAACGAGCGAGTATGTTTATCCTGTTGAAATTGACGGCAAAAAATATCTCAGGATTTCCTATGCAAAGGCTAACGACACCGAAAAATGGAAAAAATTTGCTTCTGAAAATGACATGGATATGTCTGATTTATGGCAGAAGAGGTTTTCCCTTGCTTCGGTTATTTATTCCACTTCCGAAAAAACTGAAATTTTACCAGATTCTGATGAGAACGGCACTCAGAAAGGACGGAAATTTTTTATAGACGACAGCGACGGGGGCGAAAAAATCTTTTCAAGGCAGGAAATCTTAATTCCTGAAAATTTGGTCGCCATAAATTTGAATTTTTTTCTGATTCGGAGGGATTCTTTTTCTCTTCGTGAGAACGGCGAATTTCATTTAGTATCAAATAAATTTACGGATATTAAGGCGTCTGAAAATCTTTTTTACAAAATGCAGGGAGAAAAGCAAAAATGAGCGCGAAAAAAGTTTTTCTTTCCGTGGTTTTTCTCTTAGTTTTTGACATTGTTTTTTCAGAGGAATATGCCCTGGTTCTTTCTGGCGGTGGCGGAAAGGGAGCCTATCAAGTGGGAGTTTGGAAAGCCCTTAAAGAATACGGAATAGCTCAGAAGGTGAGTGTAATTTCCGGAACGAGTGCTGGTGGCTTGAATGCGGCTCTTTTTGCATGTGAGAGCCTTGAAAATGCCGAAAAAATCTGGCTCAACGAGGTTCCCTCAAAGCTTACGAAAGACCAAAAGCTCATATCTCAGGAAGGTCTTTCTGAAATTTTAGATTCTGTTCCTCTCGAAAATATTAAGGACTCCTATGCTCAGGTTTATGTTACGGCAGTCAGGGACAGGCTGAAACTCTTAAAATTCATAGACTCAAAGCTCAATGGCTCTTCGATTGGAAGACACGCATATTATTTTGAGCTGAACAATGATTCCTTTGATGAAATAAAATCAAAGCTTCTCGCAACTTCGGCATTTCCTGTCATTTGTGATTCCGTTTTTGTAGATGATGGGGATGGCGGACACTATTATTCAGATGGCGGGGAGGAGTCGATTGGAGGGGATAATATTCCGATTAAGCCGGTTATCGAAGGTTATCCTGAAATTAAAAATATAATCGTAGTTTATCTTTCTGACCAGAAGCATGTTTCGCGGAGAATAAGCGCTAAGGATTACGACAAAATTAACATAATCGAGTTTTTCCCAAGCATAGATTTGGACGGAGACAGTACCTTTGAAAGCCTGGTTGACGGCACTGCGAATTTCAGCAATTCCAGGATAAGGCTTCTGATTCAAAAGGGCTACGAGGACACGGTTGATTACTTTATGAGACGGAAGCTTTATCCCGTTTCAAGCTATTGGTTTGAATGATTTTTCACTCCTTTTGTAACTCTTGCAACAAAACGCAAAAAATGTTATAAATTGCGTACAATTCAATATCACATTTACTAAGGAAGGGTCAAAATGGGCATTCGCGGAGAACTTTTTACCACACAGGTTTTGTTGGATAATCGCTCGTATTTTTTCAATGTCAAGGAGAACAGGGCTGGCGATGTTTTTTTACAGATTGTAGAAAGCAAAAAAGGCGATGGTGCTGATTTTGACCGACACCAGATTTCAATTTTCGCCGAGGATATGCAGAAGGTTTTGGCTGGCCTTGACGACTCCCTGAAATTCATCGAAAAAGACCGTAAGGAAAAGGCAAAAATTCGCGCAGAAAAAAAAGCCGCAAAGGA
>CALGGS010000238.1 GCA_937915735.1 uncultured Treponema sp.
TATAAGGATTATAAGTAATGCTTCGTCCGCCACTGAATCCCATACTGTTGTAGTTTCCGTCAGAAGTAGCGCACCATAATGCCAAGTTGTAGACCGTATCTTCTGTAAGGCTGTTGCTCTTTACCGTGTCTGCGCATTCCGTTTTTAAAGAAGTCCCTATGTCGCAGACCTTCGCGTAAGCACAACCGCAAAGGTCATGCAAACAGCCTCTAACTAATATATTTCCAGAGAAGTCGTGGCAGCTAGCCGTATATCCTATGCCTGCACTTGCAAGCCGTATTTCCTGACATTTACAAGTAAGATTGTCACAATACCATATTCCCGCACATCTAGGCTCTTGATATACCGTATTGCTCACGCAATATATGGTGTTAGATTCAGGGTCACACCCACACATGCACACACAACTATGAACGCAGAATATATCTATTAAGCGACGATTTTCAAAGCAAGTTCCGCAACAGCACCCACATACGGTCTCAGTTGTGTAACAGGCAACGATGCATTTTTCCACAGTTTGTTCGCCGTTTGTCACACTGGAAACAATCTGGTCGTGGGCAACCCCTAGCGAAGAGCAGTAAGTGTCATATTGTGCGCCAAATACAATGACGTCGCCAGTAATACCAAGAACATTTACATTGAGCATTCCGCTGGACGGGTTATAACTTATCGGGCAGCAACAAGACACATATCCTGTCCCGCCCGTAGTGTCGTAGAACATAAGCGGATAGCTGCGGTCAGCCCCGGTACACTCGACTGTCATTCCTCCGTTTCCGCCGTCCCCGCTTCCGAACGGATAGTAAGCGCAATTAGTCGTGTCACCAGCATACATCCTTACGACGGTGACAGTTCCGCTAACAGCCGTCGAGTCTGTAACCGTTATGCTTCCGTTTATACTCGTAAAATCAGAGGAAATTGTAGTCACATTAACGGAACTCTCAGAGCCGATATTAAGAGATGTTGACTTTACCTGCTTTTTAGGCACATAAGTGCCATTTGAAAGCTCAAAATATGTCAAGGCAAGCTTTTTTACTGCACCGCTGAACGAGTCTGTCTCCTTCGTTCCGTAAACCCTGTTCTCCGGGACGGAAGGCAGCACGGTACAGTAATGAATGCTGTTATCTAACTGCTCCTGAACATTGCTGGTGATGCCTGAGAGCTGACTGAGTTCCGTGGCGGTAACTGCACTTGCGGCAACCTTGCCGTTCGCGTCTGATACAAGGGCTTTGCTCACAGTCAGATTATCTTCTGTGATAGAGGTTGCGGCACCGGTGATTTCAGGCTGTAGGCCGTTAATCAAATCGGCTACTGAAAATTCTATTTGTGAGCCATTTTTCAGTGTAAGTATAATTTTTTTAGACTCTGAATCATAGCTACCACTAATTACGACAGATTCTAACGGTAAATCTATGATTTGCACAGAGCCAAGGTTATCTCCATTTATATTTTTAGCTTGCAGAGAGATTACATAAGTTGATGAATCAATTGAGAGCGTAAAACTGCCAACTGCACTTGTATTATTCGCTTTTTTTGCATTTAATGTAGATAGTGCGACTTCTACAGTGCCAGCGCTTGCTCCGTCAATACTGATTGACGATGATAACTGCTTATCTTGCTTTGCATTTGCCAGCGCAGTGTCGGCTGATTGCCTGGCGGAAGATTCAGAGTCTATGTTTGCTTGCAATGTGCTTTCTGCAGACATTGCACGATTTTTTTCTATGCTGTTTACAGTAGAGAGAGTTGCATATTTATCTTCTTCCTCTGAATTATCACGGACAAGAAGATTATCATTATCTGATATTTCGTTAGATGTCAGTTCTTTTAAGTCAAGAAGTTTACTCTTTCAGCTTTTCTCCTATATTTATATTCTGATTATACAAGACTTTATAAAATCTGTCATTATCGAATATACGAAATTCTGATACTATATTTCCGCATTGTAGATTTCTTAAAATAATGTGATAGAATCACTTGCAGGAGAAAATTATATGCGATGTCGTAATTCACTGTTTATTTTGTTTATCATCTGTGGTATATTCTTCTTGGGAGCGTGTAGCGAAGTGAATACGGCTGATGAAAGCGAGAAAATAGAGCCTGTAACATATCACATTTATGGGTATTATGATGAAAACGGAGATGAAATCAGATTTTGCTATGAAAACGCTTCAGGATTTACATATTCAATGTATAATATTTTTTCTGATGTAAAATTGATTTCAGAAGATGAAACTTCTTCTTTAACAAGTAATTGTTATTTTGAAATTCAAGTAAGCAATATAGGAAACTCTGAAATTACTGTTTTAAAAAATGAAACTACTGCCACTGGCGGAACCAATTCAGTAACGAGCGGAATCATTTCGATAAAAAAAACTAAAAATTCATTTGCAGCGACTTTTAATAATTTTAATTGCTTTGTTATTCAAGTAAGCTAAATTCGAACTCACTCTGATAATCATAATATCCATTTATTGTGAAATTTGCTACTTCGGTACTATTTGCACATTCACAAGTTATTTCAACGGCTACATCTTTTACTGGAATTGAGGAGTGGTCATATATTGAGCAAGTTTTAACTATTCCACTGTTAGTAATTGACCATTCAAAATCACCAAAGTATTGTGAAGTATATGCAGTGGTAGCTGTTTCTTTCCATGAAATTTTATAATTCAATCCTATTGTATTTCCTCCAAAACCTAAAGTTAAATACATAGTGTGATATAATCCAATAGAAGAGCCTTGATGCACATTTACATTTAAATAAAGTTTTGAAGAAAACATTCTGTCCACATTCGGAAATACATATAAATTATTGAATTTAAAAACTATTGAATCGTCTGGGATATTTTTAGAAGAAGATAAAGACAAAGCTGGCGTATAATAAGGCGTATTGTCTATAATTACGCATATACATATATCAGCTGTAAAATAATCGGCAGTATTAAATAAAATGAATTGCCTCGTATATAAATCATCACTTTTAAATTTTGTATATCTAACACATAGTCTTTTATTACTTATAATTCCTTTTCCCATACTTTAATCCTTGTTATAAAGAAATATCGTTCCATCTGCTAAATCGTCTGGAATTTTTGTATATACTTTCAAGCAAAGTGTTCCTCTAAAAGTTCCATTATTAAAATAAGCATCCCCATTCTTCATAATACCGAAACCTGATGTAGAAGTTGAATCAGTCCAGTCAGAAGAATGAATAGCAATCTCAGAACTTTTTGTTGCGTCCGTTGTCATTGTAGACAATGAACCGTCAGAGACATTAGTAGCATTAGTAGCATTAGTAGCATTAGTAGCATTAGTAGCATTAGTAGCATTA
>CALGGS010000239.1 GCA_937915735.1 uncultured Treponema sp.
AAAGGTCCTTTTTTAACAGATCTTGACACCGTTAACTCCTATGCAACTACTTCTTTCGGCGAGAAATAATGAACCGACTTGAAGTCTTTCTCTTGTTGCGGGTTTTATAACCTCTACATGGCTGACCCCAAGGAGTAACAGGAACATGTCCTTTACCAGCGCCTTCACCACCACCAAGCGGATGATCGACTGGGTTCATTGCCATACCACGAACTGTTGGACGAATACCAAGCCATCGCTTTCGACCAGCTTTTCCGAGCTGAGCATTCATTCGCTCCTCATTACCAACGATACCGATTGTCGCATAACATTTGCCATGGATTCGGCGTGTTTCACCGGAAGGAAGACGAACAATTACATACTCACCATCTTTACCCTGAACAGTTGCACCAGCACCTGCAGAACGAACAAGCTGTCCACCGCGGCCTAATGTAAGTTCGATATTATGAATTGTGAAACCTGCAGGAATTGCTTCAAGAGGAAGTGCATTTCCAACTGTTGGAAGTGCATTTTCACCAGCCATAATTTTCTGACCTACAATAAGTCCTTTAGGAGCAATAATGTAGCGCTTTTCACCGTCAGCGTAAGCGACCAAAGCAATATTAGCACTTCGGTTCGGATCATACTCAATAGACTTGACTGTTCCAGGAATACCGTGTTTGTTGCGTTTAAAATCAATTACGCGATACTTTCGTTTATGACCACCACCCTGATGTCGAACCGTAATACGACCAGCAGAGTTGCGACCTGCATTCGATTTAAGACCTGATACCAGTGATTTTTCGGGTTTATCTGTTGTCAGTTCTTCTCTTACCAAATCAATGCGCGTACGTGTACCCGCAGAGTAAGGTTTAAAAACTTTAAGAGCCATCTGGTTCCCCTTAATCTAACGAAGGCTTAAACGCCCTCGAATACCTTAATGGTTTCGCCAGGAGCAAGGCGTACAATAGCCTTCTTCCAGCTGGCAGTTCTACCAGGTTTTCCACGAACCCGCTTTTCCTTGCCACGAACATTAATAGTTGTACAATTAACAACCTTTACATTGAAGAGCTTTGCCACTGCATCTTTAACCTGAAGCTTAGATGCATTAGTTGCCACTCTGAATACATACTTATTCTGCTCACGCAAAGCTGTAGCACTTTCAGAAAGCACAGGCTCAATAAGAACATCATGCATATCGATCATTATTTAGCCTCCGTTACAGTCTCTTCAACTTTATAGAATTCTGAAAGATTCTTTGCTGCACTTTCAAGCACAATAACTTTTCTACCGTAGAAAAGATCATGAGCTCGCAGACGATTATAAGACAAGAAATGCAAGTTAGGAATATTTCTTCCAGCCTGCTTAATTTTCTTATCATCATCTTTCAAAATTACGACTGTGCGCTCGTTTTTAGCAAAATTACTAAGGACTTTAATCAAATCCTTTGTTTTTCCACTTTCAATCGTGAAATCCTCAACAACAGTAAGTCTGTCTGCCTGAGCCTGAAGGCTCAAAATAGATTTCATAGCATAGCGTTTTGCTTTTTTTGGGATTGAATAGCTGAAATCACGAGGTTTAGGTCCAAAAATTGTACCGCCACCAACGTTAATCGGAGACTTCTTATCACCGCGACGAGCATGTCCTGTACCCTTCTGCTTGTATGGTTTAGCATTTGAACCATGAACTTCAGCACGAGTTTTTGTACAAGCTGTTCCAACGCGCTTATTTGCTAATTCATTTGTGATGGCATAGTAAATGACATCCTCGTTTACATCTAGCCCGAACACTTTATCATCAAGATTAATTGTGCGGAGCTCTTTACCATCGATTGAATAGACTTTCTTTTCCATCTGTACTAATTCCCTCGATTATTTCTTTACCGCAGACTTGATAATCAGCGTGCAGTTTTTATTTCCTGGGACAGCCCCACGAACCAACACAACTTTGAGTTCCGGATCAATTTTGACGATTTTAAGGTTCTGTACCGTAACTCTTTCAGATCCCATTCGACCAGCCATTTTGATATTTTTCATGCTGTGTCCCGGTGTAGTACAATTTCCTGTACCACCAGCTTCACGATGGAATTTTGAACCGTGTGACGCACGACCACCATGGAAGCCCCAGCGTTTCATAACGCCCTGGAATCCCTTACCTTTTGAAGTTGCTGTAACATCAAGGAATGCAGTTTTTTCAAACAATTCAAGACCAATCTGGTCTCCAACTGCAACTTCTTTCTCGAAGTCTCTGAATTCTTTCAGATGACGCTTCGGCGAAACATTCTCAGGAAACTGACCTTTGTAAGCCTTATTGACCTTTGACTCTTTCAAATCTTCAAGTCCAAGAACAACAGCACTATAGCCATGTTTATCCTGTGTTTTTGTAGCAATAACAGTATTCGGTTCAACATGGATCACGGTTACTG
>CALGGS010000240.1 GCA_937915735.1 uncultured Treponema sp.
TCGTCCAAAGTGATTGTTAAATTTGCCATAATATACCTCGCTTATATGTGATTTTCATATAGTTATCACACAGATTTCACATAATTATCACATACTATTCACTAAAAAACAAGAGCTTTTCTTTTCGCTATCATTTTTGTTGTAAAAAATAAAAAACATTAATATCTATAAATAATCGTATGCAACGATTATTTATAGATATTATCGAGTTTTAATTCCTGAAAATTGCAGGAATTAAAACATCGCATTTTCAAGGTAATCTCTAAAAAATTGAAATTTTTAGAGATTGCATATCTATTGACATTTATAAATTACAACGCTATATTGATTGTAGGCTGTAAATATTAAGTTACAACACGCAGTAAAACACATCTTTTAATCAGCCTGATCACCTGCTTTTAAGATAATGGTTTCGCAAAAAAATCGCCTTTTGCGAATTTTTTGCGAATCCGACGAGTTTTAACTCTTGAAAATAGCAAGAGTTAAAACATCGCGTTTCTTAGGTTGCCTCTAAAAACTGAAGTTTTTAGAGGCAGCTATAACTACTTAACGAGGTAATTTTATGGAAAAGACACAGTTCACATCAGTTCAGCTTTCAAAGGGCGTAATGGAAATCTATGATTTTGGTTCAATCAAGCTTCACGCATTCAAGACTAATGACTTGATTTCGGACGAATGTTTTCTGGTGGAAAAAGCTGGCAGCTGCTTTATGATTGAATCCCCATGCTTTTTTGACAACATCAAGGAGCTGGAAAAATACATTTCCGACAAAGGCTTGAAATATGAAGGAGCTGTCATCGCTTATCACGGGGCTGGCGCTTCTTTTATGAAGGGAAGCAAGGTCTACTCGACAAAAAACGCCGACGACTACAATCACAACGGTGGCGGGGCAGGGCTTGTTTCAAACTTCGCGGGAGCATTTGGGGAAGCTTTCGATAAATCAATCTATACGACTACGGATTTTATTGAATGTGACAGCCTGACCCTTTGCGGTGTGGAAATGAAAATTACCCGCACTCAGGAAGCCTTCGACATCTTCATTCCTGAAATCAATGTGGTTTATACTCACATGCTGGGCCACGATGTTCATTCAATTGTCGCAGGAGCTGCCCATGCCGACGCGCTCATTTCCGTTCTGGAATCTTATATCCAGAAAAAAATCGGACTCGTTCTGACAAGCCATTATGTTGTAGAAAATCTGGATGATGTTAAAATGAAGATAGAATACCTTAAAGGGCTTAAAAACATCGCAATCAAAAATGTTGATGCTGCTGGCTTTAAGGCGGCAGTGCAGTCAGCATATCCAAAATATTCAGGTCTGAACTATCTTGATATGTCGGCTGGAATGTTTTTCCCTGGAAAATAATTTAAAAGGAGCCACGAATGACAGTTACAGAAATTGCAGAATATCTTGATAAAGTAGGCTTACAGTATCTGGCAACTATTGGGCTGGACGGTAGACGTCGTTCGCCGTTGGCGAACTTAACGAGTTTGCTACGCAAACTCGCATTTTAATCCTGCGAGTTTTTGCTTGCAAAAACTCGGTAAGCAAGCGAAAGCTTGCGACGTTTTGCACAAACAGCCAGAAGGATATGTTCAAGGAGCTTTCTGTGAATCCTTATATTGACCTTTGTGGCTCCCGTCTTATGGAGAATGAAATTGATACAGCCTGGATTCGCATGAGTGCAAGGGTTGTCTTTGAAGAAAATCTTACGGTTAAGAAAATGATTATGGAAAAATCTTCCATAGTTCGCCAGCTGTACAAAAATGATGCAAATCATCCTCTGTTCAAGGTTTTCTATCTTTCTGAGATTTCCGGCAGTCTGAACAATCTTGGTCATGTTAAGGGACTTGAAGAGAATAAAGATTTTTCTAAGCCTGTTTTTTTTAAGTTTTAAAGGAAAATGAATTCGGGCGTTCGCCGTTCGCTACGCTCACTTCACGAGTTTGCGCTGCAAACTCGCGCCGTCGGGCTTTTCGCACTTCGCCGTCTTGCGCGGCTCATCCCTCACTTCGTTCGGGACTAAAGGTGCTACAATCCCTAACGCATGGTCAAAATCAAGGAGGTTCTTATGGAAAACATCAAATCAATTTTACAAAACGCAGAGTCAATCCTCATCGGTGCTGGAGCCGGGCTTTCTACTTCTGCAGGCTTTGCCTATAGCGGCGAGCGCTTCAAAAAATATTTTGCTGATTTTGAAAAGAAGTACGGCTTTCACGACATGTACTCAGGCGGCTTTACGGCTTTTGAAAGTCTGGAAGAAAACTGGGCCTATTGGAGCCGGCAGATTTATTTGAACCGTTTTGTAAAAGCCCCTTTGCCTGTCTATGAAAAACTTTTGGAGTTTGTTAAGGATAAAAACTATTTTGTCCTTACGACCAATGTGGACCATTGCTTTCAGAAGGCGGGCTTTGATAAAGCTCGTCTTTTCTACACTCAGGGTGATTACGGGCTCTGGCAGTGCTCTCAGCCCTGTCACAAGAAAACTTATGACAACCAGCTTTTTGTAGAAAAAATGCTCAGGGAACAGGGCTTTGTAATTCAGGATGATGGTGGTCTGGAACTTCCGAAAAATGGATTTGAAGGAATAAAAATGACTGTTCCGTCTGAACTGGTTCCCCGCTGTCCTGTCTGCGGAAAGCCCATGACAATGAACCTGCGCTGTGACGATACTTTTGTGGAAGATGAAGGCTGGAATAATGCAGCTAGCCGTTATGAAGATTTTCTGAATGAAAATAAAGACGGAAAGATTGTTTATCTGGAGCTTGGCGTTGGCGGTAATACTCCGGTCATTATCAAATATCCTTTCTGGAAGATGACCTATGCAAACCCGAAAGCAAAATACATCTGCATTAACAAAGGAGAAGCAGTAGTTCCCCGGGAAATTGAAAAGCAGAGCCTTTGTGTGGACAGTGATATTTGGGAATTTTTGCAAAGTCTTATTCCGCAAAATTGAAAAATTTTTAAAATTGCGGAATAGAATTTAA
>CALGGS010000241.1 GCA_937915735.1 uncultured Treponema sp.
TGTCGGGCGGTCAGAATTAGAAGTTACCTCTGTTCCATAAACGGTGTCGCCTTCAAACACGAGGTCATTATATCCTGCCACGCTGAAAGTGAGGGGCAGTTTTGTCAATCCCGAAGAATACGGAGCGACGGCGGTCTTTAAATTGCCGCCTGAGCCTGTGCTTGGAGCAAGAACAATCGTTGTATCTCCAGCTTGTGCATTGACAGGGAAAGATTCAGCGAATGTATCAGAAATTGCCGTTGTAGTCTCGCTTGCATCGGCATAAACCCAGCCTGTGGCAACAGCATCCCGCACTTCACCTGCCTCAAGTTTGAATCCGCTCACTTCAAGCGCAGTTCCGATTACCGCGACCGGGGTGTAAGAAAGTTTTGCACTTGAAAGCTCAAGCGTACCTTTTGCCACGCTCTGTGCCGTCGCAATAACAGGTGTTTCTCCCTCAACGGGGCTATCGCCATTCTTTGTTACTGTCGTGGTGTTGTTTTCTTCTTTGACATTGTAAGTCTGGATTGCATATACACGCAATTTTTTCTCTGCATAAGCAGGCCGGATTTTGAGCGAAGAAGTTCTGACAAACGAATTGTCAGTTTCCACCGTCAAATCATCAGTTGTGCTTGTGCTAGAAGAAGAAATGGTGCCAATATCAGCCCAAGTGTCTGTTCCACTTTCGTATTGCCAAACCCATGTAACATCAGATTTGAAAGCAGAATTAGTTTCATCCGTATCCGTGTAAGCCGTAGCCTTGATTGTGTGACCGACAGCAGTTGTTGCGGTCACATCTGTGCCAGAAATAACCGTAGCAGTTGTACCGCTCGTGTCCGTAAGCGTGATGTGGTCAATCTGCTTGTAAGCATCAGCATCAAAGAACTGAGCCACATAGTATTTTGTTCCAATCTGTCCGGCTTTGTGCGTTTTGATTTCACTTCCAAAAGTCACTGAATATGCTTTCGTTTCTTCATTGTAAGAAGAATAGTTGACTTCAATCCAACGCCAGAACGCATAAGTGCTTGTATTGAACTCTGGAGCCGCAAGAGTGAATTCAGAGCTTCGGGAATATGCCGTTCGGTTTGAAGGATTTGTGATTCCAGAAGCATAATCACTTGAATCGATTGCATAGGCTTTAAATGTCGCAGTTGAGCCTGTGGCCGCAGGAACTTCATTGAGCAACTTCAAATACACGATTTCCGAAGTGCCGTCCAAATCCTTTACATTTATGGTAGAAATAGCTCCAAGTTCTGTGACAAAAGCCGCTTCACGCCATGTGGCAAGAACATTTGTCTTAGCCGTATCATCGTAGAATGTGAAAACCGCGTAGTATTCACCAGCCGCAAGCCCGCTCACCGTGAAATGATGATTTGTGTTATTTACAAAAGTTGTTTCAGTGGCAGTGGCAAGCACAACTTCACTAGGAGCAGCACCAGCCCCCGCAAGTGAAGAATAGGCATACGCACCGTTAGAAGAATCTGTAAGAATTACTCCAGATTGAGTCTTACCGGTAAGAATTTTATTGGTTTCAGAAATGTAAGTGTTTCCCGTTACCTTATAAAGTTGCGCGGTCAAGAGTTTTGCCGTAACAGTCTCTTCAAAATTCACCGTAATATCAAGAATGCCGGTAGCATTTCCATAGCTTATGCTTGACAATGCAAGACTGAACTGAACTTTGTTTTGACCCAAACCGACAGTAACCTTGTTTGTACAAACATAAGTAGCCGCCGCAGAACCAGAAGCAGCTCGCTCTGCGGTAAGGGTGAAAGTCCACTCACCGGCCGCAATACCGATTTCATCTGCCAGCATCGTTACAAGTGCAGAACTGTTTGCCGTAGTAAGAGTTGTCGAGCCGGAAGCATTTTTTGTCCATGTAATGCCAGCAGAAGCCTGATATGTCTTTCCATAACTGTCTGTCCAAGTTTTGCTTATGTTTCCACTTGGCACCCCCTTAAGAGTATATGATGTTATGTTTTCATTTGACACTTCAGGAAGTGCCGTACGCCCCGCAATCGAAGCGACAGAAAGTTTAATAGTTGGTTTTCCTGCCGGACTTGGGTTGTCGCTGTCGCTGTCGTGAAACAATGTACACGAAGCGAAGAGCAATGCACCAGCAGCAAGAGTTGTAAGGAATACTTGTTTTATTTTCAAACGCTGATAAATCCAAGAAATGCAGTTCTGCATATACAGTTCCAGTCAATGGACAGAAAGCAAATGTTACCACAAGTTATTCACAGACTGATAATATACCAAAGCAGAATGTTCAGATGAATAATGTGAGTTTAGCCAAAAGTCAAGTTACCACTAAAGCGTAAGATAAAGCAATAAATACATAAAATCCAAAAATACCAAGAATTATTGCAAATGCACCTGTCGCCATTGTGCCTGGAAAACGGCGATGTTCCGGGAGCTGTCCGCGCCTCGGCGGAGCTGGAGGAGCAGTACGCCGAGCTGGGCGGCTGGGAGGCCGAGAGCGACGCGGCAAGGCTGCTGCAGGGGCTGGGCATCCCCGTGGAGCTGCACCAGACGCAGATGGCCTCGATGGACCCGCGGCAGAAGGTCAAGGTCCTGCTGGCGCAGGCGCTGTTCGGCCAGCCGGACATCATCCTGCTGGACGAGCCGACGAACAACCTCGATCTCAACAGCGTGGTCTGGCTGGAGAACTTCCTGCTGGATTACGACGGCACCGTGCTCGTCGTCAGCCACGACCGCTATTTTCTGAACAACATCTGCACCCACATCGTCGACATCGACTACGGCAAGATCAAGATGTACGTCGGCAACTACGACTTCTGGTATGAGTCCAGCCAGCTCATGCAGAAGCTGATGCGCGACCAGAACCGCAAGGCGCAGGAGAAGATCGAGGAGCTGCAGAGCTTCATCTCCCGCTTCTCCGCGAACAAGTCGAAGTCCCGCCAGGCGACCAGCAGAAGGAAACTGCTGGACAAGCTGACGGTCTACGAGCTGCCCGCCTCCTCGCGGCGCTACCCCTGGGTCGGCTTCAAGGCCGAGCGGGAGCCGGGCAAGGACCGCCTGTTCGTCGAGGGCGTCAGCAAAACCGTCGACGGCGTGAAGCTCATCAACAACGTCTCCTTCACGATGAACCGCGACGACAAGATCGCCCTGCTCGGCGCGAACGAGATCGCCGTCACCACCTTCTTCCGGCTCCTCGCCGGGGAGCTCGAGCCCGACGAGGGCACGATCAAGTGGGGCGTCAGCACCACGCAGAGCTATTTCCCGAAGAACCACGAGCACTTCTTCGCCGGGCACGACGAGAATCTGATCGACTGGATGCGGCAGTTCTCCGCCGACAAGCGCGAGAGCTATCTGCGCACCTTCCTCGGCCGGATGCTCTTCTCCGGCGACGAGGTCTACAAGTCCGTCAAGGTCCTCTCCGGCGGCGAAAAGGTGCGCTGCATGCTGTCCAAAATGATGCTGGAGGGCTCGAACGTCCTGATGCTCGACCAGCCGACGAACCACCTGGATCTGGAGAGCATCGCCGCGCTGAACAACGGCATGAGCGCGTTCCCGTACAACATCCTGTTCTACAGCCACGATCACCAGCTGACGGAGACGGTCGCGAACCGCATCATCGAGCTGACACCGGACGGCTGCATCG
>CALGGS010000242.1 GCA_937915735.1 uncultured Treponema sp.
AGGCGCAGATTATGACTCTATAACTCCAACATTGGCTTATCAGAGAAACGGTTTTGAATACCTGACTTTAAATCTTACTGATAAAGGAACAGGCCCCGAAAGCTGCACGATTCTTTTAAACGGAAAAACTGAATTTTACATGAGTGAGGAGACGGGTTTTTCGCTAGAAATTCCACTTTATTATTTTGATAAGGGCGAAAATCTTTTTTATTATACGGCGACTGATAAGGCAGGAAATTCTGTAACAAAAAATCTCAAATATCAGCTGGACTATTCTGGCACTTATTCAAGTTTAATAAATGACTCCGGAACTTATCAGCTTGTAAGTGATGAAGTCTTTGAAACTGATGAAATTCAGAATTATGGGCAGAATGTCTTTCTTTACGCTTTTAGTGATTCGGGAAAATGGGAAAACGGCAGCGACTCTTATGCGAAATGCTCTAAAGCAAGTTCAACTGGCGAAAACGGAGGCACAATCTACAAACTAAATTTGAATAAGTTTACTATTCCAGAAGATTCTTTTGTAAAAATTATAACCCTGTATTCAAACGCTTATTCCATTCCCAAAGTTTTCTACACAGGCTCCCCTTCAAGCGGAAAATACGACTTATTGCTGGCAAACGGCTCTTCAAAAGAAAGCGTTGCGATTCAAAGTGACAGCTTAGTTTTTGTTCATACGCTCGTAACAGATAAATCTTATGAAGAATGTAAGGACTGGTCACCAGCTGAATGGCTTTGCTATAAAAAATCTGTCGGGGAAAGCCTTCTTGATTTTTCAACAGTCCGGCTCGCCCAAAAATACACAATTCCCGCGGAAGAAATTTGCGAAGGCGAATGTTACTGCGTAATCGCACACTTTGCCGACGGCGGAGAAGCAATAAGTGAAATCTGGCAAAAATAGCCGTAGCTTTGCACTTGACAAAAAATCTCAAAAAGCATAAAACTTTGCCTATGAATCGCAACACTTTTGACGCGACAGGAAAAATTTCTCAAATGGCTATGCTCTCTTACTCTTATTATAGCTATTTTTATTTTTCTCGATTTTATCCGTGTCTGTCGAAAGTCTTACGCGCGAGTTAATGCGTAAAGTTGCGAATTTAAATCTGGCAATTACAGGGCTTTCGACTAACATCGGAAGCCCTTTTTTTATGCCTAAGGAGTTATTTTTATGATTATCGTATTAAAAAACGGAGCGGAAGCTCAAAAAGTCGAGGATTTAAAAAAGAATCTGAAATCTCGCGGTCTTGACATTCACGAGTCAAAGGGAAGTGATGTCACGATTTTGGGTCTGATTGGCGACACAAGCAGAATTACGCCAGAAGAGCTTTTGGCAAATGAAATCGTTGAAAGCGCGCAGAGGGTAAAGGCGCCCTACAAACAGGCAAGCCGAAGTTTTCACCCGCAAGACACGGTGATTTCAGTGAGAAGAGATTGTCGGCTCAAGGCCGACAATGACGGGGCTGGCGACAATGACAGGGCTGGCGACAATGACAGATTGGGGGCGGACATCGGGGACGGAAAAACCTGTGCCATTATGGCAGGTCCTTGCTCGGTGGAGACAGAGGAGCAAGTCGTTGAGGTTGCAAAGGCTGTAAAAAAAAGCGGGGCAAGATTCCTCAGGGGAGGAGCCTTCAAACCAAGGACTTCGCCTTATTCATTCCAAGGCCTCGGGGCGGAAGGACTGGAGCTTCTTAAAATCGCCAGAAAAGAAACAGGGCTTCCGATTGTCACGGAGCTTATGGCTATAAATCAGATTCCTCTTTTTGAAGATGTTGACATCATTCAGATTGGAGCCAGGAATATGCAGAATTTTGACCTTTTAAAAGAGGTAGGAAAACTTAAAAATCCAATTCTGTTAAAGAGGGGGCTTTCTGCCACCGTAAAAGAATTTTTGATGAGCGCCGAATACATTATGGCAAGCGGAAACGAAAATGTAATTCTCTGCGAGCGGGGAATCCGTACATTCGACAATTACACACGAAACTGCCTTGATTTGAGCATAGTTCCGTACCTTAAAAAAGAAACGCATCTTCCTGTCATTATTGACCCAAGTCACGCCTGCGGAATCCGCTGGATGGTTCCGACTCTTGCTAAGGCTGCGGTCGCGGTTGGGGCTGACGGACTTATTATTGAGGTTCACAACAACCCTGAAAAAGCTTTGTGTGACGGAGAGCAGAGCTTAACGCCGACACAATTCGATGATTTGATGAAAATTCTTTCAAAATACGCAGCCGTTGAAGGAAGACATCTGTAAAAGTCGGTAAAATCCAAAAACTAGGCTGAAAGTATTTTTCCGAACTCGCTATAATAAATAGATTAAAAAAGTAAGGTAAAAATTTCAGAATCACATATTTTCAAAAAGGAAAAGGAGGAATATTGTGAAAAAGTTTTTGGAAAAGACACTGGCCGCCACAATTGGCGTGCTGGCAATGCTCTGGATAGGCTGCTCTGCGGATTCGTCTGGCGGAAATGGCGGTGAAAGCAAAATTACAGCGATTTCTATTACGGCTAGTCAGTCCGCAACTTATATAAACGGCACGCTTACTTTGACTGCAAATATCACTCCGTCAAATGCAAGCGGGTACGAGCTCGTTTGGGAGAGTGATGATGACAATATAGCAAGTGTTACAAAAACCACTGCTACTACCGCAGAGCTTACAGGAGTTGGCGCAGGAGAAGCAACTATAACAGTTACTGAAAAAAATAATACCTCTATCAAGAGCGAAATCAAAATTACAATTCATGAAAGCTCCACAGATCTAACTGAGGAAGAAAAACAAGCAAAAACATCTGAAGACAACACTGTAACACCAGGTGGCACAGAAGCAACGGGTGTTATGGACACGCCGACAACCGCCGATGTTTCAAACGCTACGGTGAACATCGTGAAGAGCGAAGGCTGGCT
>CALGGS010000243.1 GCA_937915735.1 uncultured Treponema sp.
ATCTCGGTATTTCCAGCGAAGAATTCGCCACCCAGCTTTTCCAGAAGCACAATGTTGCCGTTGTTCCGGGAAGCGTTTTCGGTCTTGGCGGTGAAGGTCATATCCGCTGCTGTTACGCCACCGCCGTTGACAAGATGAAAGTCGCCCTGGACAGAATCGCTGAATTTGTAGAAGAGTTGAAGAAATAACTTTATTTTCTTAAGTACTAGCTTTCCGAGTATGCCTGCCACAGTTTTTTGACATCGCTTAGCTTCGGAAAGCCTGAATTTTCTTTCTTTTCTTCGCGGTTTTCCTGCTTTCGGATTGTGTCCCAGGCTGCAGTGTCACCGTTTTTTGTCGTGCGAACCTCGCTGTCGTTCATCAAAAGATTTTCCGACTTTGACGGGCCTGAAAGAGCTGGTTTTCTGTATTTCGCGTCGGCTTCATAAGAAGGCCCCGTGTATTTTGAGTCGCCTACATCAGGGGAAATGTCGTCGTAGCGGCACATTCCGTTCCAGTACATATAGCCGTGGTTTACGCTGTCACGAACTCCGTAGACTTGCTGTGTGACATAGTTTTTGTTGTAATATGCGCGGTCGTAGCTGACATTCAAATAGAATGCCTGAACCCACGGACGAATAATCAGCTTGTTTCTGCCGATTACGGTGTTTCTGTAAGTTCCGTAATAATAAACCCGGTAAGGCCGCTCGCTGGCAGGCGCATAGTTCAAAAATGACTGCTCAAAATGGCTTGGATAAAACATCGGGCAGACGACATCAACATATTCAGCAAGAAGCTCAACATCCTGTCCTGTTCGAGTTCCAGATCTGTACCAGCCGTTGGCACCGTAAATGTCGATTCCAATGGGAGCGTCAATGTTTGCCCGGGCATATCGCAGGAATGAAACAAGCGCACTCTCTTTATCCATACCCTCACTTCTCCAGCGGAACTGAGCGTTTGCCATATTTTTTCCGTCCGTCGGGAATCTTATGTAGTCGAACTGAATTTCATCAAAGCCTCGCGCAATCAACTCCTGGGCAATGTGAACATTGTATTCCCAGACTTCCTGAGAATAAGGGTCAACCCAGTTTTCATCATAATAAAGTGTTTTAGTCGCTCCCGTTTCGTTTCCGTTTTCGTCTTTGACTTTTTCGTAGCCAGAGATTCCAATCCATGGGCGATTTAAAGCCTTGTCCCAGACGGCATATTGTTTTTTGTCGTAGGTCGCAAGATTTTTATCTTTAAAAGTGACGATTCGGGCAACGAGATAAATTCCCTGTTCTTTCATTTGGGGAACAAAGGTGTCGATGTCGATTTTGTAGCGGGAAATATAGCCCTTCTGTCTGATTAAGGGGTCTTTCGGTTCAAATCTGATTCCGCCGTAATCGTCTTTCATATCGATGACCATTGCGTCAAGCTTGTTGTCCGAGATGATTTTTTTGTACTGAGCGATTCCTTTTTCTGTCATCAGCTTGTGGGCCTGAACATAAACAGCCTTTCTGTCGAGAGCCTTTTCGGCGTATTTGTTGTTTACATCGCTAGGATACAAAAGCCAAAGCTCTCCAAGAGTAATGCCCTTTCCCTGCGGATTTTCATTCGGAAGCCAGGTTGTGTAAAGGGTGTCGTTTTTTCCAAGAAGATAAAAATTTCCTTTCCATGTTGAATATTCGACTGGCAGGGCTTCGAGTGTTTTTGTCGCGGGATTATATGCGCTGACTTCGCCTGGATGAGTGAACAAAAGGCACTTTCCGTCCCAAAAAAGACTGTCAATCGTGTCTACAGGCTCGCTTCCAGAATAAATTTTTTCACCGCGCTTTTTGTTCCAGTCAAATCTGTAAATGTTCGGAAGATAGCTTTGAGAGACAAAAACCTCCGTGACAGGAAATCCGTTTTCATCAGCAAAGACGACTGGCAAAATGTCAGCGATTTCATCCGGATAACTCTGAGTTTTCATATTGTCGAAGCCGCCGTTGCAATCCTTCCAGGCAATTTTTTTTGCGAGAGGAAGACAGTAAGAGAATCCAAAAATTGTGTGAGCCATAAAAACGACTAAATCCGTCTGCGGGGCAGTGGCCGGAGTTACGCTTCCATCAGCGTTCGTGACAGCCGGCTTTGCCGTGTTCGGCCTGTTCATATTGCAGACAGCGACGGCCTTAATTCCTGAAGTTGAGGCCGAGGTTGAGCCAATTGATTTCCAGGATTTTCCGCCGTCATAAGTGATATAAACATCATCTTTTGTTGCCGTGACTAAAATAAAGGGATTTGTCGGATGAACAGATAAATCCTTGAGCTGGGCGCATTGTCTTAAAAAAGTCGTGTTGCTTCCGTCGTATTGCTTAATCGTAAGAAAAGGAAGCCCTTCGTTTCGGTTTTCAAAATTCTCCAAATCATCAGAAGTCACAATTCCTTGATTTGTGAGGAGATACCATCGGATTTTCTGGTTCTCATCGTCTCCCTCGTTCACGCGGAGAATCTTCGAGACCTTTCCGCCTGTCCAGAGAGGAATTGCCGTTTTTGCAGAGTTGATTTTATAAAGTCCCTTTTCGCTGCCGGCAAGCATAAAATTTGAAGGAGAGCCGCCGTTTTCTGAAGAGGTCTCTGGAAGCTTGTAGATAGAATCCGCTTCTTTTGCAGAGCGGGCTTGTTTAGCAGAAAGACATGAACTTAATGAAATTAAAAGACATAATGAAATTAAGATGCGCATATATCGATTATCGGAGATTTAGGAGAGATGATTTAGGATTTAAGGCTGAGAAAATTCAAAAAAAGCCCTGCTATTCTGAGCTACTCACTTAGAAGTGCAATTTCCTCTTCGGTCAGTTCCCTGTAGCTGCCAAGAGGAATTTTTTCGTCAAGGCACAGGCTTCCCATTTTAACGCGCTTCAGATAAAGGACTTCATTTCCCATTTGGGCGAACATTCTTTTTACCTGATGAAATTTTCCTTCATAAATTGTTAGAAGACAGTCAACTTTCGGGGTTTTCCAGGGGTTGTCAATAAACTGAATCTCGCTAGGCTGGGCTGTGAAGCCATCTTCATTTTGCTCGCGGTCAACCCAAAAGCCTTTTGTAAATTTTTCGCTGTACTTTTGTTTTTCTTCTTCGCTAAGGCTGTCACGAAGTCCGACTGCGTAGGTTTTCGGGGCGTGAGTTTTTGGAGAAAGAAGCCTGTGAGTGAGCTTTCCGTCTGTGGTAAGAATTAAAAGTCCTTCCGTATCGATGTCGAGCCGCCCCATACAGTGCAGGTCTCCGCCTAAAAATTTGTGCTTTAAGCCTTCATCGAGCAAATCAAAAACTGTCTGATGTTCTCCATCTTTATTTGCGCAAACGACATTCTGACATTTGTTCATCATAATGTAGACATCGCGCTGTAATTTAATTTCTTCGTCGCCGACAGTTACAATATCTTTTTCAATGTCGAGTAAAAATCCCGGGTCATAGATAAATTTTCCGTTTACGGTGACTTCTTCTGCACGGAGCAGTTTTTTTACATCCTTTCGAGAACCAAAACCATGATGAGCGAGTATTTTATCAATTCTTTCCATAAAAATCAGAGGAAATTATAAACAATCAGAGGAATTCTTGCTATAATATCCCTATGATTATTTGTCCGGCACAGCCATTTGATATTTTTCAGATTATGAATATTGAGCGACAGTCTTTTATTCCAAAGATTCAGGAAAAAAAACGCATTTTTGAAAAAAGGCTCAAGATATTTCCGGAAGGCTTTTTGCTTCTTGCGGATTGCTCTGACGATGTGATTTTAAAAAATAAAACTGCCCTTATCTGCGGATATTTGTGCGCTGAAAAATGGGACTCTCTTCCGGATTTCGCAAATCTAGATGAAAAATCAGAAAAATTACTGAAAAAAAGATTTTCGCTTTCTCACAATCCGGCTCTTACCCACAAAACGAACGGTTCGATTTTGTATGTAAGCTCCTTCGCGCTTTTAAAAGAATATCGGGGAAAGGGGCTTGGCCAGAAATTCTTTTTAAATTCGCTTGCTGCCCTTTGTGCAAGTCAGCCTGAAATAAAAAAGGTCGTGCTTTTAGTAAATGAAGATTGGAAAAATGCCAGAAAAATCTACGAAAAAATTGGATTTAAGGAAAGCTACACCCTGAAAGATTTTTTCCCGACAATTCAGAGGAAAGAATATTCAGATGGAACCATTATGGAAGCAGCGGCTGAGATTTTTAAGGCAATAGACTTTTCCAAAAATGAGAATGCGATTGAGATTTAGAGCGGCCCGAATTATAGACGCTAAAAGTCCGGCATTTCTTTCTTTTTTGTGTATTTGTAGTCGGTGGCGTGGCTGTTCGGCAGTTTTCCGTCGATTCTGTCGTTTTCTTTTTGAATCTGAAGCTTTACCAGCTCTTTAAAGGCCGTCATCAAACATTCTGGATTTACTTCTTCGCTTACGATTTTTGCTTCCTGCAGCTCTTTTATGAGATAATAGCAGGTTTCGATTGTTGAGACACACTCTTCGCTAGGCTCTTTTTTGAAAGTGTAGATTGAGCGGTAAGATTTTGAAAAGCTTAGCTTTGGCAATGCCATAATATTTGTGCTGAGCCTTATCATTTTTTTTGAGCAGAACCAAGTTGAGTCGATAATTATGGCCAGAAGTTTTTTGTTGCCGATTTTTTCTTTGAAGCCTTCTTTTTGGCTGTTCCAGGCATTCTCGTCAGGATACAAAAGAACCGGAAAATAGCGTTCGTCCGCCAAAAGCTCGCAAAGGCGCTCGTTTTTTGTAAAATCAATTCCGACTAAGATTTCCGAGTCGATAAGGCCTGAGTGAGCGATTCGTCCTGTCCCCGTGCGATTTCGCTTTGCTTCCTTTGGGTGCATCAAAAAAACGAATTTGACGCCTGAATCAAAGGGAGGCACGAAGGAGCAGAGACAAGTTTCGAGTGGACGAAGGCATTTATAACAAATTTGTCGCATTATCTGATTTCGACTTTGCCGTCACTGTGAGCGATGAAAACAAGCGGCTTATTTTTTGTGAAAAATCCGTTTTCCACAACGCCGACTATTTTTGAGATTTGCTCTTCCATTTCGGCGGGATTCACCGGCTTTTCCCAAGTGCAGTCCAAAATCTGATTTCCGTTGTCAGTTATTACGGGACCGCATTTTTTGACGCCTTCTCGTAAAACGCATTTTGCGCCGAGCTCATTCAGTTTTTTTTCGACTGCGCGGCGGGCACCGCCGATAATTTCGACAGGAAGCGGGAATTTTGTTCCCATATTTGGAACAGATTTTGACTCGTCTGCGACAATGGCAAGTCCCTTTGAGTTATATTCAACGATTTTCTCGAGAAGAAGAGCCGCTCCGCCGCCTTTAATCAAGTGGTTTTCTGGAGTAATTTCGTCCGCGCCGTCAATTGCAAAGTCAAGTTCTCCGTCGATTTCGCGGTCGTTGAGAGTATAGACAGGAATTCCTAAATCACGGCAGCAGTTTTCGGTCTGAAAGCTCGTGACCACAGCCTTTATGTCGTGCAAGGTGCCATCTGCGATTCTTTCGGCGAGCCGTTTGACCGCTGGAAGGGCAGTGCTTCCCGTTCCGAGTCCGATTTTCATTCCAGAGAAAATTTTTCCCTGGTCAATTAAAGTGTCAACAGCCGTAGAAGCCGCAAGAACCTTTTGTTCATTCTGTGAAAGCATTTATTTCTCCTGTGTGAAAAGCCTGAACTGCTCGTCTCCCTGATATTTTAGCATTGTAAAGCCGTTGCGCACCCTACAGCCTGCTTTTTGAGCACGCGCCATAATAGGCGTTACTTCCGGCTCGTAAACAATATCGTAAATCAGCTCTGTTCCGTAAAAATCATAAAACCAAAGAGGGTCGTTCGACTCGTTAGATTCTTCTGAGCTGCCCATTCCTTTTGAAGTTGTCTGAATTATGATTTCCGAATATTTTTTGAGAAGAGGAATTGATTCTGAACCGAGAGTTGCATATTCAAAGCCGTATTTTTTGCCAAGAAGCCGCGCTTTTCCGACAGTTCTGTTAAAAATGCACGCTTTTCCGCCCATTTCCTTGATGGCGTAAGTGACGGCTTTTGCCGCTCCTCCCGCACCGATAATCGCGACTTTGCGACCTTTCAGGTTTTTTGCCCCGATGAATTCGAGAAGGGCCTTTTCAAAGCCAGTGCAGTCTGTGTTGTAGCCAATCCAGACTCCGTTTTCGTTTATAACAGTGTTACACGCGCCGATTTTTTCGACTTTTTTATCATAACTGAAAAGATGCTTGATAATTTCTTCTTTGTGGGGAATTGTGACCGAAAATCCCCGCACATCAAAGGTATTCGCGAATTCAAAGGCTTCGCTTGCTTTTTCTGCCTTAAATGGCACATAAACTGCGTTCATTTTTTCGCGGAAGAAGGAATCGTTGTGCAGTTTTGGACTTGAAGTGTATTTTAAAGGCCAGCCTGTAATTCCGAAAAGCTTTGTTTCGTCATTTAGCTCGTGAAAATGATAGGTTTCTGCAAGAGTTTTTGGGTCTGTGTGGCCAATATCCGTAAGTTTAAGCTCTAAATCCTCTGGAGAAGTATAAGAAAGATAAGAATGGAATTTGTATGCTAGAATTCGGCTTGGAAGGCCAATGGAACCCATAGCGACTACAATCTGGTCTGAATCTGCAAACTGCTGCATTTCCCTGTACATTTGAATAACATCTGTAAGGTTATGCGGCATAAAGGCGATTTTTGGGATTTCAAAGCTTGAAGAGCGCATTTCCTTAAGCTTTGCCGCAATGCTTGGAAGTGGATTTTTCATATCGTGAAATGAACGGATGATTTTTGTTCCGTAAGCGAGAGCCGCATCCTGAAGAGAGGAGATATGAAAATCTTCTTCAAAATCGACATAAGCGAAATTTTTGTGGGCATCTTCATTTGCGAAGGCAAGGGCTCGGGCAAAAAGCATAGAGCGGGCCGCTTCTCCTTCGGAAAATTCACCGCCGTCAACAGTTCGGCGAATCGTTAGAATGCAAGGAATGCCTGCTTTTGAAGGGAAATCACGAATTTCGAGACGCTCATCTTCGTCAAGAAGATCAACGCGAAGCTCAACAAGGTCGATGTAAGGACGATATCTTTCGATAAGGGCCAAATCTTCTGCTACTGTTTTTGCGGTAAGGCAGAGACAAATCCTGGACTTAGACATATCCGAGATTGTAGCAAAAAGAAGAAACCCTGTCATTCTGAGCGTAGCGAAAAATCTAGGTTTTTGGTATAATTTTCGCAATAATTTTTTAGGGAACGAAGATTTTGGCAGAAAAACTTTTACGAATGGGAATCGATGTCGGTTCTACCACGGTTAAAATTTTAATTTTAGATACAGAAAAAAACGAAATAGTCTACAATCACTACGAGCGACATCATGCTGAGCAATGGAACACAGCCCAACGGCTTTTACGCGATGTCGCAAAAAAATTCCCTTCCGCTCGCTTTAGAATTGCAATTTGCGGTTCTGGAGGAAAGCCTATAGCAGACAAAATTGGTGCTCATTTCGTGCAGGAGGTCGTGGCGAATTCCAGCGCTGTCCGCGCATTGTATCCCCAGACAAGGACGGCAATCGAGCTTGGCGGACAGGATGCAAAAATTATCTTTTTTTATGATGACAACGGCCGCCTGGTCACCAGCGATATGCGCATGAACGGAAGCTGTGCGGGCGGAACCGGCGCTTTTATTGACGAAATTGCCTCGCTTTTAAAGGTTCCAACTGAAGAATTCGAGGGCTTGGCAGCAAAAGGAACGGAGGTTCACTCGATTTCCGGGCGATGCGGTGTTTTTGCAAAAACAGATATTCAGTCAATGCTCAATCAGGGCGTAAAAAGGGAGGACATTGCCCTTTCGGCCTTCTATGCAATCGTAAAGCAGACGGTTGGCGGGCTGGCCCAAGGTTTGGAGCTAAAACCGCCGATTATTTTTGAGGGCGGTCCCTTAACTTATGATCACACTCTTGTAAAAGCATTTGCGGAAAAATTAAATCTGAAAGAAAACGAAATTATTCGCCCTGAGCATCCGGAAACAATAGTTGCCCGGGGTGCGGCAATCGCTTTGGACGAGCTTTTTCCGAATCAGGAAGAAAGTGACGGTATTTTAATTGAGGATGCCGTTCACGCACTTGATGGCGGAGTTGTTAGAATCGAGCATGTTGGCGCAAAGGTTAAGAAACCCTATTTTGAAAGCGAGGAAGAATGTAAAACTTGGCGAGAAGCACATAAATCCCCAGAACTTGCAAAAGTCGAAATGAAGGCGGGCGACACTCTAAATGTGTATATCGGAATTGACGCTGGAAGCACGACAAGCAAAATGGTCTTGATGACCGAGGACGAAAAGGTCTTCGACAGATTTTACGCAAATAACAGGGGAGACCCGATTAATGTCGTTCGTCGCGGCTTAATGGAGCTTCACCAAAAATACGAGGCACTGGGAGTAAAATTAAATGTCCTTGGTCTGGGAACGACTGGTTACGGCGAGCTTTTGATTGCAAAGGCTTACGGGGCTGACTATCACACGGTTGAAACGGTCGCTCACGCAACGGCGGCCAGGCGATTTGTTCCAGATGTAAGCTTTATTCTTGACATCGGCGGTCAAGATATGAAGGGCATTTGGGTTTCTGACGGAATCATCACGAACATAACGCTGAACGAAGCCTGCTCCAGCGGTTGCGGTTCTTTCCTTGAAAATTTCGCTTCTTCCCTTAAGATTCCGACTGACAAAATTGCGGATGCCGCTTTCCGCTCAAAAAAGCCGGCTGACCTTGGAAGCCGCTGCACGGTCTTTATGAATTCGACGATTATCACCGAGCAGAAAAACGGCTGCGGACCAGACGACATTATGGCAGGCCTTTGCCGCTCGATTGTCGAAAATGTTTTTACGAAGGTTGTAAGAATCTCGAATACGAGCATTTTGGGAAACAAAATCGTAGTTCAGGGCGGAACATTTAAAAATGACGCAGTTCTGCGTTCTTTGGAGCAATATCTGGGGGTAGATGTTCAGCGTGCCCCATATCCGGGCGAAATGGGCTGTATCGGGGCGGCTTTGCTTACAAAAGAAAAGAGAGTCGGCTCAACTTCTTCTTTCATCGGCTTTGACTCGCTGGAAAGTCTTTCTTACACGCAAAAGGAAAATGTCCTCTGCTCGAAATGCGCAAATCACTGTTCACGAAGCCTGATTCAGTTCTCGAACGGAACGACTTACATCACTGGAAATCGCTGTGCGCGAGGCGAAATCATTTTACCGAACGAGCTTTCTGAAGGGGAGGAATTCCTCGATAAGCTCAGAATGAATGGCAACGGGGCTGGTGAAGACGAAGAGGCTGTTTCGGGGCTTGGTGCGCCAGAAAAAACTCCGGCGGGCCTTATTCCAGAATCAAAAACCCGCTATGTGCCGGACCTTTTTTTGATTCGTGAGCAGCTTCTGTTCAAAAAATGGGATTTTAAGCAGGTTTCTCCGAAAAAAAATATTACGATTGGTCTTCCGCGAACGCTTGAATATTGGGACTCAATGCCGTTTTGGTCAACTTTTTTCCGCTCCCTTGGCTACGATGTAGTTTTTTCGCATAAAAGCAACCGGGAAATGTTTGAAAACGGAATTCCCTTCGTTCCAAGCGATACTGTCTGTTTCCCTGCAAAACTCGCTCACGGCCATATTCAGGACTTGGTAAAGCAGTTTGAGAAAATCGGGGCGTTGCGGGTAGGGAGCGACCCCGTAGGGGGCAAAACTCACGAGGTGAGTTTTGAGCGAGTCTCGGTGAAGGCTACGCCTGAACCGTGTCCCCAAGTTGATGGGGATTTTAAGGGGCAAAGCCCCTTAGGAGAGGGGGTAGGCGGAAATGGCAAAGCCATTGGAGCCGAGGGGGAGACTTCCCCCGACAAAACTGCTAACTGCCGTATTTTTATGCCCATGGTGATGGAAATGCCTGCTACGGACAAGGCGAAGGCTTCAAATTATGTCTGTGCGGTCGTAAAGGGCTATCCGCTTATTATTTCTCATTCCGAAAATCCCGCTCGTCGCTGGAATGTTCCGTTTGATAACCCGATGTTCCACTGGTATTCGGAAATTGACCGCAAAAATCAGATTATAAATTACTTTAACGCATCGTATGGCCTTCCAAAAAATGAAATTGAGGCGGCGTTTGGCGAGGGAGAAAAAGCGATTCTTTCCTTCCGCTCAAAGCTCCGGGAAGAAGGACAAAAGGTTATCGACAAGGTGACGGAAGAAGGCTCGTTTGCTGTCGTTTTGGCAGGGCGGCCTTATCACACGGACGCTTTGGTGAGCCACGACCTTTCCAGAGTCTTTACAAAGCAGTACATTCCTGTCCTGACGGTTGATTCTCTTCCGGAATTAAATGATGTAAACCTTCGCTACACGAGGGCTGAAGTTACGAATAATTTTCATACCCGTATGCTTTCGGGCGCGCTTCTGGCGGCAAAATCTCCTGTTCTTGAATATGTTCAGATTGTAAGCTTTGGTTGCGGTCATGATGCGATTCTTTCTGATGAAGTTACCAGAATTATGACTGAAAGCTCTGGAAAAGCACCTCTTATCCTGAAGCTTGACGAGGGCGGGGCGGCAAATTCTTTAAATATTCGGGTAAAATCCTTTATCGAGACGATTACAGAGCGGCGTGCAAAAAAAGGAAATCTTCCGTTCACGGATTTGGGAGACGCTTACACCGCAAAATTTGGCAAAAAAGACCTTGAAATGCGGACAGTCTTAATTCCGAATGTCTCGGTTGCTTTCTGCAAATTGCTGAGTGGCGTTTTACGAAAGCAGGGGCTTCGCGCACTTCCTCTTTCCTTGGGCGAAAACAGCCAGATTCAGGTCGGAAAAAAATATGTCCACAATGACACTTGCTTTCCTGCCCAAATGGTAATCGGCGAGGCGATTTCTGCCCTTCAAAGCGGAAAATATCCGCTGGATAAGGTTGCAATCGGTATGGCAAAATATCAGGGTGACTGCCGTCTTTCGCATTATTCGGCTCTTCTTCGTCGCGCGCTTGATGCGGCGGGCTTCAGCGAGGTTCCGATTGTCTCTACTGACCCGATTGACTCAAAAAATATGCATCCAGGCTTCCGTCTTGGCGCTCTTTTCAATGTCAGAAGTCTTTGGGTAATTACGATGATGGATATGCTCGAGGAGCTTCGCCGTCAGATTCGTCCGTATGAGCTTAATCAGGGCGAGACGAACCGTGTTTTTGACGAGACGATTGACGCCATTTCTGACGGAATTGACAAGGGCATTTTGTGCGCGTTAAAGGCATACAAAAAAGGCATAAAACGATTCTGCGAGATAAAGTATGACCGCTCAGTTTTGCGGCCACGGGTTTTTGTGACTGGCGAATACCTTGTCACCTTCCATCCTGGCTCAAATTTCCATGTTGAGCGTTATCTTGAAGCAAACGGAATGGAAGTGATTTTACCTCGTATGGCGAATGTCTTCCGAAAAGATTTTTATGCGCGAGTTGTCGAAGCAAAGGATTTAAAAGTCAAATTCAAGCCTGATGTTGCAATCTTTGACAAAATTGCAGAAAAGCTCTTTGCTTATTCAAGCCAGCTGTGTGAAAAAATTGCCAGTGAGCATCCGCTTTTTGTAAAGGCGACACCTCTTCCTGTTTTGGCTTCTGAAACTGACGAAATTATGAACCGAACCTTCCTTTCGGGCGAGGGCTGGCTCATTCCTGGCGAAATCAAGGAATATGCGCTTCGGGGAGTTCAGTCCTTCGTAATTTTACAGCCCTTTGGTTGCCTTCCAAATCATATCTGCGGGCGCGGAATTATGAAAAAAGTAAAGGAAGAATTCCCTGCCGTTCAGATTTTGCCTTTGGACTTAGACCCGGACACCAGCTTTGCGAATGTGGAAAATCGTCTTCAGATGCTGATTATGAACGAAAAGTCGAGAAATCTATGATAAAAAAACTTCTTAAATGGATTCCTGCGATTTTTATCGCGGGATGCAACTTTTATCTTTCTTCTCAGGAGCATATCGAGCAAATGCCAGATTTTTGGAACGCCGACAAGCTTGTGCATTTTTTTTGCTTTGCGGGCTTTTCCTTTTGGGTGGCCTTTGCCTGCAATATCAAAGCATACAAAATGACATGGCTTCCGACTCTTATCATCAGTATCTGGGCTGTAACCGATGAAATTCACCAGAGCTTTACTCCGGGGCGAGACGCTTCAATTTTGGATTGGCTTAGTGATACGATAGGTGCATTTGTCGGTGCGGTGATTTTTGTTTGGCTTGTGACGAAGATTGTAAAAGAAATTTTGAAAAAACTCTGAATGTGTGTTTGTTGAAGTTCCCTAAAATCACAAAAAACTGATAAACTACTTAAAATATGATTTTTTTGAGAGATTAAAATGGCAAAAAACGAAGAAATTATGGAAAACACTCAGCCTCCAGTCGGTGATAAAACCGCTTTGGTTACGATAATTGGCCGTCCGTCAGCCGGAAAATCTACTTTTTTGAACACGGCGGCGGGTGAGCCGGTTTCTATCGTAAGCGCAATGCCTCAGACGACACGAAACGCAATCCGTGGAATCGTGAACACATCCCTCGGACAGCTCGTTTTCGTTGACACTCCGGGCTATCACGACTCAGAAAAAAAGATGAACCTTAAAATGCGGGGAATTGTCGCCGACCAGTTAAAGGATTCAGATTTGATTTTGTATATCATCGATACGAGCCGGAATTGTGCCGAAGAAGAGCGGCTTATTACGGAGATTCTTGAAGGCCATCAGGACAAAATAGTAATTGCATTGAATAAAATTGATTCGACACGCCCTCTCCGTGAGCATGTGCGAAAATTCATCAAGGCTCATCTTCCGTCTGTTCCAGAAAACCGCATTTTTGAAATTTCAGCCAAAAATGATGTAGGAATCAACGAAGTTTTAAAAGCGCTTTTTGATATGGCAAAGGTCGCGCCGCATCTTTACGATGAAGAATTTTACACAGACCAGGAAGTCGATTTCAGAATTGCCGAGGTTATCCGTGAACAGGCGATTAACCGCCTTGACCAGGAGGTTCCTCACGCAGTTTATGTTCAAATCGCTGATATGGAAATGAAAACGCCAAATAAAATGTGGTGCCGTGCGTTTTTATGCGTCGAAAAAGAAAGCCAAAAAGGAATTGTAATCGGAAAAGGTGCCCAGATGATAAAAACAATCCGGGTTGAAAGCATTAAGGCTCTCCGAAAGATTTTTGATTACAAGATTGATTTGGATTTGCAGGTCAAGGTTGACAAAAACTGGCGTCAGCGCGACGCAACGCTCAACAAGCTGCTGAAGTAGCTATCCTCTCAAATGCCTCTCTTCTCGCTTCCATCATCAGCTTTTCGTCGCGGGCAAGATTTGCTATTTTAAATTCAAGCTCGCCGCTTTGAGCCGTTCCTGTTATTTCTCCAGGGCCACGGAGTCGTAAGTCTTCCTCTGCAATCTTAAATCCGTCCGTCGTTTCGTGAAGTGCTTTCATTCTTGCGATTCCTGTTTCCGTAAGGTTTGCGCGGTAAATCAAAAAACAGTAAGATTGTGCCTTTCCTCGTCCGACCCGGCCGCGGAGCTGGTGCAATGCCGCAAGACCAAACCTGTCTGCCTGTTCTATTACCATGCAGGTCGCATTAGGAACATCAACTCCAACCTCAACAACAGTAGTTGCGACAAGAACCTGAATTTTATTTTCACGGAAATCTTTTAAAATTCGATTTTGCTCGTCTTCATCAATTTTGGAATGAATCAAAGCGCATTTATAATTCGGATAAACCTGCTTCTGTAAGATTTCAAAGCTCTCTTCAGCGGATTTCAGCCCTTGCTCTGTGTCTCCCTCAATCGCAGGGTACACAAAATACGCCTGATGGCCGCTATTCAGCTCTTTTCGGACTGCCTCATAAGCGTTGCGTTCATTTCCCGCTTTAGTCAAATAAGTCGTAATAGGTTTTCGTCCCTGAGGCATAGTTTTTATCGTAAGAACATCAAGGTCTCCAAAAACAGTGAGCGCCAGAGTTTGCGGAATCGGAGTCGCGCTCATCATCAAAAGATTGGGCTCTCGGAAGGGAGGCTGTGCGTATTTGTCGGTCGCCATAACGCTAGTTCTGCCCTTATCCAGAATCGCTGAGCGCTGCATAACGCCGAACCTGTGCTGCTCATCTATAATCGCAAGTGCCAGGTCGTGATACTGAACATTTTTTGAAAAAAGCGCATGAGTTCCAATCACGAGATTTATTTCGTTGTTTTTCAGTGCCGTAAGAAGATTTTCCCGTCCCTTAGTTTTGATGTTTCCTGTTAAATACGCGACAGAAACTCCCACGGCTTCAAGCTGCTTTGCCGCATTTTCTGCGTGCTGCCGTGCCAAAAGCTCAGTGGGAGCCATAAGCGCCACCTGACCGCCGTAATCAATAACCCGGAGAGCGGCAAAAAAAGACACAAGAGTTTTTCCAGAACCGACATCGCCCTGCAAAAGCGTCCGCATTGAAAAATGGGAGGGGGAAGTCGGTTCAGACATAGCCTTCACCGAGACTCGCTCAAAACCTGTCTCACAGGTTTTGACGGCTACGCCGTCGCTCCCTACCCCCTTCGCGCCCACTTCGTTGGTCGCTACCCCCTCGCCTAAGGGGCTTTGCCCCTTAAAATCCCCAATCTCACCAAACCCGTAATTCTTATCAATGTCTGCGTTCATAAGCGTAATTACGCTCATCTGGTCGGGTGTAAGGCGGTAGGGCAGTCGGGCAAGTAAATCCTTTTGACGGGTCGAAAGACTCTGCTTGAATTCTTCTTCTGAAACCTGCCGCTGATTGCTTTCGCCTGAATCAAGCTCTATTTTTGGGAGCTTTCCTCTGTGGGCAATCGCCCTCTCTGCCAGCGTTTTCTGGAACAAAAAAAGCTCCTCAAAAACGAGGGTATTTCTTGCTCCAATCGCTTCGCTCAGGGATTTCGGAAAATGAATCGCACGAATCGCTTCTTTTTTGGAAAGCAGATTCCGTTTTTCGATTATTTCTTGCGGAAGGTCGTTTTCAAGGCCGAGGGAAAATTGTTTAAATGCGGTATCGATTGTTTTTGAGACAATTTTGTTCGTAAGTCCTTCTGTAAGCGGATAAACAGGAATAACCTTACTGTTCGGAACGGCGGAATCTTTGTAATCGGCAAGATTTCCGCTGACAGCGATTTTTTCAAGCTCAAAGCTCGTCGCCTGATATTTTCCGTATTTTACTTCTGCCTTTGCACTGAGTGAAGCAATCTGACCGACAGGGTGCGTTTTTTCCATAAACGGACGGTTGAACGCCACAAGCTCGACAGTTCCCGTGCCGTCCGTCGCAATCAGTTTTAGCGTTTTCATTCTGCCATATCCGAACCACTCGTGACCGACAATCTCTACAATCGTGTGAATTTTTCCGCCCTGATTCTGTATGGAATTCTGCATCGACTGCAAAATCGAGATTTTCTGTGTTCTGTCCTCATAATCCCTGGGATAAAACTGAAGCAAATCCCCGACTGTAAAGATATTGAGCCGTGCAAAAAGAGCCGCCTTGCTCGCGCCAATTCCTGAGAGGGTTGAGATTGTGTTGTTCAGTTCAGATATGTGCAAAAAATTCTCCTGAAATTATGAATTAAACAGCTCTTCGCACATTTCCTTTGGCATAGGCTTTCCCTTCAAAAAGCCTTGAATGTTTTTGCAGTTGATTTCTTTAAGGACATCGAGCTGCTCAGTTTTTTCAACGCCTTCTGCAATAGTGTCGAGACCCATTTTTGTGACCATCGAAATAATCGAGTCTGTGATGTTCGCCTCGACTCCGCCCTTGTCGGTAATGTTTGCGATGAAGGATTTGTCAATTTTAAGCGTCGTAATCGGCAACAACTGAAGATAGCTCAAAGAAGAGTAGCCAGTTCCGAAGTCATCGAGAGAAAGACCTATTCCCATATCACGGATTTGATTTAAAAGTCCGATTACTTCCGTTTTGTTGTCAATGAAAACACCCTCAGTGATTTCAATCTCCAAATTTCTTGTCGGAATCTGATATTTTTTGACAAGCTTGTGCAAATCAAAAATAAAAGTCGGTTTTTTAAGCTGAATCGGGCTTACATTTACGCTCATAATTCCGTTGAAATCAAATTTTTCAATCCAGTCTTTTAGGGTTTTTATTGCCGTTTCAAGAATCCAGTCGCCAAGCGGGATTACGAGCTTAGTTTCTTCCGCAATCGGAATAAACTGCTCTGGATTTATCCAGCCGATTTCCTCATCGTACCAGCGCAAAAGTGCCTCAAAGCCACGCAATTTGTTGCTGACGACATCAAACTGAGGCTGATAATAAAGCTGGAAAAGCTCGTCTGTAAGTGCGCGCCCCATTTTTGACTGAATGGCGACTTTTTCCATAAAGCGTTCGCGCATAATCGCCTTAAAGAAGCACAAATCGTTCTTTCCTTTGCGTTTCGCCTCGTACATCGCCATATCTGCGTATTTTAAAAGGTCATCGGCATTGTCGCCGTCGTCAGGACAAATCGCAATTCCGCCGGAAAAATCAATTCCCTCCTCATTCATTACTTCAAGAAGCATATCACCGGCATTTAAAATCGTATCTTGCGAGTTGATTCCTCGCATCATAACGATAAATTCATCGCCCTCATAGCGGTAAACCCGTAAGTCACTCTTTTTAAATCTCTTTAGGATTTCAGATGCGTGGCAGATAACTGCATCGCCTTCGCTGTGTCCTTGAGCGTCATTTATGAGCTTCATATTATCTAAATCAATCAGGATAAGGCCAAATCGCTCGCCCTGTTCCTTGACACTCTTGTACCAGTCCTCAAAATCCATCTTGAATTTCTGGCGGTTGTAAAGGCCTGTCATAGAATCGTGGTAAGCATGGAATTCAAGCTGCTCGTTTAAGAAAGTAATGTTTTCAACTTGCTTTTTTAGCTCCTCCCGCGAATTTGAAAGCTCATCAGTAAGAGCCGCAAGACGCAAATTCTGTCGCAGAAGCTGCTGTTCCCGCTCCTTATCAGAATCTACATTTACAATTGAAATTATAATCAAATCATTCCGGGTAGAATTCATCTGAATACGAAGCCAGGCATTCGCATGAGTCGAATAAAAGGTCTTTTGCTGCAGTTCTCCCGTCTCAAAGCAGTCCTCTGCCATTTTGTACCAGTCAACATCCTTTGAAAGCACATCCGTACACTGCTCTGCAGAAAAGCCAACCTTAATCAATTCCCCATAAGTTTCTTCAAAAGTTTTATTTACAAAATGAATCGAAAAATTTTCTTTAAAATCGTTTTCTTTTTTTGTTTTTTTAGATGAGTTCTCTTCATTAGAAATAACTACCACAATCGGCGTAGAAATCTTTTCGAGAACTTCTTTGTAATCACTATCTTTCATTAAATTTCCTCAAAGCTGCCGCAATTCTAAAGCCTTAGGGAAGCGCTGATTAACACTTGACGCGATTACTCAGCGCTTCCCGTCAAACTGTCGTAACTCTCGATTGGCTTTGCCAAAAGAGTTACGAACAGTTAGCAACATTCAAAGAGAACACTGATTAATTCTCCATTGAATTAATCAGTGTTTCCTTAGGCGAAGAATCCTGACAAAAATACAATATCTATTATCGGAAAATATAGTGAAAAAAGGAAGGGATAATAAAGGTTCTCTTATTTTGTTTCATAAAAAAAAGAGGGAACGACACCTTTATTCAAAAGGTTTCTTTCCCTCTTTCAATCTCCTATTCTTCCAAAGTCTAGGAATTAGTTGTGAGCTTTGATTGTTACGATTCGTGAGCCCTGAACCAAAATTCGGTATGTTCCGGCAGGAGCATTTGCCAAAGTGATTGTTTTGACAGGGTTGTCCTGGTCGAGGTTGTCAACAGCAAGAAGAACTTCTTCTTCACCGCGTTTTACAACTACGCAGCGGCTTGGTTCAGCTCCACCGTTACCAGTAACGCCAAATTCGATTGTAGCAGCATCATCGATTGTGAAAGCATATTCTGCCTTCTTTTTCTTTTCGATGTTCTCGATGTTTGCGCTTGAACCGTTGTTGTGGTAGATAGCGGTGATTCCGTTTTCTGTCTTGAATTTTGCTTCGCCTTTTATGATTTCGAATTTTGTTCCTTTGATAGAACCAATTCCGGCTGGAATTTCAGTTGGCTTAGAAATGTAAGTCATATCCTCACCAATTTTGCATCCCTTTGGTTTGCCTTTCCACTCATAAGTAGAGTTTACGCTTCCGGCATTTGCAGGAGAAGCTTTAAGGTCTGCAGTTTCCTGTGCGAAAACCATTCCACCAATCATCAAAGCAGCAAGTGCGATTCCAAATCTTCTTAACATTTTTTAAATCCTCCTAATGAAAAATGTTTTTAAAGTTTCTAACAGTATAACATAGGAATTAGAAAAATGTTGCGTTTTTTTTTCAAAATTCAGATATTTTTGTAAAAAAATGATAAGATAAATTTATGGATTTTTTTGAACTCAACGCGTTTTTAAATCTCTCGCAAAGCCTTCATTTCGCTCATACCGCAGAAAAAATTAATCTCAGTCCGTCTGCCTTAAGCAGGCTTATTTCACGGCTCGAAGATGAGGCCGGCATTCCTTTGCTTGAACGCAATAACCGCGAGGTGCGTCTGACTGCTCAGGGCGAGGAATTCGCCGCTTTTGCAAAAAAATGCCTTGACGAGCAGGAGGATATTTTTAATTCATTTAAATCCTCGGCAGGCGAGGTTTCAGGAACGCTCAGGGTTTACGCTTCCGTTACGGCTTGCTACTCAATTATGCCGCCATTTTTAAAAGAGCTTTCCGAAAAATACCCGAAAATTCATCTCGAAATTGAAACCGGAGACCCCGCAGGAGCTATCAATGCCATAAAAGAAGGCCGTGCGGAGCTTGCTGTTGCCGCAATTCCAGAAAACGGACTTTCTGGCTTTGACGCTATTCCCGTTCACCGAACGCCACTCGTTTTTGCCGCAAGCATTGCAGGTCCTTACGAAAAATCCGCCGGCAGTCCCCAGGACATTGTTTCTTCCGTTCCGCTTATTCTGCCAAAAACGGGGCTTGCCCGCGAGCGCTTTGACGCCTGGATAGAAAGCCGCAATGTAAAGCCTGTGATTGCCGCCGAAACAGAAGGAAACGAAGCGATTATGGCGCTGGTTCAGCTTGGAATCGGTATTGGCTTAATTCCTCACATAGTTCTTACGAACGGTCCGTATGACAAGGGCTTTACCTGTCTTTCTGCAGGAAATGCGCTTGGCTACTACGAGGTCGGCTTTATTCAGAAAAAAGAAATTTCAGGCAGTGAGTCATTAAAAAAAATCCGAAACGCTGTAAACGAAATTCTTGCAGGATTAAGATAGGGCTGTGCTGATTAACGCTTGAGGCGATTATTTTCATAAAAATCTTGACAGTTCGGATATCTTGTTTTATCATAAATATATGAACACTTATTCAAATGTTTTAAACGAAAAAATCAAGCAGCTTGCTCTTTCAATGCCCGAAGAAAACACTCTTTTTGATTTGGCTGAGCTTTTTAAAATTTTCGGTGACTCATCAAGAATCAAAATCCTGTTTGCCCTTTTGGACAAGGAGCTTTCTGTCGGAGAAATTGCCGAGCTTCTTTCGATGACGCAAAGTGCCGTGAGCCACCAGCTTCGGCTTTTAAAAGCGAGCAAATTGGTTCAGGTGCGGCGCGAAGGAAAATCAATGATTTATGCCCTTGCCGACGACCATGTTTCAAAAATTCTGAATATTGGCCTTGAGCATATTGAAGAATAGGAGAAATTTTTATGGAATATATACATTGTAATTGCGGTCACTGCCACCACGAGCATAGTCATCCTGAGCATCACGAAGAATCTCCGGTTAAAAAAATCCTTCTTTCTCTTGTGATTTTTATCGTGGCGCTTTTAATCGAACACCTTCCGCTTTTTGCCCGTGATTCAGCGATTATGTCGGCTTTTTCTGCAAGGCTGCCTTATTCTGTTGATATTTCTCGTCTTATCTCTGGCCTTCTTTATTTCACTGCGTTTTTGATTTCCGGAAAGGATGTCGTTAGGGGAGCCGTTCATTCGATTCACGAAGGTAATGTCTTTAACGAAGAATTCTTGATGTCCGTCGCCTCAATCGGAGCGATTTTTGTCGGGGAGCTTGCAGAAGCTGTCGCCGTTATGATTTTTTACAATCTCGGAGAATTTGTGCAGGATAAGGCTGTTGACCGTTCCCGTGACTCGATTTCTGCCCTTATGGATATTCGCCCGGACAAAGCGAATGTCCTTCGTGCCGGAAAAGTTCTCGTAGTTTCACCAGAAGAAGTTGAGGTCGGAGAAATTATCGAGGTTCTTTCAGGGGAAAGGGTCCCTCTTGACGGAATCGTTATTGAAGGCAAATCCTTCGCAGATACTTCTGCCCTTACAGGTGAAAGCCTTCCCCGTGAAGTTTCCTGTGAAAATCATAGCGAAGTGCTTGCGGGCTTTATAAATCAAAGCGGCTTACTGAAAATCCGGGTGACAAAATCCTACGGAGAAAGTGCCGTAAGCAGAATCTTGAATCTGACTCAGCAGGCAAGCGAAGTCAAGGCAAAGTCAGAAAAATTCATCTCCCGCTTTGCCCGTGTCTACACTCCGATTGTCTGTTTTGCAGCCCTTGCCGTCGCCCTTATTCCGCCTCTTGCGCTGATGATTTTTGCTCCAGATTTATATCTGAATAACGGTTGGTCTGTTTGGATTTACAGGGCGCTCACTTTCCTCGTTGTTTCTTGTCCGTGTGCCCTTGTGATTTCAGTTCCTCTCGCTTTTTTCTGTGGAATCGGTCGCGCTTCGTCCTTTGGAGTTTTAATTAAAGGCTCAAATTTCGTCGAAGTTCTCTCAAAAGCGAAAATCGCCGTCTTTGACAAAACTGGCACGCTGACGAAAGGAATTTTTGATGTCGTACAAATCAATCCTGCGAATGGATTTACAAGCGATGCTCTGCTAGCGCTCGCGACTCACGCAGAAAGCTACTCAAATCACCCGATTTCAAAATCGCTGAAAAAAGCGCATCATTGCGTTTTGTGTGACGCCCTAAAAATTCTGGAGCCGGAAGAACTTACGGGGCTTGGTATACGGGCAAAGGTCGACGGAAAAACTGTTCTGGCTGGAAACGCAAAGCTAATGGAAGCAGAAAATGTCACAATTAGCTGCATTTGCCCTGAGCAAAATGGAACCCTTGTTCATGTCGCACTGGACGGACTTTATGCCGGAAATATCGTAATATCCGATCTGGAAAAAGAAGATTCTAAGCAAACGATAGATAGTCTCAAAAAGCTGGGAATCAAAAAGACCGTAATGCTCACGGGAGACAGGCAGGAAAGCGCAGAACTTATCGCAGAAAGCCTTGGAATTGATGAGGTTTACGCAAATCTTCTTCCCGAAGGCAAGGTAAGAAAGGTAGAAGAGATTCTTGGGGACTTAAACCTTCAGAATGACATCGAAAACAGTCATGTTGAGCGGCATCGAAACATCTCTTCCCCTTTACTCTTCATCGGTGACGGAATTAATGACAGTCCTGTCCTCGCTCGTGCTGACGCAGGAATCGCAATGGGTGCTCTCGGAAGTGATGCCGCAATCGAAGCCGCAGATGTTGTCATTATGGACGACAAGCCGAGCCGGCTTATTGATGCAATAAAAATCTCCCGAAAAACGATGAACGCCGTCTGGCAGAACATCTGTTTTTCAATCGGAATCAAAGTCGCGATTATGCTTTTAAACGCATTCGGCTTAGGAAATATGTGGCTTGCTGTTTTCGGCGATGTCGGAGTATGTATTCTTGCCGTAGCAAACGCCAGCCGTGTGCTAAAGTAAAACCCGTAAATCTCCCTATTGCTTTAAATGACAAAATTTGAAATAATGTCATAATAAAGTCGTACAAAAACACATCCTTGTGTTTTTGTACTCCGACGAGTTTTTCTTCCAAAAACTCGCGGGATTTTATTTGCATCATATTGATGCGGCATCCTTGCCGCTGTCTTAAACAGGAGATTTATATGCGAAGAGTAGTTGTTACTGGACTTGGTTGTGTTTCGCCACTTGGAAATTCGGTTGATGAAACTTGGGCAGGAATTAAAGCTGGAAAAAGCGGAATTAACACTATCACACATTATGACAATGCAAACTTCAAGGTAAAATATGCGGCTGAGGTAAAAGATTTTAAAGCCGCTGATTATATGGATTCAAGCGCAGCCCGCAAAATGGCTTTGTACACACAGTACGCCGTTGCTGCCGCTAAAATGGCTTTGGAAGACTCAGACCTTCTCGGAAAGGCAGACATCCTTGAAGATACTTCTGTTTACCTTGGTGTCGGTATCGGCGGTCTGGAAGTTACAGAGAACACAATGAAGGCTTACTTCGATTCAAATCAGACCCGTATGTCACCGATGACAATTCCTATGCTCATTCCAAACGAAGGAGCTGGAAACATTTCTATGGCTTTCGGCTTGCACGGAGCCACACACACTGTCGCTACAGCTTGTGCTTCTGGAACTGACGCAATCGGAAACGCTTTCGACCAAGTTAGAAACGGCCGCTACGATGTAATTCTGGCCGGTGGTGCCGAGTCTACTCAGTGTGGTTACGCAAACTTGGGCTTTTCAATGCTCCACGCCCTTTCTTCAGGCTATGCTGACGACCCGACAAAGGCAAGCCGCCCATTCGACAAAAAGCGCGACGGATTTATTATGGGTGAAGGAAGCACAATCCTCGTTTTGGAAGAATATGAGCACGCAAAGGCACGAGGAGCTAAAATCTATGCTGAGGTTGCAGGCTACGGTGCTTCATCAGACGGCTATCACCTTACAGCTCCAAACCCGGACGGAGTTTGCGGTGCTAAATGTATGACAATCGCAATGAAAGATGCTGGCGTAAAACCTGAGGAAGTCACATACTACAACGCTCACGGAACATCAACAAAACTCAACGATTCTGGCGAGACAAAAATGCTCCACATCGCTTTCGGCGAGGCTGCAAAAGGTCTTCACATTTCTTCTACGAAATCAATGACAGGCCACTGTCTTGGTAACGCTGGTTCCCTTGAGGCAATGATTTGCGTTAAGGCAATTCAGGACGGCTATATTCCTGCAACAATCAACCTTGACGAGCCTGATGTAGAAGGCGGCTGTGACTTGGATTACACTCCAAACAAGGGCCTTGAAATGCCGGTAAATGTAGCCATGAGCGCAAACTTCGGCTTCGGCGGCCACAACGGCTGTCTGGTATTCAAAAAGGTACAGTAATAAGTAGACGCAGATGTACGCAGATACACGCGGATACTTTATCTGTGTTCATCTGCGTCAAATTTTAACAGGAGAAAATTATGGAAGCATTTACTGATATTGAGTCGCTTTTGCCACACCGTAAGCCTTTTTTGTTCGTGGATTCAATCGACTCTTATGATGACAATGGCTGTGTCTGCCACCGCAAATTTACTGACGAGGATTTTTTCTTTAAGGGACACTTCCCCGAATATCCTGTAGTTCCAGGCGTTATCCTGATTGAGACAATGGCTCAGGGCGGCGGAGCGGCATTGAGCCTGCAGAAAAAGTTCGACGAGGGAAGCCTTTTCTTCCTCGCAACAGTGAACAATGTAAAATTCAAGCATCAGGTTCGCCCTGGCGATAATGTCCGCATGGAAATCGAAAACAAACGCTGCACCAAAAACATGGTAGTCCAGTCCGGCAAAGCCTTCGTCGGCGACACATTATGCGCTCAGGCAGAATGGATGTGCCTTGTGGGTAAGGGCGAGAATAAGTAAAAAATACTTTGTGCACAAGCTGAATGGTAGGGAGCCGGTCGCCGCAGGCGAACAAACTCGTGAGACGAGTTTGTAGGCGAGTCTCGACGAAATCTATGATTTCGGCGCAGAAACTAATTTTCAGATAATTTTTTTAAAGTCGGTAGCGATACCGGCTTTTTTTGCCGATACTAAAGTAAATCTATGAACATACTACGAAGACCTTTTAACTACACTTTTTTTCGTGCGACTCTGGCTCTTATTCTTGTGAACATTGCAGTTCATTTTCTGTTTTCGGTTTTTCCTGTAAATAAAAATTTTTTTGGCCTTAATGTCGTAGGATTTGTTCATAATCACTTTTACTGGCAGCCGCTAACTTATATGTTTGTTCATGGAGATTTTTCACATCTCTTTTTTAATATGCTCGCTTTAATTTTCTTTGGTGTGGCAACGGAGCGGGCGCTTGGCTCAAAAGAATTTCTTTTAATGTATTTTTCAATCGGAGTTTTAAGCGGACTTTTTTCTCTTGGCGTTTACTATTTTTACGGACGATTTTTGCTTTCTTACGGACTTCAGCCCTGGACCTGGGGGATTTCTTTGATAGGGGCTAGCGGAGCAATTTACGGAATCCTGTTCGCTTATGCGGTTCTCTTTCCCCTCTCAAGAATCTTTATTTGGGGAATAATCCCACTTCCCGCGCCGATAATGGTAATAGGATACGCGCTGATTGAATTTTTCAGTCAGTTTTTCTCTTCAAGCAATGTTGCGCACATGACGCATTTGGCGGGTTTTGCAATCGCCTGGCTTTATTTTGTCGTTAGAATGGGAGTTCACCCGATTAGAGTATGGAAAGACGCTTACAGAAGATAATTTTTATCTTGATGATGATGATTTTTCTCCCGGTTTTTTCGCAGGATGTTTCCCAGGAGCGGAATGTTCGCTTTGCGCTTTGGGCTCAGATGGACGCATATCCGGGGATTGAGCAGGCGGAAGAAGATTCGTTTGCACTTCCGGTCAGAAAAATTAAAGAGATTTCCCCACTGATTTTGTCAGGAATGGTGTACGGCTGGAATTTTGAGTATGTTCCTTATGACAAGGCCCGTGGAGTTCAGGAATATTTTGAATTTACGCCGATAAACGAGTTAAGTGAAGCAGAAATTTCGTCGATAAAATATGCGAAGCCATGGGTAGAGGATTCAAATCTCTATTGCTGGGTTGAATTTCGCCGTTCAGACGCGCAAATTCATCTCTACAAAGGGTGGGAATCCATTCTTCATCCGAGAATTAAGGGCGAAGGCTATGCCCCCCTTTCCGAGGGCTTTGACGGAGTAAAAAAAGCATGCTCTGAGGCTTTAAAATACGCCGTCAGGAATTACGAACGGAAATGGATAAAGTCAAAGCCAAAAGAAATCACAGGGAAAGTTCTGATGCGTGAGCCTCCAAAAATCGGAATAGACGCAGGCAGATACAAAATTACCCTTGATTTTTTTATGGAAACTGATAAAATAGTAGAATACAAGACTTTTTAAGAGAGAGAAAAAGTTATTCTGAATTTTCTTTCAGAATCTAATCTGTAACTTTTTTTAAGTCTTACAACTTTAATAATATGTTAAAATAGCATAAGGATTTCCACACAAGGAGGATTTTATGAAGAAATTTATCGCTGTTGTTGCCTCTCTTTTCTGTTTCGCAGGTTTTACTTTTGCACAGCAGGAACTTGACGAGTTGCAGAAAGACCCAAACTTTGTTGACACAACGACTCGCATGGTCATTCCTGAAGATCAGCATACAACAAACAAAACAGCAAAGGTTCAGATTGAATACACGCCTCTTACAGACGAGGCTCATATTTACTACACTTGTATCGCCGTTTCTTACGATCAGGGCGAGGCAATGAACACAGTTCTCGCTTGTTTGCAGGACTTCCAAAAAGAAAATCAGTATTTTAGTTACAAATATCTTCGAAAAGATTCTGTAAAATACTTCAAAGATGACAAAAACATGAAATGGGCAACATACCATTCTTATGTAAAGTTTAACCGCTAAATGCAACACGAAATTTTAAACTCGTAAGCAAAAGTCATTGCCGTGCTTCGACACGGCAATCTTTGTTTATAAAAAAAAGAGAATAAAAATGGACATTCAGAACATCATCAAAAATTTACACCCGCTTGAAACAAAGGTTCTTTTAACTTACACGGAAAAGGACGCGCTCACATCAGAAAAGCTTCAGAAAGAATTGGACTACAAAGAAGGCCACGCAAACCAGGCGTTCAGCTGGCTTAGTGGAAAACAGCTTCTTACTGTCGAAAGCAAAACTCCGCATACCTTCTACGAAATCACGGATTTGGGACGAGCTTACACAAAGGACGGAATTCCAGAAGCAAGAATCATAAATTTTGTAAAAGAAAACGGGGCCGCAACTCTTCCAGAAATTGCAAAATCAACTGGTCTTGAGCAAAAGGATGTCGGCTCGGCCTTCGGCGGCTTGAGCAAGGCTGGCGTTCTCAAAATGAATGCCGAAAAAAAAGCTGAATATACAGGAAGTGAAATTCCTTCAAATATCAAAATTGCGGCCGATTTGTTCGACCGGGCTTCAAAAGCCGAAAATGGTCAGCTCGACAACGCTTCTTTAAGCGCAGAAGAGCAGAAGGTCATTTTGAACTACGCTAAAAAGCGAGGCGCGGCTGACTCTCCATTTAAAATCATTGAACGGGAGACTGTCGTTTACAAGCTCACAAAGGATGCGGCAGAAGTTGCAAAAGGCTTAAAAAACGCTGGAATCACGGGAAAAGAGCTTGGTGAAGTTACTCCACAGCTTCTTTCCAGTGGCGAATGGAAAAATCAAAAATTCCGCGGATACAACATTGAGCTTCCTCCGGCAAGAATCATTCCGGGACGAACGAATCCTTATGTTCAGTTCTTGGAGCATGTCAAAGACAAGCTCTGTGCTCTTGGCTTTCAGGAATATGACGGTCCTCTTGTTGAAACGGAATTCTGGAACGGTGACGCCCTCTTTATGCCACAGTTCCATGCCGCAAGAGACATTCACGATGTTTATCGAATCAAAAATCCTACTCACGCAAAAGAAATCGAAGAGCCTTGGCTTTCAAATGTAGCTGCCACTCACAAGGACGGCGGAAAAACAGGAAGCCGCGGCTGGAACTACGATTTTGACCACGAATTCACACGAAGACTGGTCTTGCGCTCTCAGGGCACGGTTCTTTCGGCTCATCAGCTTCATAAGGCAGAAATTCCTGGAAAATATTTCGGCATTGCCCGCTGCTTCCGCTACGACAAGGTTGACGCAACTCACCTTTCAGATTTCTATCAGACAGAAGGAATTATCGCCGGAAAGGATGTAAATTTGCGCACTTTGCTCGGAATGCTTGAAATGTTCGCAAAAGAAGTTGCCGGCGCAACAGAGGTTAAATATGTTCCAGGCTACTTCCCGTTCACAGAGCCATCAGTCGAGGTTCATATTAAGCACCCTGTTTTGGGTTGGTTTGAGCTTGGTGGAGCTGGAATTTTCAGGCCGGAAGTTACCCGTGCTCAGGGCGTTGAAGTTCCTGTTCTTGCATGGGGCATGGGAATTGACCGAATGGCACTTATGGCTCTGGGCTTGAACGACCTCCGTGAGCTTTTCAGCGAGAACATCGAAGAAGTCCGATTAAGAAAAGCTAAGTTCTAATGCATTACGGAATTATAAAAAAAATTGATATTGCGGATGGGCTTGGAGTCCGAGTTTCTCTTTTTGTTTCTGGTTGTCGAAATCACTGTAAAGGTTGTCATAATCAGATTACCTGGGATTTTAATTTTGGAAAACCTTTTACGAGCGAAACTGAAGAAGAAATTTTAGAGGCACTAAAGCCCTCTCATATCGCGGGTCTCACCGTTTTGGGGGGCGAACCGTTTGAAGAAGAAAATCAAGAGGTCTTGGCGCCTTTTTTAGAGCGGGTAAAAAAAGAATTCCCTCAAAAAAATATCTGGTGCTACACGGGCTATCTTTACGACAAGGATTTACTTCCACAGGACGGACGAAAACACACGCCGTTTACGAATCGAATGTTGGCATGCATAAATGTCTTGATTGACGGGCCTTATATCGAAAGCGAGCGGGATTTAACCTTAAATTTCCGTGGTTCCCGAAATCAGCGAATTATTGACCTAGAGCACAACTGTTTGATGAAATTATAAAAATATGGAAAATAATTTTAATTTTCAAATTTCAGAGCTTCTAAAAATTTTTGACCAAAAACAGCCGATTCAAAAGGACGGAACATTTTCCTCTGATTTGGTAAAAGAAACTTCTCTTGCAATGGCAGATTTTATCATCGAAGAAAAGTCATCGCTCCCTCTTCTAAAAGAATGGCTTGAAACCCACGATTTTTGGACTAGCCCGGCGAGCACTCGCTTTCACGGAAACACAAAGGGCGGCCTTGCGGCTCACTCGCTTTTGGTAACGGTTCAGGCTCTCAGGTTTGCGATTCCATTTGCTGAAAACTTTGCGATTTCAAAACGAAGCGAAAGCTTTCCTTTCACGGCGGAGGATGTTTTTATCGCCTCATTTGCACACGATTTTTGTAAGAGCGGAACTTATGCAACAGAAAGTCGCAAGACAAAAGATTTTAACGGAAACTGGAAATACGAGCCTTTTTACAAGACAAAATCAGATTTAAGAAATTTGGGTCACGGAAATGAATCAGTTCTGTTGCTTTTGGAGACTATGCCGCACTTTTTGAAACGGCGAAATGTTCTTGAAGCAATAAGCCGTCACATGGGATTTTCAGATTTGAGTGATTCAGATTCCTACACTTACTCAAATATTTTGCAAAATCCTCTCGTTCTTTTGATTCAGCTTGCAGATCAAACTGCCGCACAATGGTGGGATTTATGAATTTTGACGCAACTTTTTTTCTGGTGATTTTGGCGGGCTTTTTGCTCTTAATCGGTCTTGCAGGAACGGTTCTTCCTGTTTTGCCAGGACCTCCAATTGCCTGGGCAGGTCTTCTCTCTGCGCATTTTTCTTCGTATTCAAAGCTTTCCGTCTGGATTCTTGTTGTCACTGGAATTGTCGCGGTCTTTGTAACGGTTATCGATAATATTTTCCCATCTCTGATGACAAAAAAAGCTGGAGGAAGCAAAGCGGCCACCTGGGGCTGTACAATCGGACTTATCGTTTCATTTTTTTTAGGCCCAGTAATGATTTTGATTTGTCCTTTTTTGGGAGCGCTAATCGGGGAGCTGATTAACGATTCTTCTGATACAAAAAAAGCTGTAAAAGCGGCGTTTGGGGCATTCACCGGCTTTTTGCTTGGAACTGGTATCAAAATTATTACGGTTATGTGCTTTATCTGGATTTTTGTCTGGAGCCTGAGAGCTTAAGAGAACTCAAAAAATCATTGCTAATTTCTGATTTCTAATCTATAATAATTTAATGTCTAACCTTTATATCGTCGGCACTCCAATTGGTAATCTTGGTGATATTACATTTAGGGCTGTCGAGACTTTAAAATCTGTTGATGTTGTTGCCGCAGAAGACACGCGCCACACATTGCAGCTTTTAAATCATCTCGAAATAAAAAAGCCTCTCATTTCTTGTCGCTCACAAAACGAAGAAATTGCCGCAGAAAAGATTATCAAAATGCTGGACGAAGGAAAGACGGTCGCTTACGCAAGTGACGCCGGCACTCCCGGAATCAGTGACCCGGGGGCAGTTTTAGCAGGCTTAGCTCGTGCGGCGGGACACACTGTTGTTCCGATTCCTGGTGCAAGTGCGTTTGCCTCGCTTGTGAGTGTTGCTGGTGCTGGCGGAAAAACATTGGTTTTTGAAGGCTTTCTTTCGCCAAAGCCCGGCAGAAGGCGGAGTCGGCTTAAAGAGCTAATGGCAATGGAGGCGGCGGTTGTTTTGTACGAATCTCCGTTCAGAATCACTAAACTTTTGGCGGATATTGCCGATATTGATAGTGAACGGCGTGTTGTTGTTGGCAGGGAACTGACAAAGCTTCACGAAGAGATAGTAGAGGGGACTGCTCAAAATTTGCTCGAAGATTTTGCTTCAAGGAGTAAAATTCAGGGTGAATTTGCAGTATTTATCTCAAAATCTTCAAAAAATACTAAAGATTTTGACGAAGATGCCGATAATTAAAGTGTATAAATAGTCCGTAAAATCGGAAAGGCAGGGAAGTTATGATGATTGGAAGAATTGACAATGTAAATCCTCTTAACAATGTTCAGAATGTTCGTCGCACTCAGGAAAAGGACACATCATATTCTACTACAGATCAGGTAAGCGTTTCTGACGAAGCAAAAGCTGCCGCAGAAGCATATTACCTTAATCAGGTTGCCGCGGAAACTCCTGACATTCGACAGGATCTCGTTGCAGCTATCAAAGAAAAAATCAAAGACCCGAACTACTTGAATCAGGCCGTTGTTGCTTCTACAGCAGACAGAATTCTTGCTAGTTATGGACTTTAATCTTCTGTAACGAAGTCTCACTTTGGAAGGCGGAATTTTTTCCGTCTTTTTTTGTTTATCTGGAGTTAAAAAATGGCAGATTTTTCATTTAAAGTTTCACCGAATATTCTTTTAGGGTCTTATGCTTCCAGCCGAATTGGACAGACTGTTGCTTCTTATGGTTCAAAATTTATGCTCGTTCTTGACCCGATTTTGCGCGAGAACGGAACAGCTCAAAAAATCACGAAGGCTCTGGATGACAAAAAAATCGAATATTTCATTTTTGACGAGCTTTTAAAAGGCGGAGATTCTGAAATTTTGGAAAGGGCTCTAAAACTTGGGCGAGAGGCTCACATTCACGGAGTAATTACCTTGGGCGGTGGCAAACCTTTGAGCGTAGGGCGCGCGATTTGTTCCCTTTTTAACGAAGAGCACGATTTATATGACTTTTTGGACGGACAGCTTCCGAAAAGCACGCCGCTTCCTTTTATTGCAATTCCGACAACCATTCGCGACGCTTTCATCTTTACGGACACTATTCCGCTTGTGGATGCCAGAAGTTCAACTTTAAAACTTTTAAAAGCTCAGAGCGCAATTGCAAAGCTGGTTCTTTTTGACCCGACTTTAACGGCGACTCTTACGGAAAACCAGACGGATTCTATGGCTCTTGAAACCCTTTGCCTGGCAACCGAAAGTTATCTTTCGCAGCGGGAAAACTTTTTCAGCAATATGATAACCGAAAAATCTGTGGAGCTGCTCACTTATGCCCTCGACGGCTCACAGACTCTTACAATCACGACACCGAAGGAAGAGCTTCTTTCCCAGGGCGGATGTATGGCAAGCCTTGCCTCCGCTACTTCTTCGATTGGAATTGCTTCGCTTCTTTCGATGTGCATTAACGCGCGGTATCACATTTCTCGCTCGCTTGTAACGACGATTTTGTTTCCGTATATGCTTGAAGAATGTGCTAAATTCAAGGCTGACAAAATTGCGACTCTTGCAAAAAAAATGGGAATTGCTCAGGCTGAGCAGAACGACGAAGAAGCGGCTCACGCATTTGCCGAAAATATTCGCCAGAGAATCGCAAAGGCAAATCTCCCGGCCCGGCTAAAGGATTTGTCGATTTCGCTTGAACAACTCGCTTTGGCGGCAGAGGATGCGGGTTCCCTTGAGATTGTGAATTCACTTCCACGCAGCATGAACAGCGACGATTTGTTCGGATTGATTAAAACAGCTTACTAATAGCGTTATTCTGGGCTTTTTCCCAAAAAATCTTCGATTTTTGATTTTACTTCGTCATTTGGGATTAAGCTTGCTACGCTTAAGATTTTGGCTTTTTTCATCATACTTTTGGCTTCTTCTTCGCAAATGCCACGGCTTTGCATATAAAAGAGTTCTTCTTCCCCAAGACGACCAAGGGTTGAGCCATGAGTTCCTGCGACATTTTCTTCATCACAAAGAATCATCGGAATGGATTTGTTTACGGCGCTTTTACTCAATAAAAGCGTTTCTTCCTGCTCGTCACCAGTCGCTTCCGCACAGCCCCGCTTAAAATCAATAGTGCCACGATAAACCTTGAGCGCATTTTCACCGACAACGCCTTTTACAAGCATTTTTGTGTCTGTTTTTTGACCAAAATGATTTATGACATAGTTCATATCTAGAAGCTGGCCGTTTTCGGTAATGTAAGCTGTGTCAGACTTGAACTTTGAAGAAAATCCGTTGAGATTTGTTCTGACCTGATCGTAAACCTTAGAACCGCCTAGCTCAAGCTGCGTCACTTCGATTTTTGCGTTTTCGCCGCATTCTCCGTCTGTATCATCGATTTGGACGAAATTTTTCCCTAAAAGCTGAACTTTTATAAGATGAATTTTTGAATATGGATTAGCGATTAGCCGTGTTTTTATTTGGGAAAGCCCGCTGGCATTTGGAAGGGAAGTGTAATCTAAAATTACTGTAATTTCTGAATTTTCTTTTGCTTCGATTGTTTGCTCGTGAATATAAGTTTTTCCGTCTTCAAAGGCAAGCGGCAGATAAAGGATTTCGCCCTTTTTTGATGCTGTGATTTCTTTTTTTTCGATTTTGGCATTTGAATCGGCTTCGACTTCAAGCGTTGAGCCGTTCATTTTGAGCCAATTCCAGGTAAGATAAGGTGTTTTATTTATTTCTTTAAAAGTCTTGAGTTCAGTCATTGTGCAAGAGTATACCAATTTTTTTTACATCTGAGAAGAGAATTAAGGGAACTTCGGAAAACTCGCCTTCGGCGATTTTCGGAAGTTCCCGACGAGTTTTAATTTCTGATAATAGCAGAAATTAAAACATCGCATTTGCAAAGTTACCTCGAAAAATTGCAATTTTTCGAGGTTCCCTTAAGGGCATTTCTAAAAATTGCAATTTTTAGAGATTCCCTTAAAAATAATTCCATTATTCACGACAAAAAACTACAAAAAACTACAAAAAATTCCGATTTAAATATATAATATAAGTGGAGAAAAATATGTCTGATTCGACAATGATGTTGGAGCGAGCTAAGGCCGCTTTGATTGCACACGACTATACACAGGCGGCACGCATTTACAAAAGTTTGATTTTGGAAAATCCTACGAATCTCGACTACAAAATGCAGCTTGGAAATCTTTATACTAAGGCTGGAAAGGATGAGCAGGCTCTTACGATTTTCAAGCAAGTCGAAAAAGCAGATGACGAAAATCTTGACGCTCTTGTCGCTATTTCTGGTGTTTATCGCCGTCAGAAAAAATTCGAAGAATCAGTCGCATATTTGGAGCAGGCCCTTGTATTGTCCGAGGATAATCCGAAGTCCCGTGCAAAAATCTCTTATAATCTTGGCTTTACTTATCGTCAAATGGGAAATCTTGATGACGCAATAAATTGCTTTGAAGAGGTTGTCGAAGAAAATCCTTCTGATGTTCTGGCAAATAACCATCTTGGTGCGATTTATGCTCTTCAGGGAAAGCACGCAAAGGCCATCGAGGCATATAATCGTGGCTTAAAATACGACTCAAATCACCCGATTTTGCAGTTTAACATTGCGAAAAGCTATGCGGAGCTTGGTGAGACTCAAAAAGCACTTTCTTTTTATGAAGGGGCGCTGCGCTCAAAGCCGGGCTGGACTGAGGCAATCGAGGCTTATGCAGATCTTCTTATTTCCGAAGACAAAATTCTTGAGGCAGATAATGCCGTAACTCAAGCCCTGGAACTTTATCCTGATGATGTAAAAATGCACACTGCAAAGGGAAATGTCTATAACCGTCAGAGTGTGTTTGAAAATGCAGAATCTGAATTCAAGAAGGCTCTGGATGTCGATGACGAATATAGAAATGCTCTCACAGGCCTGGCACATTCTCTTGAAAATCAGGGAAAGCTTGAAGAGGCGGTAAATGCAATTTCAAAGGCCGAAAGCTTAAATCCGAACGACACAAAAATCATCAAGCAGTCGGCTCACATTCATATTTCTGCAAACAAGCTTGAAGCAGCATACGAAAAAATTTCAAAATTACAGAAAATCGACGAAAAAGATGTCGATGCCCTAAATCTTCTTGGTCAGTATTACATTGTTTCTGATGAATCGGAAAAAGCCGAGGAATGCTTTGCTTCTCTCAAAAAAATTGACCCGAACTACAACGAGGTCTATCGTGACTGGGGCGAACGCTTTTTGCAAAAAGGAAATGATGAAAAGGCAGAGCCATATCTGCAGGCAGCAATCCAAAAAAATCCCCGTGATTCGCTCTCAATGGTTCACCTGGGCGAGCTTTACGAGGGAAGAAATGAGCTGGGCAAGGCTTTGCAGTTTTATCATAAGGCAAGCGAGGCCGATATTTTCAATCAGCGTTCAAAAAAGGAAAGCAAGCGGCTTTTGGAAGGCGACCCGTCATTGCAGAATGTGCTTGAAGCTCCCAACTCAAATGTTGACTACGATGCGCTTTTCTCCGGTGGAAAAATCACTGAAAACGAAAATGACCATTTTGATAATCCTGAAATCGAGTCACTGGGACTTCCAAAGAATTTTGAAATTCCACTAAAAGATGACAACAGTTTCAATGAAGATTTTGATTTAGAAAAAATTGCCGACAGTCTGAAAGAAAAACCAGAGATTCAGGAAGAGGAAGATGAACCGACTTTTGAAGATTTGGCGAATAATAGTCTTGATGTAAATGATGTTGATTCAGTTGCAGATTTTCTTAACGAAAGTGAAGAAAGTTTAAATCCGAATCATCTCGAAAATTTGAGCGAAGAGGAAAATGCAATGTTTGAAGTTCCAGAAACGACAGAAAATGTAGAATCTACTCCTTTTGATTTTGGCGAAGCAAGCGAAAATCCAGAACAGAAGCCAGAGATTTCTGATGAATCTTTGAATCGACTTGAAGACCAGATTAAGCGGGTTGCAGAGCTTACGGAAAAACTCAATTTTGCGACAGAAAAAGTCGTAACTGCGACAGAAAAAATTCCAGTTGCAGAAAAAAAGCCGGAAGCCGAAGAAATTCCTGAAGAAGCAGAACTTCCAGAAGAAGTTGCCGAGAACGCAGAGGTAGAAGAAGTTGAATCTCCTGAGTCACCCTCTGAGCTTCCGGAAGAAATTTCAGAGCCAGAAGAAGAAGAAGTTCTTACTCCAGAAGAAATGATAGAAGAAGAGACCTTTGCAAACGAGGAGCTTTTGAGTGAAGACGATTTGAGCGACGAAGCTGAATCAGAGGATTTCCTTGAAGATATTCCAGACGCCTTGCAGGAAGAAGAATCCTTTGAAGAGGCCGAAATTCTGGACGAATCAAGCCCAGAAGGCGAATCAAATCTTGAAGCAGAAGAAGAACAGACGACAGAAGAAGAGCAGGAGACAGAAGAAAACTCCGAGAGCGAAGAAGTGCCTGCTGAAGAGTCAAAAGAAGAGCTCGCGCTTCGCCGCGCAATCGATATGCTTCCGACAATTGCGGCTTCTGTTGAAGACCGTAGCCTGACTTATAGATATCGCGAATATCTGGAGCTTTTCAAGACTTTGCGCAATATGCTTGAATTCCTGCCGCCATCGCAGCAAAAAGAGTTTATGATGAGCAAAAACCGAGTTATGCTCGACTTTATCATTTCTAAGCTTTCGGGAAAGGCGGGACTTTTTGCAACAAGTAAGGCTCTTATCCGTTCAGGCTTGCTTCACGAAAACGAAAATGCCCGAGGTCAGGATTTGGAAGGAATTCCGTTGGCACGCGAGGTTCTCGAACATTTACGGCAGCTTGGCACAAAACTCGATGATGATTATCTAAGAGATGCCCTTGATACTGAGGCACTTAAGGTTTTGGAGAAGTTCTAGGACGACTGTCATTATTTGGCTATACCGATAATCTTTACTAAATTTACTAGACTAATGAAGATTTTTGGTATAAAATATGAAAGACTTTTTAAGTTGAATTTGAGGTGAGAAATAATGAGCGGAAACAACAACAATCTTGTTCCAGGTTTTAACGACGAAAAAGACGACTCTCTTAAAATTACACTCGAAAAAATTGAAGATGTGGATAATGGTCTAATAATTTATTTAAACGGTTATATTGACACATACAATTCAAGCTTTTTCCAAAAGAGAATCTCAAAGGTTGTAGAGACAGGCTTCGTCAACCTTATTTTTAACTGTTCTGCGCTCAACTATGTTTCATCAACCGGTATTGGTTCATTCACAGCTTTCCTTAAGCTAATCAAACCAAAGGGCGGTGACATCGTTCTTCTCGAAATTCAGCCAAAAGTTTACGAAGTTTTCCAGCTTCTCGGTTTCTCTCAGTTCTTCAATATTAAAGAAACATTGCCAGATGCAATCGCATTTTTTAAGCAGGGTGCTCCGGTTGCCGAAAGTATTTTCCCGAAAATTTTCAGCTGTCCAGTTTGTTCAAAGCGATTAAAGGCAACAAGAGCCGGACGATTCCGATGTTCAGAGTGTAAATCAATTCTTGCAATCGACCAGCATGGTCAAGTTTTCTTGGGATAAAATTTATTTTTTTTGAATATTGTTTATGTAAAGGCCACAAGGAAACAAAAGCACCTTGTGGCTTTTTTTATATAGATTTCTCGACTAGGCTCGAGGTGACAGGAAAATATGCTCGACATAACGAAGAACAATACTGAAACTGACACGAAGATTCTTCTCGATACTTTTTTTAAGACATTCGATTCTTTTTCTGAGGAGGAAAAATCTCGCTTTAGCGGGGCTTGGGATTTTCTTCTTAAAAAAACGGAAGGTCTTACACGAGCTTGTGGACTTCCTTATTATCTTCATCCGCTTCGGGTCGCTTCGCTTTTGGCACAGGCAAATTTTGACATTGATTCCGTTATTTCCGGACTTCTGCACTCAATTTTTGAAGTTGAGGGCGTTTCGGAAGACGAAGTAAAGGCTCTTTTTGGCGAAACTGTTTTTAAAATTGTCCGTGACACTTCAAAAATCACTGGAATGAAAATAAATGCCACGACAATTCAGCAGGCGGACTCTATCCGGAAAATGCTCTTTGCGATGATTGACGATGTTCGGGTAATTCTCGTAAAACTTGCAGATAGACTCGACCGAATGAGAAATCTAAAATCTATCGAAGAAAAAAAACAGCGGCTCGTTTCTTCTGAGGTAATCGACATTTGGGCGCCACTTGCGGACAGGCTCGGTATGCAGGCAATAAAATCTGAACTTGAAGATTTGAGCTTAAAATATTCAAATCCAGATGTTTTCCAGCAAATAAAAGCGATTGTAGCCCAAAAAAAAGACGAGAGAGCGGCATATCTTGAAAAGGCAGTTGCCGCAATTTATAAATCGGCGGAAAAAATCGGAATTAAAGTTTCTATTTCAAGCCGTGCAAAGCATTTTTACTCGATTTACAAAAAAATGCAAAAGCGAAATGTGCCGGCATCAAGTCTTTATGACTTGCTTGCTCTCCGTGTGATATGTGAGACTAACGCCGAATGTTACACGCTCATTGGAATTGTTCACGGCCTTTGGAAGCCAATGGACGGCCGCTTTAAGGATTACATCGCAATGCCGAAGGCAAACGGATATCAGAGTCTTCATACGACGGTAGTTTGCGAAGGAAAGCCGCTTGAAATTCAGATTCGCACCCGCGAGATGCACAATATGGCGGAGCATGGCGTTGCCTCTCACTGGCTTTACAAGAAGGGCATGAACCACGACAAGGTAGATGTGGCTTCCCTTGGAATTTTCAACCAGCTTCAGGAACTTAAAAACGAAGATTTGTCGAACGAAACTTTTTTTGCAGAACTCAAAAATGAGCTTTTGGGTGACGAAATTTATGTTTTCACTCCAAAGGGAGATGTAATTTCTCTTCCGCAGGGAAGTAATGCGATTGACTTTGCCTATCATGTTCACTCTGCTGTTGGCGAAAAAATTGTCGGTGCAAAGGCTGACGGAAAAATCATTCCGATAACTCAGGAACTTAAAAACACTCAGATTATCGAAATTATCACGAATCCACAGGCTCATCCGACAGAAAATCAGCTGAAAGTCGTTCACACTTCAAAGGCCAGACAGAGAATTCACTCTTGGCTTTTGACGAATGACCCGACTTTTGTAGATAAAGAAGCCCTTGCCCAGCGTGAAAAGGCTCTGGATGCTCAAAACGAGCGAAGCAGGGCGATTCAGGAAGAAAAACGAAAGCGACGCTCTTCAAAGGGAATGAATCCAGAGCTTGCAGAAAAAAGCCAGTTCACTGGAAAAATCATCGTAGAAAATACAAAAAATGTCGCTTATAACTTGGCCGGTTGCTGTAATCCACAGCCAGGAGAGCCAATCGTCGGCTACACGAACAAAAAGGGCTTAAGAATTCACAAGGCGACTTGTCTTACATTCCAAAGAATTCAGAACATTGAAAACCGAATGGTAAATGTGGAGTGGGAAAAAAGGTAACTCTGAAAATTTACTCTTTTAGCCCTAATTTCGACTTTTTGAAGTTGCCAAACATTAAATTGAACACTTGCATGGAAGCACGTCTGTTACACACGTTCAGCAGCAATGGAATAAAAAATACCTCCTTGTATTTTTTATTCCTCG
>CALGGS010000244.1 GCA_937915735.1 uncultured Treponema sp.
TCTTTTTCATTGACTTTTTCTCCTTAAGCTAATCCCGTCTTTTTTTAATATTTCATTTTATTTCTTCATCGTTTCCTGCAGGATTTCACAGCTCTTTTTGTATTTCTCACCAAGCGCCCCTCTGTATTTTTTGGCCTCACGGCTGCATATATCAAGTGCTGTATCTCCGTCCTTGTTCCTTACGTTCACATCGGCACCATGCTCAACGAGATATTTAAGTTTCTGATGCTTCGTAAGGCAATAAAAGAGGCAGTTTGCCCCATCATTATCTTTTTCATTGATGTTCGCTCCGTTTCTGAGGAACATTTCAAGATATTCGGTCGTGTCGAATTCATTCTGGCAGACGAGCATAAAGGGAGTCTCCCCGCGCTTGTTTTTGCCGTTTATCGGAACCTTCTTCTTTTTGAGGAACTTGAGCATTTCTTCGTCAAAGCCCTTTCCAACTACCCCCTCCAGATGATGAGGAAAGGAAACCGTATGAGGAAGGCTTCCGCGAATCATCAGGTGAATCATGTTGTCGCCGTCATTAGTCACAGTCTTGAATTTTGGCTTATATTTCATGTAAAGGTCGATTAAATCCATGCGGGCAAAGACGGCTGCTTCGAGCAAAGGAGTAAGCCCGATTTTATTTCTGTAATTGACATCAGCCCCGTTTTTAAGAAGAAGAAGCGGTATCCTCAGATCCTTGCAGGAGTCAACACTAAAAAGCTCAGTCGCCCCGTCATAGTCAGCCATGTTAACCTTGGCCCCATGCTCAAGAAGATACTCAACCAGCTCGTAATTGTCCGGGTACATTGCCGCACACAAAGGCCAGTGAGGATAATAGGCCGTGGCACATGGAATGTCGACCCTAGCCCCCCTTTCCACAAGCATTTTTACAAGCTCCAGGTTGCTTTTATCGCAGGCACAATAGACGGGGGTAAGCCCCTTTTCAGAAGCAGCATTCACGTCAGCACCCGCAAGGATTAATTTTTTCGCAAGCTCAAACTGCTTTTCAAGAATCGCCTCTGTCAGTGCAGAATGACCGTTGCCGTTAAGGATATCAAGACAGCGTGTCTTAGCAAGAAGCTCTGCAAGATCATAATCTTTCCTGGCTTTTATAGCGTAAATAAGAGCCGTATCCTTGTACTCATCGATTTTTGTTACATCAATTCCTTTTTCAATAAGGAAGGCCGCTCCTGAAAGAGAAGCATAAAAAAGCGCAGTCCGATTGTCTTCGTCCACGGCGTTGATGTCAGCTCCACAGTCGAGCAAAAGCCTTGCAAACTTGAACCGGAATTCTTCGGGGAATTCTTTGGAAAACTTATTTTCCATCCCTGTATTTAGCAGGGCAGAAAGCAGTGAGAAATTCATGGTACTGAAGTAGCTGTTTCTTGGGAAACCTTTCTGCAAATCAAGAAGGCCGTTCTTTGCAGAAAATTCTATGAAATCGTAGTTCTTTTGCACAAAAGAAAGATAATCTTTAACATCTTTGACACCATTAAGATAAGAATTGCAGTACCTTGCCACCCCTTTTGAAACTATACTGTTCGGCTCAGAAAGCGGTTCGGTCAAAAGCGGCCGGAATTCATCACAAAGTTTCTGGGCAAATTCCTGAGAAAACCAAGGCACAAACTTTAGGGCAAGCTCAATCATCCGGGGTTTTTTTGTGGAAAGAGCGAGCATCAGCGGATCCGACTTCTCATAACCTTCCCCGATATAATAATCCATCCAGCCAAAAGAACTATAGAAGTTCTTGAGCAGATAACTGACTACATCATAATTCTCAAGCGCAACGTACTTTTCAAGGATTGTCGGCCCTTCATCTTTATTAGTGCGCTGGTTAAGGAAATAACACAGATATCTGGAAGAATAGAAACCGTCAAAATCATAATCTTCTGAAAAGTTCATGTAAGCAAATTCTTCGAGTTTTTGAGGAAGCTCAGGATCGCATTTTAAGACCTCTTCCTCTAAATCCCAGATAGACCAGGCATCCTTTCCGTTATAAAAAAAAATAGGCTCGGAAAAAACAGGAGTCACAAGGCAAAAAATCAATGCAAATGTCAAAAGAATATTTTTCATTTATAATCTTTCTCCTTTTACTCTGTTTTGACAAATTTATTTCCGTCAAATACAAAATTGATTTTTCCGTCGAGAGATGATTCAAGTGACAGGCTTTCATCAAGGAATCTTGTGTAGTAAATTTCAAAAACATTTGAATGGGAATAAAATCTAACATAAGTGAAATTTGGGCCTGGATTGTTTATAGTTTCTTTTAAGCTCTTGATGCTAGTAAAAATTGGATTATCTTCTGCGTCAATAAGAGACTTACCATCAAAAATGTAAAAATGTGTTATGAGCGAAGAAACATCTTCTTTTTCCCATTCAATGACAGCAGCTCCAGCCGGCATCAAAAATATGCTGTAGTTTTTGTTTAAGCCCCTGTAGCCAAAAGGATAAATGGCATTGTGCAGGTGTTCTGGAATTGTCGTCCATTTTGGGCTGTCGTCATCAAAATCTGTAGTCGTGTAGGCCTGGCATCGACCAAGCGCGTCTTTTCGTGCCTTTTTGGAATTGGCTCTATAAATCTCAGCAAAGAGGTTTCCCCTCCAAGAATCATATTTGAACTCTTTTTCCCTGTAAGAATCATAGCAGTAATTTGGATTGTCCAAAAATGTAATTTCAGAAATGCAAGTGTCGTCAAACTCACTTCCTTTGTAAATCCCGGTGATTACGATTTTGATTTGTTTTGCGCTTATCGGACTGTCAAGAAAACTGATGCAGTTCGGGTCTGGAGTGTCGGAAAGATTACAGCTGCCCAGTTCCTGCTTTTCGGAAGCAATCTTTATGCTTTTTACCCTGTTGTTTTTTAAATAATATCCAAGGCTTCCGTAGCCGTTTCTTATTGTAATGCCGTAAATTGTAATTTCGCCTTTGAAATCAAAAACAAACTCTGTACCGACACCTTTGCCAGCCCAGCTTTTGTAGGTATTGTCGATGAGATTTTGTGCGCCGTATTTGTCTGGATTCTTTGCATCTTCAACGAGCGTATTTGAAGCCGTAACTTTGACTGGCTTTGCGCTGTAATCATCAGCACTCGGATCCAGAGCGAACGCCCCCGAACAAATCATGCAAGCCAAAAATAATACGATGCTTTTCTTGGAAATAACTTTCATTTTTCCTCCAGAATTTTTTCCGCCTTGCTTCGGTCCAGCCTTACCACAACATAAGCCGTGCCTGTCTTTTCATCGTAAAAACTTTCAGCCACTTCATAGGGAATCTGCATCAAAGAAAAAGTTTCTGCGGCCCGGAAGAATCTGGATTCGGCTTTTGTTTTACCGTCTGCTTCCTGTATCATCGTTTTTTCTGCCTCAGACTTGGAGAGAATTTTCTGAACGAGGCTGGATTTTATCTGTGATACTGCGGTAAGCTCGGCGATTCTGAGGGCGGTCTCCTTGTCGGCATGGGATTTTCTTGCCGAGCCGTAAAGGAAATCACTGTCGTTGGGGATGAAGTCCGCATACCATTCAGGCGGATTCTCTTTTTGGGGAACCTGAGTTTTCCCGCTTGCTTTTGTGAGCGTCTTTTTGATTTTCGAGTCCCCTGATTTTTCTTTTGAAATCTGGCTTAAATTCTCACTTCCGCGGACTCCTGAAAAGTCAATTCTTTCTTCTTCCCCGCTCTGAGTGCTTCCGTAATTTTTCGTGATTGTCTGAACCTGAATCGTACCGTCAGCTTTTACTTTTCCGTAAGATTCGCATGTGCTTGAGACGATCATGTCGCTCATATTCTTAACGCCGGAGCGAACGGTCATGTCAAAGCCAGAATGAAATCTTCCGTCAGACGAGACAATAACGGGCCATGTTTCAAAATCGTCTTCCTCTTTTTCCTCGTATTCCCAGAGATAAAGGCCCTTTTCGATTCTGATCTTCTGCTTTCGCTCAGTTCCGTTATCGGTCAGGATAAAGTCGCCGTCAAAATCTTCTGATGCCCGGTCGCTCTCTTTTGTAAGAAGAAGCCTTCCGTTAATGGTGATTTTTGAAATCTGAGAGTTTTCCTCATAATATCCCTGAAAGAAAAAATCGCCGTTCTTTTTGTAAATTCCCGTGATTGAGGGATTCTGTGGGCTTGTGACTTCCCCGGTCGGTGAGATTGAAATCAGAATCCTTGTCTCAGGCTCGACGAAAGTTCCCCCCTGCATGAGAACTGCGTTTCCATAAGACTTTTTGAGGATGTTCTGATACGCGTCCATACCGTAGGCCTTGTACATCGCCGTAACTTCAATGCAATCGACATAGCGCTCAAAATCGTAGGAATAAATGCCGTCTGGCGGAAAAACTGTTTTCGGAACTGAGGCGCAGGAAAACAAGGCTAAAGCGAAGGCTAGAAACAGTGCTTTAATGTAGAAGTCTCTTTTCATTTTTCCTCTTTAAAAATTACAATAACTGGTAAACAAAAATACTTCCGATTACCTGCTTGGATTTTGACTCCCTGATAAAAAACTGCGGGTTGTATTCGCTAATGGTGCCTTCTTCAATCTCAAAAACGATATTACGCCAGCGGTTTTTCGTGTCTTTATCGATTTTTGATTTATAGTCCTGTCCTTTGTATGAAAGCACTATTTCATCGTTGTCGTATAGGGCATCAATTCTGATTACAATCAGGGTTTTGCGGCCTTTTACGGTATTCTTAAGATTGAACTGAAAAAGGGTGTCTGTAAGATTGTAAGTAGTATCATGAATTAAAACTCCGTCCGGATAATAAAATGCCTGCTTTGTCTTTGAATATTTGCTTATTTTGTTTCCGTTTTCATCTTCTTTTGTGGTAAGGGAGACTTTGTGGGATTCCAAGGCTTCTTCTGACGCAAAATTAATTTTGTCAACGAGGGTCATGCGTTCTGAATCATAGCTGATTATGCGGGAGCCTATATTAGAATTCTCTGAAAGATTTTTTTTCGAATCCGTCGATAAAGCTGCTGAAGTTACCTTTGGCTTTTCTTTTTTGACTACAACCTGAACCTGAACATAAGCCCCGCCGTTTTCAAGGGAATAATCATAGCTCCAGCCGTACAGTTCATGCTTTCCTTTGAGTGCATCATTTTCTTTGTGGGCCTTAAAATATGAATCGAGTTTTTCCGAAGCGGCTTTTTCAGCTTTTGAGCGGGCTTCTTCAAGTGACTGGATTTCATCTGTAACACGAACATGCGCGCAGGCAGAAAATGTCCTGTCGATAAAATCAGCATATACGCCTTCGGAATTCTTGCGCCTGATTTCCATTTCGCTCACCAGCACTTCCTCCGTATACCAGGAAGGCTTTCCGTCCGCAAAGATATTCGCACACAAAGATGCGAGCAATGTGATTACTGCAATTGTTTTTTTCATTTTTCTGCTCCCATATATTTTTTAGCGGCCTGTTCCGATTTAAAGTTCTTTTTTTTCTTCAAAATCGAATCTGAAAGCCGGTTTTCTTCTATAAAATCCCTGGCGTCTAAAAGAAAGGCCAGGCAGACTATAAGTCCCGTCTGATCGATTTTTCCGTAAATATCGGTGCAGGCATTTGCATCCGTCCTGTAAACAAAAAATCCATCATCTTTTTTAACGAATCCAATGAGGTTTGGAAAACAAAAGAAAGAGTTCACTGTAAGTTTCCTCAGTAAATCCACATTCAGGGTTTGGCTGATTGAATTTACGAGAGGAAGCATTTCGTGCTCAAAAAAGTTTCTGGAATATGTTTTCTTCAGAAAATATTCTTTTGACTCTATTTCCCGAGAAGACCAGCTTTTCCATTCTGTTGTTTCACCATTCTTATTAAGAAGTTTTGAAAGGGATGCGGGGATTTTAACATTCTTTTTAATATCGCTGCAACAATGCTCAACGAGATTCAGAAATTCTTCCTTTGAATATCTGTCGAAAAAATCGCCCTCAATATAAAAATCATCGAAATGAAAATCCAGATTGATTGAGTCGTCGTGCACATGCTCAAAGCTCAAATGCCAGCAGTCATCTTCTTTTTTGATGGAAAAATCCGTGTCAAAAATGCCTTCCCGGTCGCCTGTCCGAATATGCGGGAAGTGGATGAAACTCGGATCATTCGCATTCATTCTGCAATAAATTCCGTCTGCCATTGTTCTTAATCACCCCACGGACAAAATTATAGCGTAATACAATAAAAATTCCAGCAAAGCATCCAAAATCAGGAATATTATGTTCCATCTACGGGTGCGGCCCTCGCCGATAACAGAAGCAATTATGTCAAAAATCATAACCACAGGATTCAGGACAAGAGACAAAAGTGCGAGCAGGAAAAAAAGTGAATTACTGGAATTTACGGGAGTGGCAAGGCAGCCCAAAGCCGCAATCATAAAAAAGGCAGAGAAGATTCCGTTTGACTTTGTAAAAAATTTTGCCATTTTTTCTTTCATTGTTCTTCTATAAAATCAACACAGACATAATCTTCGCGTCGATTTTCTATGAAAATATGCTGCTGATTCAAAAATGAATAAAAATTGTAATTCAATGACGAATCATGATTCTTAAAAAGATTTTGCACGGATTCGGGAACATTTTCGAGATTCAACATAGTTTCGGTGAAGGTTCCGAAATCAGATTTTTTCAGAAGGACTCTATAAAGAAATCCGAACTTTTCCCCCTTTATTGAAGAATGAACTTTTTCAAGGATTGTATTCAGGCTTTCCTTGTAATTGATCTGATAGCGACCGAACCAGATGTTTTTTCCGTTTTTATCGCAAAAGTCCCGAAGCCAGTCTCCGAAAGCCCGGTTCTGCTCTATGTCTTCAGGTCCGCACGGTCTTGTTGGAATCTGGATATTATAGCTTTCTGAGCCGATTTCTTTCCAGATGTGAATGTTGTAAAGACTGGGATGGTCTGGTCCCGCGCACCTGTCGTGCGATGAGATTTCAGGATAATTTTCTATTGCCAATAACTGACTAAAATCATTTTTGGGAAACAAATCAAGGCTAAGAAAATCCGAGAAATGGACTGGAGACTCATTGTCTGATTCAAATTTAATCAGGTTCTTGTATTTTTTGTACTCTTTAATTAGTTCTTTCGCAAAGCTGATTCTCTCGTTTACAGCCTCACTTGAAGTCATAACATCACAGTTCCACGGCCAGCCGTTATCATAAACTTTAAGGCCTTCAAAAATCATCGTTTTTTCGTTCTGCATTTTATCGCTCCTTTTGAACCTTATTAACAATCACTTCTTACTATGTAGCTCACCAAAATAGACATGCAGATATTCCGCGTCAGTTTTTTCGTCCATATAAACAGCAAAAGAAATGAACTGATTTTGTGCGAACCTGAAAGTATAGTCGTTTTCCCTTGCAGAATCGAAAGTTACGGATTCCATGAGCTTTTTGAGAATATCAGGGCATTTTGGGTTGCTCAGTAAATCGTTTTTGAAATCGTTGAAGTCTTTTTCCTCGTAAAAATTGATTCCTTTGGAAATTGAATAAGATTGAAAATCATGGCTCAGGGCGTAATCCATCACCTTTTTTAATTCGTTTACCTCCGTGAACTCATATTCAGTGTCAAACCAAGTGCGTGTTATCGAATCTTTTTCATCAGAAAGTTTCCATAAATAGGCTGCAAATGCCTTGTTCAACGCGTTGTCGCTCGCCATGCCGCCCCTATCCGGAAGGGATAAATGAATGCGATTTCCTGCGACCGGCTTAAAATAAAATCCCCAGTTTGCGGAGTCCAAAGCCCTTAAATCATTGATGCTAAACTCAGGCTCATACTTAAAATCAATATATTTTGTGACATCAATAAAATCCGAGAAGTAAACAAGCTCCGGGAAGTTCTTTTCTATATCCATTTTCTGCTCCTATTTGAAATCACAAGAACCGTCGGCGTGGCGGGGCCAGTTCACTTTTGACAAATCGCAATTTTTATGATTAAACAGATTGATTAGTTGTTTCTTAATAGAATCGGATATTACTACATAAGTTATCAGAGCTTTATTTTGCGTTTCGCTGGAAATTTTTAGGAAGTCGCCGTCTATTTGAAGAATTAATTTTTCATATTTTCCAGAATCAATCTGATTATAAGAAAAATATGAATCCCAATTTGATTCGTTTATCGACTCTCTTGAAAAAGAAGGAACTCCATATCCTGTGCACTGGAATTTATTTTCACCTGATTTCTCAATCTTATTGAACAAAAAGGAATTGCCATTGTGGAATCTGATTCCAATATTGGAAATAACTGGACAGAACCAGCCTTCCTGTATACCAGATGCTATGTATTCTTCTGTTTCTGATTGAATGGATGGATTCTGATTTTCTAATTTATACTGATAATCATATTTCTTTATTATGGAGCAATCTTTGTTTTTTAATACTTCAAGAAAGTAAACAGGAACAAATTTCTTTGAAAGTCCAATTTCTTCTATTGAAATAATTGAATCTGGAAGAAGCTGCGAACAATCTTTTATTCTGAGTCCTTTTAATGAAATCCATCCATCATAAAATTCATAATTGGTTATAAATGCTACAGTTTTGTTTTTATCATTGATATTTGAAATTCTTATCCTGTTCTTTTCGCAAGCAAAACTTATATCTTTTCCTTTGGGTATTGTTGTTGTTTTGTCAATAAATACATCCAGATTTTCATCCTCAAAAAATACAGGAACATTTCTTTCTGCTATAAAATGAAAAGATTCCGCAAAAGATGCACCTGCTAAAATCAAAAAGATAAATGGTAGAATTTTTTTCATTTTTTACTCCAGATATCCGCCGAAGCACCAGCCGGTTGTTCCTGCTTTCAAAGAGTTTCCGTCACGGTCAGTTCCGCTTACAATCTGAACTTTAACCCAGAAACTGTAAATATCTTCAATAACTTCAGGCTCACCAGTTTCCAATATTTTTACCAAAGAACCTTCTTTAATTGTTGTAATTACCGCACTTCCAAGATTATCATTTTTTCTAAGCCGTAAATTTTCTTTTATTTTCTTTGTTTTGCCGGCTTTAATTTCTGAGCGGTTATCAAAAAGCTTTACATCATCAAAAACCACTGAATAATCATCATAATCCCACCAGCGACGGTTACTAAGTTTTTCACGCTCTTCCCTTGTCAAATACGAAAAAGTCTGTTTTCGAACAGCAGCCCAAAATTCATCTTCCTTAGATTTAAGCACTTTTGAATCATTCAAATTTGGATCAGGATAATCTTTACATGTATAAACAGAGAAAGAATTTTCAGGAACAAAAACCCAGTAATAAGGATAAGGACTAGGAGTTAAATTATCGGCAAGTACATACCACGAACCTTTTACACCACTTCCATTCACCTTATTTTTTATTACACCAAAAGCCCGCTTCGTCATTCCCGGAAAAACCACATAATTATTCGGCAGTTTGGCATCACCAATTACATCATTCGAAATAAATAAATCTGCTGAAAAGTTTGGAGCAGTATATCTTTTTGCCGAATTTTTCAAAACAATTCGTTCGGAATATTTTATACATTTCTGACCGTCGCACAAAACTTCTTCGCCATCTTCAACTTCGCCGCCTTCAAGCGTATCCCGTGGTGTTTCCAGTCTATAACGATAATTAACATTCGGGGTTTGGCCAAAATCTAAGAGTTCTCCGTCATACTCTTTTTTTTTCCGCGACCTCGGAATATTCCTTAATACGGATAAAATGAATTTTATTTCCATTAATCTGTGCAATTCCACTTTCCCAGTAATCGCCGCAATCGCCTCCGTTAGAATATTCATACTCCAGCACATCATCTTTTAAACTAAATCTCATCGATGAAGAATCAAGAGTATAATCTTTTGAAAAAGTATATTTCAATAAAACATCAAGGGTCTGTTCTGTTGTCTGCGAAAAAAGTCCAGATACTGAAAAAACTAAAAATATCGTAAACAAAATAAATTTCATAATTTTTTTCATCTTTTGTGTCTCCTTGTCAGCATTATACACACGAACAATGCCAGAATCAGAAGCGGGAGAATGATAAAATTCAGCGCGATAGTGCCTTTTCTTGCGGAATTGAACTGGGAGGCGTCCGTGATTTTGTACAATGCCGTAATCGGGGCGGATTTTTGCATGAGGGCGGAAAGTTCCTCTTCTCCACGGAGATTCAAAAGCTCTTTAGTAAGATAGTCGTAGTTTCTGAAATCGCCCGTTCTTTCGCCTGAAATGAAGCCTGTCATGAGACTTGAGACGAAAAACTGGTCTGAAACAAGTGAGATATTTCCTTTTTTGGCCGCTACTACGAACTGCCCTGTCTGAGAGTCACTTTGAGAAGCGGTTTTGGGGAGCGTGAAAGGATTTGTGAGGAATAAATCTTCGCCTGTGTTTGATGCGGGCTTTTGAAGCCAGGCAAGATTGGTCGTGAACAAAAGAGGCTCGGCATCATTGTAAAGAGCAAGGGGGCTTGCCCAAAAGACTGTCGCGCCCTGCTTTGCTTCTTTTTGATTCTGAAGCACAGTCCAGAGGGGATAATTCACCGTGGTGTATTCGGCTGTGCTGCCCTCGCCGCTTTGCATTGTGAGCGGATAGCAGGAGATGTCCTCGACAAGCGCGTTTTCAAAGGCGAAACCTTTTCCGTTGAGATAGGAAATAAGCAGGTCGTTCTGGGGCTTTGAGATTTTCCATTCGTCTTCGATTGTGGTGTGATACAGGCTTGCCGCAAAAAATGCCTTGCAGCCCTTTTCAATCGCGTTTTCTATAAGAATTGCTTCTTGTGACGAAAAATCTTTTGTGCCGAAAATGGCGATTTGGTCGTCAGCGGTTAGGCTTTTTAGGACTTGAGCAGCGTTGAACTCATTCAGCACTTCGACCGTAAAGCCCCGGTTTTCAAGCCAGGCCGGAACATACATGTAAGATTCTTCAATCGTGCGCCCGTTACCGCATAAAAGGTAAAGTTTTCTCTCTTTCTGGCTGATAAATTGCTGAACTCGCTGGCTTAAATCATATTCAAGAGTCTGGGTTGAGAGCACAAAGGGAATAATCGAGGACTTTTCGAGATACTGCAGAAGGACAGCCGAATAGACCGTGACAAATTCAGTTTTTGTGCCGTTGTCGTGCCGGATTTGCTGGCCCTGAATACCCAAGGCCTTGAGTTTTTCTTCGTCAGCCTTTTCGAGTGTGAGCGTGATATTTTTCTGGCTCGAAGCGTAATCCTGTAAGAATTCTAGTACATCTTCAGTCTGTGGGTAAAGATTTTTAAGCTCGGCGGAACGAAAATATGTGATATGAAGGTCACTTTCAAGAGAGGAAAGAAGATTTTTGCTCGCGGGCGAGACCGTGAACTGCTTTTCCCTTGTCAAATCGAATCTGAAATAAAGATTTTGTGAAGAAGCCGAAAGTAAAAATAGAATCAGCGTGAAAAGCAGAATCGTGAGCCGGGAAGATTTTTTACCGAGCCGTTTGAATTCAAAATGTGTCGAAAGTAAAAGAAGCACGAACGAAGCGGCTATATAATAGAAGAAATTGCGGGAGTCTAAGATTCCCTTTGAGAAAGAATCAAAATGCCAGGCGAAAGAAAAAGCCTTGCAGAAAAATGCGAGAAGCGAGCCAGTCTTCACATAAAGAGGCAGAAGATGAAGAAAATTGACGAGAGCAAGAACGACTGCCGAAAAAATCAGCGGAAGTGCCGGTGAAGAATAAAAAATCGCAAAGAAAAATGCCGAAAGCGCGCTTGCAGAAAATCCGTAGAGAAAAAGACCAAAAAATCCCGCAAGGCACTGACCAGGCTCAACAGAGCCGAAACGCGAAACAGAAAGCGGAATTGAAATCAGAAGAAGAAGCGGAAGAGAAAAAGCCGTGAAAGAGGACGTGGAGAGCGCGAAAAATCTTTGGAAAGGCTTGACGGGAATTGAATCGTCGAGAAGAAGACTGCGAAGCCTGAATGTGAGAAGCGGAATCGTGAGGATTGAAATGAGGGGAACAGAATTGAAAAAGGGGCGCAAGTCTGTGGAGCCTAGCCCTGCTACGAAAAATTTTGAGCCGAAAAAGAACCTGAAAGCACAGAAAAGAATCGTGAGCAGGGACGAGACATAAAAAAGAGGGTCAATCAGGTATGAAAAAAGCGCGGATTTGTAAAGGGAATGAAATTTTTTCATTTTTGCTCCCCTACTATATCACTCGTGCTGGTGATTTTAAAGAAGGCTTCCTCAAGGTTTTTGCATTTGAACTGGGAAGCGATTTCGTCTGGCCTGCCGCTCGCCGCGATTTTTCCCTGATTAAGAATGTAAACCTTGTCGCAAAGCGAATCGACTTCTTGCATGAGATGTGTCGAAAGCAAAATCGTGTGGTCGGCTTTGAGTGACTTTACGAGAGAGCGCATGTTAATTATTTGGGCCGGGTCAAGACCACTGGCTGGCTCGTCCAAAACCAAAACGCTTGGGTTATAGATAAGTGCCTGGGCGAAATTGACACGCTGACGCTGGCCTTTGGAGAGGGTTTTTATCTTTTTGGGGAGTAAGTCGCTTATAGAAAGAGAGTTTTCATATTGCCACACGGATTCGATTTTGCTACGCAAAATCATTTTTGAATTGGAATTCCGTAGGAATTCCGAATCTGTGTGATTTTCTTTTTCTTGATGTAAGGAAAATACTTGACTGAGGTATTCTTCCACCGTGTATTCGCCGGGGAATTTTGGCTCTTCTTCTACAAAGCCTGTGAGATTCCGAACCTGCTCGGCGTTTTCGCCGGCTTCTATTCCTTCGACAAGGACACTTCCGCTTGTGGCAAAGTGGCGGGCGGTGATGGCTTTTAGGATTGTGGTTTTGCCCGCTCCGTTAAGGCCCAAGATGCCTGTGATGCTGCCCTTCTCGCAGGTCATGTTTATGTCCGATACTGCGAAGGGGAATTTTGAGGAGTAGGATTTGGTGAAGTTTGTTAGTTGGATCATAGTGGTAGCTCCTGTTTTTCCTATTTTAATTTCTTTGCATCTTTCAGGAACAAATCGAAATCGCTCTTATAAATCCTGTCCAGAAAAAGAATATTTTAATCTTCTGAGTCTTCATTATCAATTTCAGACCATGGTCTGTGATAAAAAGATTTCCATTCCCAATTTATTGTTCCAATAATATCTTTACTTAAATCTTCTACTAAATTTAAATAATCAGGCTCATATGGCAATGTTGGAATCTTAATAGTTTCATCATAGATTCTTTTTGGTATTCCAATAAAATCATCTTTTTGGAATTCATCACCATAATTCATCTCTTTTTTCACTTTGGCTGAACTAAAAATACCAGCATTCTCTAAATTATTAGTATAACCTTTAGCAAAAGGGTTCCACCAAAGTGTTAGTGTACTTTTGTTTTCTAAGGTTTTTCTCATAGATAAAATATAATAAGAGTCTTCATAATCAAAAAAATCATAAAGAATAAAATTTAATGATATTATATTTTTTTTAATTTCTTCACTAAACAATGTTATATCAGTAAAAAGTTTTAATAATATTGTTGCAGTGTATTTTGTCGTATTGATAAATTCGTAATTTATTATTTTATCATTTTTTAAGAAAGGCTCGATTTCATATATGTCTTGATCTGCACTTCTTTTCTCAATTTGAAGAACATATTGTTTCAATTCAAATTTATCTATTCCCAAATATTTTCTAATAGTTGTAAAATTTTCACTTGTTATTAAAGAATCGATTACAAGTGAATTCTTATCTGAAAGTACTGTAAGAAATTCTGAAATT
>CALGGS010000245.1 GCA_937915735.1 uncultured Treponema sp.
CAGATTGAATACCAGCGTTTCTCGTTTTCCTCCCCCGGCTTGTCATTGTCAACGACAACATGAACAAAATCCGGATCAGGAATACCGCTTCTCTCACATATCTCGCATCTGCCATAATCATAAGCGAGCACAAATTCATCAGGTACCGGCATTTTTTTACGCTCCTATCGGATGACCGTAGACAATCGGGAAACTCGGCTCTATGGTAGCCTTATCCTGATAGATGATTTCCTTGCGCCAGTCAGCCGCATATTGCAGTTCCTGGCGTGCACCTTTGCTCGTCTGCCAGTCTTTGAGCATGTAAACCGCCTCACACACATCTATCATTGCATAGCAGATCCGCAGATAGTCCGAATGAGGCACATCAGAATATTCAGGAAGAACAGTCGGTATAAAAACCGAGTGCCCCTGTGCGACAAGCCTTTCTTTGGCTTCCTCAAATTTGGCGTCCACTTCATTTCTTGGAAGCCCTGAGATTTTTCCAGCGATATAGATTTTCATTTTTTCTCCCACGCAAAATATGACTTTTTTATTCTTCATCTTGCTGCTCAGGCTCGAAGATATTGAGCCATACAGCACCAGCGGCAAGCCCGGCAATAAATACGACAATCAGTACAACGATTATCAAAGCTTATCTCCCTGCTTGTTAGCCCTCTTTCTGTTTCTCTCGGTACAGTCTAAGATTGCCTTCTCGATGTCGATGCATTCCTGTGCGGCAATAATCAAAACGCACGAAACGATGTCTCCAAGTTCAGAAGAAAAACGCTTCCTGTCCTCACAAAAAGCCTGATAAGCTACATCCGGCTCTTCAAGCCCCTCAAACATCACTTCACTGTCTTTTGTCATATCCCCCAACTGTTTTAAGGCTGAATAGTTCACATACGCTTCCATTGCTTCCACAACCTCTGTGGCACAGTGTTTCAGCATGTGTACCGTATCAGTATTAATGTTTGCTCCATTTTTCTGCCTTGCCTCGGCGATATTTCTTGCTATGCTCGCAGTTCCATTAAGTTCAATCATTATCTTAGTTCTCCAATAATTTTATTTATGCGGGCAAACCTAAAAGCTGTTTCCCCGCTGTTATTTCAATCTTCTGGTTGCTTCCCCAGAATCGCTCGATTTCAGCCGCACTCATTCCCATCTCTGTTGCAGCCTCGCTCTTGTCCTGGACCCAGCCGTTTATGCGAGCCATCTCCACATTCAGTTTCTGCATGAATTCCTTGCAGAACTTCACATGGCGGTTTCCGTTCTTATAGAGCTTGATATTGGCGAACAATGAGCCGTCCGTAAGATGAACATCAAAGTTACGCCAGTCCTCGACACAGATTCCGTGCTTGTCTTTCGGAAGGATACGCCCCACGGAAAAGCCAAGGTTCTCTGCTATAATGTAGGTATCTTCAAGAAAGTCATAGCAGTCGTCACTCATTCCTTCACGACTCCAGGAATCACGGAAGTTGCTCCATGCCTGTACTACGATGCGGTAATCGAGCATGATGTTTTTTAGCTTCTTTCTATGCTCATCCCTCTCGCACTGAGAATGGAAACCGTTGAAACCGTCTTTTATATAACGCCAGTCGTCATCATTCCACCGAAGATTGCTCTTGTAGCGGTGAATTGTCTCACCGTTGCAAAGGCTGTAGAAGTAATCCGTTATCTGTTCATCAAACATCGTGTTGCTGTTGCGGATAAGCCATAGCGTAAGCTGGAAAATATTGTTCAGAGTGAAGTCTATCGCCGTGTTATCTTGAAGTCGCTCTATGACTTTCCGCCGCCCCTTACTTGTAAGTCTCTGCGTGATTTTGTCGTATTTCTTGAAAAGTTCATCCCAATAAAGATGTTTCAGCCCGCTTATCCGCTCTTTAAGCCCTGCTTTCAGGTTCTTCACATCAACTTTCAGCTCCTTGAAGATGTCAGCGTCCAGAGTCTCAAGCTGCCGGTAGTTGGAATAGAGTTTTTCCATGTCTGCGTTATAGAACTGTACGAGCATTTCAGCAGTATCACCGTGCGCCACAAGTTCCTGCCGCTTTGCCTCGTTTCGCTCCCATTCGTAGACTTTTTCTTTTTCTGCAGAGATTTTGAATGTCTCGTCAAACCATACATCAAACGGGTCGTTTGCTTCTTTCCGATAGCGGCGACCATCAAATTCCGCATCGTCAGCCGTTATAAAGAGCAAATCAACCTTTGCCCTCGCCCGCCTGTCAGCGTTAAGAAAATCGAATGTACCGAGTGACTCAGCTTTCATTCCGCGTTTTTTGAGTGCATAGGTTATTTCCGGATGCATTCGCCAGCGGCATGGAATCACAAGTGCGATTGCCTTGCAGTTCCCTTGCATGATAATCTGCTTAGTCCACAGCTCGAATTCCGAATAAGGCGGATTGCAGAATATAAGGTCAACCTTTTTGTCTATGAGCGTCTGCTCATGGAAATCGCTTCCGATAATCACTACATCACCAGGCAGCCTTTCGCAAAGCTCAAATGACTTTTCAATTCCGTATCTTGTGCGGAGCATTTTTCCGTAGTCACTCGTTTCATTGAATTTCTGCGGTTCAGTCCGGTCCAGCTTCTCAAAGAACGAGCCGTTGCCACAGCCGATGTCTAGCACTGAGGAATAGTCACATTCGTATTCTCCGCGTCCGTATGTCCGTTTTTTGAAAATATGCCCTGCAAGGCGGTCAACGATTTCCTGAGTGGTCGGATACCACTCAAAATCCTCGTTGCGCTCTTTCAAGGCCTCAACTATCTGATTTGCGCCCATTCTTCCCCTCCTTCTGGACTTCCTGTATCTTGTGTTTCAGTTTTGCAAGCAAAAGTCCTGTTTTCGTAAGTTCCGGCGAACTTGACCTTAGTTTCTGATGATTCAGGATTGCGTGTTCTGCCTTAGTAATGCACATAAGGTTGTCGATGTTGCAGTTTCTGTGGTCGCCATCTTTGAATGAGATGAGGCAGCCTTCCGGGACTTTACCGTTATGTTTCTCCCATTCCATAATGTGCTTGAACCCCCACACATTCGGCTCTGCAATTTTTATTTTCAGATACCCGCCCGTAGACATTACCTCAGTATTTACTGGCACATGGTTGTACGGCACATGACCTTTTTTGAACCAGGTCTTTTCGCAGCCTTTGTACCTCACGCCCTTCTTGCCTTTGTTCGCCGGAATATGACCAGGCTCAAAGTGGCCGGTAAGCCCGGAATCAAGGTGCATCCGTCCACGAATGCTTTTTATCTGTTCCACATTGTAGGCAGTGCCGAAAGTCCGGTTCAGAAGCTCAGTCATCTGCAAGGCTGTCTTACCCTTATTGTTCTCCCTGATAAAATCACGGATTTTCCGTGGAAACAGTTCGCTTTCGCCCGCAGGATTACCTTTGCGTGTTCCGCTTTTGATACGATTGTTTGTTTTGTAGCTTTTCACCTTTGAGGCGGTGGTTTTCTGCTCGAAGCGACGGTTGAATTCGGCCACTACTTCGGTGGTTGTGTGTCCTGGAATGAAGTCCCTGAAAAACTCTTTCTGCTCTGCGGTGTAGACTTTTTTCATCGCACGGCCTCCAGCAGTTTTTGTCTCTGCTTCTTCGCATTGGCCTCCATACCTGCGCTGTCTTTGGTGGCAATCAGTGCAGGCATATCCTCGTTGAGAAGCCCGCATCTTTCAGCTGTGTTCAGAGCTGAAACCTGGAGACTTGCGGTTTTTAGGATTTGTGAGGCTATCTTGCTCATTCCGTTTGCCCTGGCAAGCGTACTCTCCAGCTTCTTCGGGTCAGCCATTTCTTCATCGTTTGCGAGCTGCTCCATCATTGAAAAAAGATGATTATTGAGGTCTGAAAGATTATTCTGCATAGTTTCCCCCTGTCATTAGAACGGAATGTCTTCCGGAAAATTATCCGCGCCTGTATCAAAGCTCTGCTGCTGAGGCTGTGATTTCGGAGTAAAGTTTTGTTTCGGTGGTGCGTAAGATCCGCCCTGCTGTCCGTAGCCGGTACCATCAGAATTTCCGTCAGACTTACCGCCGAGGAGCTGAACATTATCAGCGACGATTGAAATTCGGCTCTGCTTCTGACCGTCTTTTTCCCAGCGGTCCTGCTTAAGATGTCCTTCGACACATATCTGTTTTCCCTTTGTCAGATAGGGTTTCAGGTTTTCAGCGGTTTTTCCCCAAATCGTGATATTGAAGAAATAAGTCTCCTCAACCCACTGGTCGCCGTTTTTCTTGCTTCTGTTCACGGCAATGCTCACATTTGCACGAGCCTGTCCGTTTGTAGCATATCCAAAGCTTCTCTCATCAGCCCCCAAGTCCTGAGTTAAGCGACCAATAAGAACCACATGATTTAAATCTGTCATAATCTTCTCCCGTTTATTTGCGTCGTCTGTAATCCGGCGCATCGTACATAGTTACTATTTCCGAATCCTGCCCAAGTCTGGAGAGAATGTCGTTCCCTAAAAAGTTCTCGAAGCACATCTCGCAGTGGTTCTTTCCGTTCGGACAGTCCTTTGAAAGATGGCTGTTTGTTCCGAGCATGAAAGGAAGCCTCCGCGTATGTCTTCTATCAAGAATGTATGAAAGCCAGTCCATTTCAGACTTGCTGCCTTTGCTGCGCCCCATCTCGTCGATGAAAAGCATCGGGATTGCCGCAAGTTCCTCAACAATCTCAAGCTCCGTCCGCTTCGCAAGCGAGGAATAGGACTGCCGAATCATGCAGGAAATCTCATACATAGTCAGAACTTTTCCGCCAAGGGCTTTCACCGCCATTGTTCCCAGATGCGTTTTTCCGCTTCCGTTTGTTCCGAGCAGGATCACTTTGCCGTGTTTTTGCGCTATAAGTTTTTCGACGGCAGCCTTTGCTTTTCTCTGGGATTCAACGATTGGCTTGTAATCGTCCATTGTCTTATCCCAATACTCTGCTTCGACATTCATCTCGTGGTAGCGTTCTATCTGAGCCTCACGCTCCCTTTCTTTACGCCTGAGTTCTTCCTCTGCTTCGAGCCGCTTTTCTTCTTCTCTCTCACAGATAGGGCAACCGGTTGGTGATAGTTTCCCGTTGAAAACTAAGGCATCACAGGGAACTTCTCCGTGAATCTGGCATACATGAACCATTCTTTTTGTCTCAAAAAGTTTTATGTTCGTGAATTTCTTTTTCACCTCACCTGCATTGTCAGTCATTGCAAGGCCGTCTGCATTTCTTACAATTTCAAGAGTCTGCATACACGGCTCCCCTAAAGCTGAATCTTACCAGCGAGAGCGTCTTTCTCTGGTTTTTCAGATTCACCCTTTTCTTTTGATACAGGGTCATAAAAGCGGTTCATGCCGCCTTTCAAGACGAATCTGTCCGGCGTTGCCGGAATGAAACGCCTTGCGATTGCCCCGCTGTTCACTCCGTCAGCAAAGTTCTTGAAAGCCCTTTCTATCTGCTCTGCGGTCGGCTTAGACTTCTGCCAGAAACGCTCCCAGCCACGAGGATTTTCGATTGTCGCCGTTACCTGGAATATGCAGAGTCCGTTCTTGTCCTTGGTCGTCTGCCACAGTTTCATAAAGAGTTTCTGCTCCTCGGTCATTTCCATCTGCTGGACGGAATCAGGAAGCTGAGCATTTACACCTTCCGCAGAACTGTCAGTTTCTGAAAGAAACTCACCAAGCGGATATTTATAACCGACCTCATTCAGGAACGAGAGAATTTCCGGCTCAAGAGTTTTAAGAATTCTGTTGATTCCACGCTGGATGTTAAGGTTCTGACATTTCTGATGATGCGGCCACGACGGAAGAACAACATACTCTCCGTGCCGGTAGGCTTTTCCGGCATCCTCAAACTTTCGCATGATTTTCTCAACGGTTTCATCAGAAAGCCCTGTATCAAAAACAATGCGGCGGTTTGCCAGCTTGTAAACTCCGGCGATATTTGTCAGCGGATTTGTAAGCAGATACAGGTACATTCCCTTTTCCGTAAAATCGAGAGTCTGAACCCACTCATCATCCCAAAAACTTGTTGATACATACCTTTTCATTGGTACACTCCTTTTGAGGGGAACAATCGTTCCCCATTACTTTTGTTTACTCTT
>CALGGS010000246.1 GCA_937915735.1 uncultured Treponema sp.
TTGCAATTTTCGGATTATTTCAGGCTGTATTTATGGCAAATGCCGGCGGCTGCTGGGATAATGCAAAGAAAATTGTTGAAGTTGATTTGAATGATATTCCTGAGAAGTTTCGTAAGGTATCCAGTCGTCAATCATTTTATTATATTAATCCAAATAGTATATCTGATAGAAAAGCATTAATTATAAGGGATTCCTCTACCAACATGTTAATGCATACATTTATGGCTTATTATAGGGAAGTTTTCTTTTATTGGGATCAATGGTATTTCAATAAGGACTTGGTTGAATGGTTTAAACCGGATGATGTTATTGAGATAAGAACGGAAAGATTTCTTAATAATGCACTATATCCTACATTGGACAATGATTTTATAATCCGGCAAAAAGTAATATTTAAGGATGAATTATTTGAATATGATATGATAGAATATAATTATCAAAATAAAGTGCATAGCATTACAGATTATGGACGTGCAACAGCAATGTCTTTCTTAACTGTTAATGAAGCAGAGTTTATAAGAGAACATATTACTGATGATCCGGTTGATATAATTACTAGCTTATATCCTATTAACAATGCATACTTATCAGGTGGTCTGTTCAAATCATTTGAAAGAATATTGGGTCATAATCCAAGTACAAGATTATTCTCTGACAGTACAAAGGAATTGATTACAGATGGATTCTTTACTAATCAGTTATCAAGGAAAAATCAGGGTCAACGGAAACAACTTTTTTAAAGCGTTTTACGCCTTTTGGAGCCTCATCCGAAAGCTCCGCAACATAAGCGTCGAGCTCGCGGTTATGCACAGAAAAAGGAACCCGGATTTTGCTGCCGACTTTTATGTCATCGAATTCGCATGCATAGCTGTACAGCTCATCCGTAGCATTCGTGTTGTTATCGACTATTACGGAAACATACTTCATTCTTCCGAACCTGTTCCTTTGGAAAATTCGCAGCCGCAGTAATGCTGGCGGTAGAGCCCGTATTCCTTTGAAAGCTCTATTGAACGCTTATAGCCGTCTTTCTTTTTGTAGTTGCCGCCAAGATAGCGGAGATTGTTTTGTTCGGCAATTTGTTCGGCGATTTCGCTGATAAGCGCATAGTTTTTATAAGGGCTTACCGTGAGGGTGGTATCGAATATATCAATGCCGAGCTCTCTTGCTTTTTCCGCGGTTTTGCTGAGGCGAAGCCTGAAGCATTCGCGGCAGCGCAGCCCGCCTTCTTTTTCTTGCTCGTACCCTTTTGCTGCTTTATAATAATCCTCGGGATTATAGTCGCCCTCGATAAAGCCTATGCTTTTGCCGGTGTTCATCGAGAACTCGCCTATAAACCTGATTTCCTCGGCCTTGCGGTGTTCGTATTCATCGCGGTCCGTGATATTCGGATTGTAATAAAAGACCGTAATATCATAATCGTCCGCCAGTCTTTCGATGACTGCCGTCGAACAGGGCCCGCAGCAGCTGTGCAAAATCAGTTTTTCTTTTATTTCCGCCATATCAAATAATTATATCATATTATGGATAATTTTAGGGACTTACACTACAACTCTGTTTCAACTTATCTCACAAACCGCTTCGGATGCAAGGTGGTAAAGCTGGCTTTGGACGGCAATTTCACCTGCCCCAACAGGGACGGGAGTCTGGCCTTCGGAGGCTGCAGCTTTTGCAGCGCCATGGGCTCGGGAGACTTTACCGCAGGCATAGAAGAGCAGATTGCAAAGGCAAGGGAAAAGTGGTCAAAGGACTGCAAATTCATAGCCTACTTTCAGAGCTTTACCGGCACCTATGCCCCGGCCGAGTATCTTCGCATGCTTTGGGATGATGCCCTGTCGCACGAGGATGTAGTTGGGCTCGCCATAGCAACGAGGCCCGACTGCCTTGATTTTGACGTGCTGGAGCTTCTTTCGGAATACAACGAAAGGTGTTTCCTCTGGGTTGAGCTGGGGCTTCAGACGAGCAACGAAAAAACCGCCGCGGCCTTTAACCGCGCCTATAAAAACGTCGCATTTGAGCTTGCAATGAGCAATCTTACGAACATGGGAATAAAAACCGTTGTTCACATGATTTTGGGCCTTCCTGGCGAAAATAAAAACGACTTTATGAAAACGGCTGCTTACATAAGGCGCTTCAGGCCCTTCGGAATCAAAATACATATGCTGCATCTTCTTAAGGACACCGCCATGGGAGAAGCCTATCTTAAAGACCCGTGGCCCCTTCTCACAAAAGAAGAGTATGCCGCATGCGTATGCGACATACTCGAAATTATGCCCGATGATATTACCGTTCACCGCTTAACAGGCGACGGCCCAAAGGATTTGCTTATCGAGCCTCTTTGGACGCGTGACAAGCATTCCGTTCTCAATGCAATTCAGCAGGAATTCGCAAGGAGGAACACCTGCCAGGGAATAAAGGCTTAATTACTCTGCCTTTTCCTCGGCATCCTGCTTTCTTCTCATCTTGTTGATGGCCTTTACAAACAGGAAGATTACCCATGCAACAATCAGGAAGTAAACGAAAGTGCGATAAGCGCGTTGATAGGAGACAGAAAATGAGCTATGAAGACTATTGCAGGCTTGAGGGGCTTGAAATGACCTCTGCCGAAAAAAAAGCATACGAAGCCGGCCAGCACGATAATAAAGGAGAATAAAAAAAATGAAACTAGAAACTGTTGAAAAAATTATTGAGTTTCTAAACGAGAAAAAGAAAGTCTATAAGGCTCTGGCTGATGAATATAAAGACCGTTACAACAATAACAAAGACAGCAACAAAGCGATTTGTAGAAATATGTATTATCAAAACATCTACAGGTATAACGAAGCGGAAGATACTCTTGCTGAAATTGAGGGAAGACAGCCTGAGATATACTGTTTTACTCTTCCGCCGTTGATAGATTTGCCCAAAATATTGGCAGAGTATGAGAAATTCCGATGGCACGACTTACGGGAAAATCCGAATGATTTATCGAATGATGATAGGATTGTGTCTGACCAAGAAGGAGCCTTATGTCAAGAACAATAAAAGATGAAGAATTGCGAGCCTATCAAAAAAGAATAGGAGCTAAACAGTATCGGGCTTTATATCTGTATGAAGTAACCAAAGCTGTAAGGTTGGCAAGGAATGATATAAGACACAGCCGTACGCATTATGTTAATTCAGCAGAAAAACTAAATGCCATTAAAGAAAAATATAAGAATGGCGTTACACAAGAAATTATGGAGGAATGGCTGGAAAAATGATTGCAGAAAGAAAAGATATTGAAAAATATTTAGCCGACTTTGAGAAAAAGGCAGAAACGGCATTCAGGAACTATCAAGAAAGCGGAATGGCAAGTTATGACCGTTCATACAGAAAAAATCAAGATTTGGCAGAATGCCTTAAAATCGCATTACAGACGGACACGGACAGAACCAGCGAACGAGAACGAAGGGCAAATAATATCAGAAAAATAGCGGAAGCACTGGAAGAAAAGGAATACACGAAAAAAGATGTTAAAGAAATTCTGCTGAATATTGCCTATATGTAAGGAGAAATAAAACAATGCTGATATTTTCACTGAAAAAAGAATGGTATGAAAAAATCAAAAATGGCGAAAAGATGATTGAGTATCGGGAAGCAAAAAGTTATTGGTCTACCCGATTAATAAACGCATATCTTGAAAACTGCACAAACAAAGAAGAATCTCTTTATCAGTATCTTACGGAAGAAGAATATGATAATTGGCTTGATTTGTATGAGATTTTCAATGCAGAAGCCTTAGAAGTGGGTATAAAGTGCAATATACCGTGTCTGCTGAAAGACGGTTATTCCAATCGCGCATTGACTGCAACGATTACAAAGATTGAATACATGGACGGAATAAACACCGACCTGCATACAGATAAATGTGTCTATGCGCTCCACCTTGCAGATGTAAAACAGAAGATGTCTTTGCAGGAAGAAATTAAACGCATGACGGTAGAAGATTTGGAGAACTACAAAGTTCCAGCTTTTGACAATGAAAAGGAACTTGCAGATTTTATACGGAAAATGATTAAAAACGGAAACTCTTATAATAATGCACCTTACGCAATGGCATTATCGGCATACGCTGCATTTGACTATGTGGCAAGAAAATTAGGTGTAACAGGTTTTCAAGCTAGTTATGCTGATTTGCACTTCCTAAAACTGACAAGAAAAATGGAAGATGGCTTTCAGATTTTGAACTATTCATTGCTGCTTTATCCGCAATTTAAATACAGGTTTGATGAAATTTCTTTTGACAAGTTGATAAAAGATAATCTTCCACATTTACAGGAAAAAGCAAAGAAATTATTAGCAGAGAACGAAAAACACGCTGCAACTACTGTTGTAAATCATTGGAAGAAAATTATAGCAATGGAAGTAAAGGAAGGTGGCAAAGTTGAAGCGTAGAAAGTGGACTAAAGAAGAGCGTAAAAGACGCTTTGCCACCGTCTGATGGGATTTTCTATGATGTAATGGGTATTCTTTGGAATGACAACATAAGCGGTGGCTATAACTATTACAGAGGACAATACCAAAACGGATTTTTCTTTTTTGAACATTCAATGTATAAAAAGAAAGATGATTTTAGAAACTCTAACACACAGAAGAAAGTCATTGCCTGGAAGCCGCTTCTAAAATGCACAAGCAATTTGGTAACAAAATTCTGCAAGAAACAAGGAGTATTATAAGTAATTTAGTATTTTTTTTTGTAAAATGTATTGACAAAAAACAGAATTAACATTATATTATAACTATCAGGAGCGTTGCTCCGGTGGTTATCTTAATTAAAGGAGTAAGAAGTGAAGGAAAGTAGTAAAAAATTAGCCTTGAAAGTGATTAGGGCACTTATCAAGGCTATCTACGAAATCCTAATAGGCGTGATACTGATATTTATCAGTAAGCACATCTAGCGGGAGCAGGTCGAGTCTTAAACACCTCTAAGGCTTGACCTTGTACTTCATATCTTACTCCTAGGGGGCAAATATGTCAACGAAGTTAAAAACATTTCTTGAGATTACACTTAAAGCTACAATCGAAGGAATTATCATCGGTCTTGTTGTTTTATTCATTACAAAAATGGGGTGGGTATAATGCAGAAAGAAACAACTGAAAAACCGAAGTATAGTGGCTATGGATACCACGGAGGTGGGCGAAAAGCCACCGGCTTGAAACGTGTTTCCTTTTCTGTAAGCTGCCAGCCAGAAGAATTGGAACGGCTCAAAGAACTTGTCGCAAAAAGCGGAAAGACAACAAGCCGATACCTTCTGGACCTTGCGTTTCATCAGACAATTTAACGAAATAATTCCCTTTGAGTTGTCAAACAATATTTGACAACTCATTTTTTTTGCTGCAAACCTCACCTACTTTAACAATGACTGTCTATGTATGAAAAACTACATGGAAATACTCGAAAAATACTGCTCCGACATCATAAGCGGCAAGATTACAGCAGGAATCTGGACTAAAAAAGCCGTGAAACGCTTTATTTCCGACCGAAAAAGGGAAAAAAGAGACGATTTTCCCTTCTATTTTGACGAAAAAGCCGCTGAAATGGTGCTTTCATTCGCCGAAAGCCTCAAGCCCGGAGACCTCAACGGAAAGACAATTTCCCTTCTTCCCTGGCAGATTTTCTGCTTTGCGAACTTGGAGGGCTGGAGACACAAGGGAGATTCCGACAGAAAACGCTTCCGAATGGCATACATAGAGGTGAACCGAAAGAACGGAAAGACAACGGGACTTCTTCTTCCCCTCGTGACTTTCAATTTCTTAAAATACAAGGCTTCTGAATCCTATCTTGTCTCCAGCTCCGACACACTTGCAGAAAAAACATTTAAGGAAGTTCGGGACATAATCAAGGCAGAGCCAGCACTTGACGACATTCTGGACTGCCGCTCCCTTGCAATCACATTTAAGGACATAAACGAAAAATCACGGCTCGGCTTTTACTGTGACGGCGGAAAATCCGTTGACGGCCTGCGCCCTCGCTTTGCCGTGCTGGACGAATACCACGACTTTCAGAGCGACAAGATGTTCATGTCAATGCAGTACGGCATGAGGAGCAAAAAGGATGCCCAGCTTGTAGTCGTCACTACCGCCGATGTGGAAGTCGCAAACCCCTGTTTTGAGCAGAATTTAAAGGCAAAGAGAATCCTGAACGGCACTCAGACACAGGAAGATTTCTTTTCCGTGATTTATGCCCTTGATGAAAACGACGATTATCATGATCCGGCATTATGGCAGAAGGCAAATCCAAGCCTTTACGACATCATTGACCCTTCCGTCATTCAGTCCGACATTGACGATGCAGAGCTTACGCCCCATAAAATCCCGGAGCTCAAGGCTAAAACCTTCGGAATCTGGGGCGGTGGTGGTGAAAAGTCATGGCTTGCAGTCGAGACCTGGCAGAAAAATAAGGAAATTTCCGCCAGGCTGGAAGATTTTGAGGGCATGGAATGCTTCGGCGGCCTTGACCTTGCACAGGTTGACGACCTCTGTGCCTTCACGAAACTCTTCAAAAAAGACGGAAAGGACTACTATTTCCATCGCTTCTATATTCCGGAGGGAACGGCCCACGAACGCTACAGGAAAGAGAACATCAACTTTTTCCAGTGGATTGAAAGCGGAATCGTCACGGCAATTCCTGGAAACACAATCGACTATTCCTTCATAATCCGGGACATTCTGGAGGATGCGGACCGCTTTAAGTTACGGGGCATAGGCTATGACAAATGGCAGTCGAAGGAAGTCATTAAAGAAATCGATGCGGAACGGCCTGACATCGCTTTGATTGAGGTCGAGCAAAGTCTTAAAAAACTCTCTCCCCTCACCCAGTCCTACGAAAAGACCGTGAAGGACGGAAAACTCGTTGACAACTCACCGGTAATGCTATGGATGATTAACAATGTGGAAATCAAGCCGGATGTGAACGGCAACTACAAGCCGATGAAAAAGAGCAAGGCAAGCACCCAGCGCATAGACGGTGTTATCAGCTCGATAATGGCCCACGGTGTGGCACAGAATGAAGCGTTTCTGGCTCAGGAATTTTCCGTAGCAGACATGATTTTCTAAAAATGACTGTATAGACAGGAGTAACAATCAGGAAGAGGTAATAAAAAAAATGAGGAATCTTTTTTTATGGCTTTGGCAGCTTCCACAGAATCTGCTGGGGCTGATTGCAATCGGCTTGCTTTCTGCTTACAAGCCGACTTTTGACAGTAATCCGGCAATATGGACTCATTACAAGACATTCTTTTCAAGCGTGTCGCTCGGTGATTACATTATCGTGAATGGCTATTCATTCGATGAGAGAACCGTGTTGCACGAAAAAGGACATCAGAGACAGTCAAGGCTTTTAGGCTGGCTTTATCTTCCCTTAATCGGCTTGCTTTCCGTAGTCGGAAATCTGATTTTCAGACTTGAATATATCCAAGACAGATTCAATTATTATAAATTGCCCTGGGAAGCATGGGCGGACAGACTGGGCGGGAGTAAGAGATGAAATCAATTTTAAAAAGAATCGTGCTTAAACTGACGAGCGTTAAGAATCAGCTCACTTACTGGAGCTGCTTTCTTGTCACTTACATCGTAATGAAAGGCAAGGAGGCTTTTTACGGAATCGCCCTTGCCCTTTGCGGGGTATGTCTCTCATATTTTGCCGTGAGTGAAATCCAGAAACATCTTGAGAACAAAGGCGGGAAAAATGAATGAGAAATTCAAATCATTTTTTGAGAAAATCGGCTTGCTTTTTTCTGCTGCTTTTCTTTTCGTGCTGGGCGTGCTGCTCGGAAACCGTTTACAAAATAACGGAAAGCGAGCTGAATCAGATTCTTGCGGAATCGGAGACAATGAAAGGAATCGTGAGCGAGCAGAGCAGTCAGCTCTCACAGTTGCAGAAATTGTCGCAAGAGTTAAGGAGCGAGGCGGAAGCCCAGAAGAAGAAAGCTCAGGTTTATAAGGGAATCGCTATAGGGGCTTGCGTGTCTTCCGTGATTCTCGGAGGTGCCTTGTATATGAGCAACAGGAATTAGCACGGCAAAAAGTGTCACATAAAAGTGTCACATAAATTGACTATTTTATATAGTTTCATACAGTGCCATATATAACCAAAAAGCCCCGTAATAATTTTACGCGCTTGCATCTTGTTATAATACAATGATATAATATCATCAGATATTGTCATATATCTTTATATGCTTTCCGTGGCTAGAGGTTCGCAATCAAAGGGTGGTCGGTTCGAGTCCGATCGTCTCCATAAAATCCTGTTCAAGCGAGCGGGATTTTTTTGTTTTAAACGAGATTCCAAATAAGACAGTTTGAACCGACCTCCGAAGTGAGCGCGTCGACGGGCAAAAAGTCGCCAAGGTGGGCGGCTACTGGGAGCAAAAGCCATTATCTCTTACTTTCTTTTTTATCTGAAATATTGTATACTGATTGCATATTTATCAAAAAATTCTGCATAAAAATACAGTTTTGGGGGAATTTATGCAATTTTCATTCATTGACGGTGGCGTTACAGCCGCTCAAGGGTTTTTAGCAAACGGAATCTTAAACAAAATCAAGGCCAGCCGAACGACGAACGACACGGCTCTCATTTATTCAGAAAAAGTCTGTAATGCGGCGGGCGTTTTCACCCAGAACCGGGTTAAGGCTGAGTGCGTCAAACTCACTCGCGACCACATTTCAAACGGCAAGGCTCAGGCTGTCATCGCCAACAGCGGTAACGCAAATGCCTGCACCGGAAGCGAAGGCTACGACAACGCAAACAAGGAAGCTGTGGCAGTGGCCGCAAAAATGAACATCAACTCAGACGATGTGCTTGTTCTCTCGACAGGCGTAATCGGTCAGCAGCTCCCGGTTGAAAAAATCCTCAACGGTCTCGACAAGCTTGCTGACGGCCTTTCAAAAGAAGGCCACAAGGAAGCGAGAATCGCAATTATGACCACCGACACCCACTATAAGGAAGTCGCCCTGGAGACCACAATTGGCGGAAAAACCGTCCGCATGGGAACAATGGCCAAGGGAAGCGGTATGATTCACATCAATCTGGGAACAATGCTGGGCTTCATCACCACTGACTGCGCAATTTCTTCACAAATGCTCGAAAAGGCCTTGCGAATCTCTGCGGCAGGCACTTACAACTGCGTTTCAATCGACGGCGACACTTCAACGAACGATTCTCTCCTCATTCTCGCCAACGGAATGGCAGGAAACGCGGAAATCACTAGTGAGGGGGCTGATTTTGACGCTTTCGTTGAAGCCTTGAACGCACTTAATACCGAGATGGCAAAGAAAATCGCCGCAGACGGAGAAGGTGCGACTCGGCTCGTAACTTGTAATGTCGTGGGGGCAGATACAGTCGAAAATGCCCGTGGCTTGGCAAAGGCTGTCATCTGCTCAAATCTGGTAAAGGCTGCCTTCTTCGGAGCGGACGCAAACTGGGGCCGAATCCTTGACGCCATGGGCTACTCTGGCTTCTTCTTCACTCCCGAAAAAACTTCTGTCTCGTTCTTGAGCAGGGAAGGGGCAAAGCGATATTTTGAAAATGGCGAGCAGAACGGCGGAAAGGAAAATAAAATCAAGGTTTTCGATCACGGAGTTCCGCTGAATTTCGACGAAGACTTGGCAAAGAAAATACTCACCGAAGAAGCCGTTGACATCCTCGTAGAGCTTGAGGACGGAAAAGCAAGCGGTACTGCCTGGGGCTGCGACCTCACTTACGATTATGTAAAAATCAACGGTGACTACCGAACGTAATTAGAAATTGGGCGTTCCCTGCCTTGCGGCAGGTCGGGGCTTTCGCCCTTCGCTCAGCGCTCATTGCCTTGCGGCAACTAAAGGGGCTACACCCCCTAACGCAAATGGAGAAAATTATGTCAGAAAATACAGAAAACGAAATCAGAGAAAAAATTGACCCTCGAATAGATTCTTATCACTGGTCTGATGTTTTGGTTCAGGCTTTGCCTTACTTCCGCCACTGGGTCGGAAAAACCGTCGTCGTAAAATACGGCGGAAATGCCATGCTCAATGAAGAGCTTAAGGCAGCCGTTATGAAGGACATCGTTTTGCTCAGCACAATCGGAATCAAGGTCGTTCTCGTTCACGGTGGCGGTCCTGAAATCAACCACATGCTGGAGCGGGTCGGAAAAGAATCTAAATTCATCAACGGTCTTCGCTACACTGACGCTGAGACAATGGAAATCGTTCAGATGGTTTTGACAGGAAAGCTTAACAAAGACATCTGCGGAATTATCCTGCAGGAAGGCGGCAAGGCTGTAGGGCTGTCTGGCGTGGATTCAGGTCTTTTGCGGGCAAAAAAAATCGACAAGGACGGAGCTGATTTAGGCTTTGTGGGTGAAGTAACTGAGGTTCATCCCGAAATCATCCAGTCGCTTTTAAACGAGGGCTTCATTCCTGTGGTTTCAACTGTGGCTTTGGGCGAGTCAGGGGACAGCGCCCGCTACAACATCAACGCTGACACAGCCGCCGCAAAAATCGCAATCGCTTTGAAGGCAGAAAAATTCGTTCAGCTCACCAATGTCGCGGGCGTTCTTAAAGATGTGAATGACCCAAAATCACTGATTCAGCGAATCCACATCGAGGATGTCCAAAAATATTTCGACGACGGCACTATTTCAGGCGGCATGATTCCAAAAATCGAATGCTGCATGATGGCTCGTCAGGGCGGAGTTCCCCGCACTCACATCATCGACGGACGGGTTCCTCACTCTCTTTTAATCGAGATGTTCAGTGACCGTGGTATCGGCACGATGATTTACTAATTATATCAGGAAGGTTTTAATGGGCGAAGATAAAACAGTTTTGCGTGCATCCGACATCTCAATTGTATTCGGCGGATTGCGTGCCGTCAGTGATTTAAACCTAGAGCTAAAAAAAGGTGAGCTTGTCGGCTTAATCGGACCGAACGGAGCCGGAAAAACCACGGTCTTTAATATGCTTTCGGGTGTCTACACTCCGACAGATGGCGAAATCATTTATATCGACAAAAAAAACAGGACTCACATCGTAAACAAGATGTCGCCGGCCGAACTCAACAAAATCGGAATCGCGCGGACTTTCCAGAATATCCGCCTTTTCGGAAATCTTACTGTAGCTGACAATGTTCGCATCGCAATGCACGCCCAGCGAAAGGCAAATCCCCTTCACATTCTTCTGAGAACTCCGAAATTCCGCAAGGATGAGCTTATGATGACGAACCGTGTGCGGAATCTTTTAAAGCTTTTTGGACTTCGGGAAAAAGAAAATGAGAGTGCAAAAAATCTTCCTTACGGTGAGCAGCGAAAACTTGAAATTTGCCGCGCTCTGGCAAGCCAGCCGCAGATTTTGCTTTTGGATGAGCCTGCTGCTGGCATGAACGAGCAGGAAACCAAGGAGCTTATGGAACTTATTTCCTTTATCCGAAAGGAATTCCATCTTACGATTCTTTTGATTGAGCACGATATGAAACTCGTAATGGGAATCTGCGAGCGGCTTTATGTATTGAACTACGGCCGGGTCCTTGCCAGCGGAAAACCCGAAGAAATCCAGAAAAATCCCGAAGTCATAAAGGCATATTTAGGTTCCGAAGCCACGGTTGGAAAGTAATAGTGCGAAATCCAGCCCATTTCATAAAGTTTTATAAAATGGAGAAGACAAAAAATGAACGAAAATATGCTTGAAGTTAAAGATTTGAAAGTCGCTTACGGCTCAATTTTGGCGCTCAAAGGAATCAGCTTTGATGTTAAAAGGGGCGAAATTATCTCGCTGATTGGTGCGAACGGTGCGGGAAAAACCACGACCCTTCACTCAATCTCAAATCTTATAAAAAAACAGGGCGGAACTGTCACATTCAAGGGCGAGAATATCACGAACATTAGTGCTGACAAAATCGTCCGTGCAGGGCTTATTCATGTGCCGGAAGGACGGCGAGTTTTTGCAAACCTCACTGTTAAAGAAAACCTTGAGATGGGAGCGTTTTTACGGAAAGATAAAGCCGAAATCAAGGCTGATTTGGAGCATGTTTACGAGCTTTTTCCTCGCCTCAAGGAGCGCTTAAAGCAGCTGGCGGGAACACTTTCCGGCGGTGAGCAGCAGATGCTCGCAATGGGGCGGGCCTTGATGTCAAAGCCGGAGCTTCTCTTGCTTGACGAGCCTAGCATGGGTCTGGCTCCGATTCTTGTTGATGAAATCTTTGACATTATACAGAAAATCAACAAGGACGGAACTACAATATTGCTTGTCGAACAGAACGCATTCAAGGCAATGAGTATCGCAAACAGGGTCTATATTCTCGAAACTGGAAGCATCGCTTCTTCGGGGAACGCAAAGGATATGATTGGTGACGAAGCCGTAAAAAAGGCGTATTTGGGCGGCTAAGCTTTTAAAAAATGAGACACAAAAAAAGGCCCTCTGAGTTTTATTATTTTATGATGAACAAGATGGCCGGTGAAGTCTGCTCTACAGTGAGCGACAGTCATAAAACCGTTTATAGTCACTTTCCGCCTGAGCTTTTAATTTCAAACGGGGCAAAATTGCATTCTGTCGGGCGCCTGGACGCCGACACGGAAGGACTTTTGCTTTTTACGAACGATGGTAAGCTTTCAAATTTTCTTACCCGACCTGAAAATAAAATCGAAAAAAAATATTTTGTCCGTCTTTGCCATTCTGTTTCTCTGGAAAATAAAAAGGAATATCAGAAAAAAGCCGGTGAAGGCCTTCTTCTTCCTGCAGAAAAAAAATCCCCTGCGCAGAAATCTCTGGGAAGCAGAATAGAATGGCTTTCAGAGGATGAAGCCTTTATAACTCTGACCGAAGGAAAATTTCACGAGGTAAAAAGAATTTTTCGTGCCCTTGAAAATGAGGTTACATACCTGAAGCGAGTGAGCTTTTCCGGCCTTTTTTTGGATGAAAAGCTTTTGCCTGGCGAGTGGAGAAAACTAAGCGAAGAGGAAGTCAGGGCGTTGAAGTTTTCTGATTTCGTGCTATAATTCCTATATGATAGTTCAAGACTTTATGACCAAAAATCCGGTGTATGCTTCACCGAAAGATTTAATTTCAAATATCAAAAACACTATGGATCGCGAAAAAATCGGGAAAATTCCGGTTCTTGATGATGCGGGAAAACTGATTGGGGTTATCACAAAAACTGACCTTAAAAAAGCGATGCCAAGCGAAGCTACTACGCTCGACATTTATGAACTCAGTTACCTTCTTTCAAAAATGACCGTCGAAAAGGTAATGAAAAAAAATCCAATCACGATTCAAAAAGATGCCACAATCGAAGAGGCTGCAAAGCTTATGGCAGAAAAAGGCATTTCAAGCGTAATTGTTATGGACGGCGAGGTTTTATCCGGCATTCTGACGAAAACTGACCTTTTTAAGGCTGTAGTTGATATGTTCGGCTTTAAATACGAGGGAGTCCGTGCCTCTGTCGAAGTAAGTGACGGTGCGGGAGAGCTTGCAAAAATCAGCAGGGCAATTGCAGATGTAAACGGAAAAATCGTCTCTGCAATCACGGCAGACGGAAGCGATGTCTCGAAAAGAATCTTAACGCTTAAAATCATCGGCGTAGAAAAAGCAAAGGTCGAAGACACTCTCAAGAATCTTAACGCCACAATTAAAGACTTGCGATAAATTTGTCATTTCGAGCCTAGTCGAGAAAGCTATGAATATCTGTCTTTTTACACCAGAAGAAATCAATCAGCCTCTTTTAAAACGCGATGAGCGGGCGAAGCATATAATCAAGGTTTTGCATAAAAAGGCAGGCGACTCTTTTGACGCGGGGATTATCGGTGGTGAGGCAGGAAGCGCTTTAATCACAAAAATTTCAGATGAGGACGACATTTTCTTCACTTTTGAGGCAAAATCAAGCGGGAAGAAGCTTTATCCTCTCACTTTAATAATCGGCTTTCCTCGCCCGATTCAGCTGCGCCGTCTTTTACGCGATGTTGCGGGTCTTGGTGTCGAAAAGGTCATTCTTTGCGGAACTGATTTAACCGAAAAATCTTATCTTGAATCAAATGTCGTGAGCGACGGAAGCGCATATAAAATGCTTCTTGACGGAACGGCACAGGCTGCAAGTACTCATGTTCCGCGTCTTGAAGTTGCAAAATCTCTGGATGACTTTCTTAAAGAAAAGTCAGATTACGATGCTTCAAAAATTGCACTTGATAACCGCCGTGCTTCCTCTTCCTTGCATGAGTTTTTGGAGCATGAAGGTGCCCTTTCTGTTATTGCGGCCATTGGAAGCGAAAGGGGCTGGACTGAGCGGGAGCGGGATTTGCTCGAAAAAAACGGATTTACGCTCTGCTCAATGGGAAGCCGTGTCTTAAGAACTGAGACTGCCGCCACAGTCGCAAGCTCAATCATACTTGATTCAATGGGCTTTTTGAACTAAAAATTTTCTTCAAGAGTAAAGGCAGAATAGTCGTGTCCGGGGTAAACTAAAGTCTTTTCATCGCAATAATCATTAATCTTAAACAGGCTTTCGTGAATTTTTGCTTCGTTTCCGCCGATTAAGTCCGTGCGTCCCCATGAATGATAAAAAAGCGTGTCCCCCGAAATAAGCGTGAGTTCTTTTTCGTTATACAGGCAGACCGAGCCTTCCGTGTGACCCGGAGTGTGTAGAATTTCCCATTCAGAAAGACTTGATTTTAGCTTGTCGTCAAAATTGCAGTCAGAAAAAACTTCATCCAGCGTTTTTTTGTCTTCAAGAAAATTCGTTGCCTCAGGAAGCTTTGAGACAAAGGGCAGAAACTGCTCGAAGCCCATCTGATACAAGGCCTTTCCCTGGGCGCTTGCGGAATTTTCTCCGATTAAGGCAGCATCTGCCTTGTGAATGGCGATTTTGATTTCCGGAAAGAATTTTTTTAGATTTTTTAGGCCTGCAACATGGTCAAAATGACCGTGCGTTAAAATGACTGCCACAGGCTCTAAATTATTTTTTTTTAAGAAAGAAGTGACGGAATCTTCATCCCTTGAAAAGGAGCAAGCCGCGCTGTCAACGACAAAAACCTTGTTCTCAAAAAGAGGAACGATATAAGTGTTGACCTGAAGCGGTCCCGTATGCAAAAGATGAAGATTCATAAGCGATTACAAATCTGCTGAAGAAGAAGAGCGTGGTGCGCGTGCGGCGAGAATCTCTTCGTCAGTCATTTCTGCCTGAGCCTTTGCAAAAGCTGCCTGCTCAGCGAGAGTGTCGTTGTTGCTTGATGTGTAGCTGTCAGAAATGTGGCTTGACTCGTTTGAAACATTGGGAACCGGCTCATTGTTCTCGTAGTTGTCGATGCTCTCGTTTTCGATTGCCTCTTCTTCGTCACCTTCAGGGCGCTGCTTTGAGTAGCTTACGCTCAATGGACGACCACGGTACATGTGACCGTTCAAAGCTGAGATTGCTTTTTCCGCATCTTCCTTGAAAAGCTGGACGAATGAGTAGTTAGCGAGAACCCGAATGTCACCGATTCGCTCTTTTTCGATACCGGCAATGTTAATGAAAAGACCTACAAGGTCGCGGGGGAATACACGGCGGTTTCGGCCAATGCTTACGAATACGACTTCTGCATTTTCTTCTGGAATTGTGACTCTCGTGAATCTTTCTCGTGGAGCTGGAGTCTCTGTATTTTCACCGTTTTCTGTATTTTCTGCCCTGTTAAAGCTGTTGTTTTCGTAGCGGTTAGAAGCCCTGAAATCTTCGTTTTCATTGTTGTTGAATTTGTTGAAACGGAAGATTGCGCCACCTGAATTTTTCAAAAGATAAGCGGCGACATAAGAACGCATTGTGAGAGGAACATTTTTCTTGAAAACCTTTTTGAGCGCTTCAAGCTCGTCAGGATTTGCCTTTACTTTTGAAACGACATCCTTAAGATAGTTAGCGGCCTGAGCGAGGTCAATCTCTCTGTTCTGTCTGAAATTGCGTCTAAAATTGCGTCTGAATGCCATAATAATACTCCTAAATTTGGCTGTTTTTTAGATGTTTCGGCTATGCCTCAACATGACTGTTATCTGCCAATTCTAAAATATAATACGAGCCTTTTTTTTCAAAACCACAACGGGTAACTAACGGCTCTAAAAAATCTGGTAATGAATCGGCAATAATAAAATCTTGAATTCCCTGACTCTTCAAATAGGAAATGCCGCGTGAAAAAAGCTCTCTGGCAAGTCCGAGACTTCGGAAATTCTGATTAACAAAAACTGAAGTGAGAGCCACGACATTTTTTGCAAAGGACGGAAAATGCGAGAATAAAAGAGTTCCGGCAAAATCTCCTGAAGCACTACGGCAAACAAGACCTGTAAGCTCAGTCGGATTTTCAAAATCAAAATTGCGAAGCCAAAGAAAAGACATCGCCAATCCTTTTTCGCCTTCAAAACTCGTTTTTAATTCCTCTGCGATTTTCTTTGCTTCCGTGAGAATACAATCACTGTCCTTTTTATGATTGTATGGCTCAAATTCAAAATCTTCAAAAACCAGGTCGTCATAATCTTCAAAATCCTGATTTAATTTTTCTAAGCCCCATGACTCACGAAGCGAATTGTACCACTCAATGACAACCGAGCGCATCTTTTTTTCTTTGAATGAAAAGTAAGATTTTTCGATTTCAGGGTACTTTGATAAAACATTTTTAAAAGCCTTGAATACCCCCCTTCTGTTTGAAAGAGCCGCCAAAAGCTCAGCCTTTACCTTGTCGGCATGCAGCGCTTCTGCAAACTCTTCCATAATTTGAAATCCATCGCTGCTTCTCCAGTCCGGAAGTGAATAGAGATTTTCATTTTCGTCGAGTTCATCTTCTTCAAGTCCGTCTTCTGGAACTATGCAAGAGTTTTCCGAGTCAAAAAAATAATTTCCATCCTGATTTTCCATCCCAAAGATAAGCTCTTCGATGACAGATTTCGTTAATTCAAAAAACATAAATTATTTTAATTCATCTCTCTTAGAGATTACTTTGCTTACTAAGCCATAATTTAGCGCTTCTTCAGCCGTGAGCCAGTGGTCTCTGTCGCAGTCCTTTTCGACCTGCTCCTCGCTTTTGCCGGTTTCTGTGGCAATCAGCTTGATAAGCTTTTTCTTTGATTTTGCAATTTCTTCTGCCTGAATTTCCAAGTCTGTGGCGACTCCTCGTGCGACTCCGCCAATCAATGGCTGGTGAATGAGGTAGTGGCTGTTGGGAAGTGCAAATCGGCGTTCCTTTGGAACTGAAAGCAAAATGATTGAGCCCATGCTTGCGATAAGTCCGGTGCCGATTGTGTAGACAGGCGCGTTTATGAAGCGAATCATATCGTAAATACCGAAGCCTGAGTCAATCGAGCCTCCTGGAGAATCGATGTAAATGTAAATCGGCTTGTCGCTGTCTGCTTCGAGCAAAAGAAGCTGCTTGATAACCTTTGCCGTGTTTTCCTCGTTAATTTCGCCGCTCAAAATAATCTGGCGTGTTTTTAAAAATTTCTCAGAAAGAGAATCTTCCTTCTGTTCTGATTTTTTTTCTTCGTCTTTGTCGTTAAAAATTCTCATAAAAGTAAATATAGTGTAATTCTGACAAAAAGTAAATTGAAAAGAAAAATTAAGTCCAGAAATATTTACCGCTTTCCCTTAGCTTCGTTCCAAAAATCCATCATCTCACGGTGGAAATCATGTGACATTTCAAGATTTTTTGCTTTTATTCCTTCTTCGACATGCTTGAATCTGAATTCAAATTTTTTCATCGCTCGCTGCAAGGCTATATTCGGGTCAAGGCCGAGCCAGCGACCATAATTCAAGAAGCAGTGAAGGACATCTCCATATTCCTCTTCAAGATGAAGATACGCTTTTTTTTCATTTTCTGTCTTTGCAATCGCTTTAAAAGGTGATTTTCCGTCGTAGTTAAAAACCTGTTCCACATCTATCAAAGCATCGTGCATTTCGGCAAGCTCCTCACAGAACTTCATTTTGACTTCTGAAAGAGTGTTCCAGTCAAAGCCTGCTTTTGCCGCTTTTTTCAGCTCCTTGTAAGCCTTTAGAATCGGTGGAAAATTTTCTGGAACGGAGTCAAGAACTGAATCTGATTTTCGTCCCTCAACATTTTCTTTGATTTTTTCCCATTGATTCAAGGCCTTTTCAGCGTTGTTTTTTGACTCTTCGCTAAATTCGGATTTCCCTTCGCTTTGGGCAAAAACATGGGGGTGGCGGCGTACGAGCTTTTCTGCAATCGCATTAATTGTCTCTTCGACCGTAAAAAGCCCTTTCTCCTCAAAAAGATATGCAATCAAAATGACATTTAAAAGGACATCTCCAAGCTCTTCCTTGACATGAGCGCTGTCATCCTGTGTGAGAGCATCAATAGCCTCGCAGGTTTCCTCAAAAAAAGTTGAGCGCAAGGAAAGAGGAGTCTGCTCCTTGTCCCAGGGGCAACCAACTCGGACTGCCTTTACTATTTCAAAAAAATTCTCAAAAGTGCTTTTTTTCATTTATTTCTCCACGATTTTCTTTTTGCTCCAGCCTTGCAGAATCCTGTTCGGATCTGTCGAAAGCAAAAGACGACAGAACATTTCGCTCGTCGGCCCAAATTCCTGTGCTAAAATGATTTTTTCGTCAGAAGTAAAGCTTGAAAGCACATAATCGGCAATATTTATGTTAGCGGGTTTTGAAATGCCGAACCGGAGCCGCCAGAAATCCGCCGTGCCGAGAGATGCCTTTGTAGAGCGAAGTCCGTTGTGTCCGCCAAGTCCGCCACTCCATTTTAAGCTCACAGTTCCAATTGGAAGCTCCAGTTCATCGTGAACAACTAAAATTTCATCAGGATTGATTTTGTAAAAGTGGGCTAGTTCTCCGATTGCCTCTCCGCTAAGGTTCATGTATGTGAGAGGCTTTAAAAAGTAGATTTTTTCCGGCGCATCCTCCGCAACTTTTGGAACTCCGCCGTCTTTTGTCGTGTAAACTTTTGTTTCTGCCATCCATTCGGCTAAAACCCGTGTTTCGACCGCAGCGTAGTCGCCTTTGAATTTGTTCTGAAAATAAAATTTATTGTAAAAGGGAAGCTGAGATGCAAATTGCCATGCGACATTGTGCCTTGTGTTTTTGTATTCTTCGCCGTAATTTCCCAAAAATGCGACAAGTTTAATCATATTTTAATATTATAACGAGAAAACTTAAAAATGAAAACCGATTGGAAGGCAGGGAAAACAGCAGCCTGAAAAATCTGCTTGATTTTCTTGTTTTTCTCGGTAATAATTGTAGAATTATGAAAGGAATTAAAATCATTTCGGCTATTTTTGCTGCAAGTTTTCTGCTTGTTTCTTGTGAACGAATCGATATTGAAGGTATCGGCGAGCTTAATAAAATTGAACTTTGGTACGGCCCCTACACCAACGATGCCGCCCCTCTTCCCCAAGACAGTGTTCTTATCGACTTTGTAGAAAAGGACTTGGGTATTTCTTTAAAAACAGTTCCGCTTCCATCAAATAAGGATGAGCAGTCAGAAATGATTCTGGAGGCTGCCCGTACGAATTCTCTTCCAGACTTATTTATGGTAAATCGTGATGTCCTTTCAACTCTCGTAAAAGAAAACAAAGTCGCGCGGGTAGACTCATTGTACGCAAAAATGCCAGAAAGAACCAAGCAAATGTATGATGAAACAGCCATTGCCTCATCTTCATTTGACGGAATTTCCTATGGACTTTCTCAGTCAGGTTCGATTGACCGTAACGAAGGCGTTTTGATTCGTAAGGACTGGCTTGACAGGCTGGGGCTTTCGGTGCCTGTCACTCTCGAAGATTATTACAATGTAATGAAGGCTTTCACCTTTAGTGATCCTGACGGTGACGGAATAAACAACACTTACGGCTGGGGTGCCTATATTGACATTCGTGCGGTTGAAGAAGGCCTTGGCTGCCGTTTTGCTCCATTTTTCGGTGCATTTGGTGTCGAAGGAACTTTCAATGCAAGCAAAAAAAATCCTGGCTTAAACATTCACAAGCCGGAATATAAGCAGGCACTTGAGTATATAAATCGTCTTGCCCGCGAGCGTCTTATTGATCCGGGCTGGGCCAGCTATTCAAAAAATGCTTTCCGTTCTGCCTGGAAGGAAGGCAGGTTCGGTATGATGCGCGAGCAGAATGCGGCTTTTGCGCTTGAATCTAACTATAAGGATTTTGACGAGGCTTTCCCTTATGGTGAATGGATTTTGATTGACCCGCCGGTAGGCCCGAAGGGACAGTCTTCAGTCGGCGCTTATGCAACAGGTTACAGGACTTATGCTGTTTCCCGCAGGGCACAGGAGTTAGGAAAGCTGCCTGTCATTGCGCGACTTCTTGAATGGATGAGCACTGACGGCTATATTACCGTAGCTTATGGCGAGGAAGCCGTAAACTATATGCTCGATGACTTCAATAACATCACTGTTGAAGGTTTGCCGGATCCAGCTTTGGCATACACTCAGAAGGCGGCTGCTCCTCTTCTTCAGCTCAGGAATATGGTATTTCATAACAGTGACCGTGAGCTTCAGGATCGTTATCCAACCTGGTACTCAAAAACCGGCCGTGAAATGAGTGCCTTAAAAATTTTGCGTGAAATGCAAAGAAAACGCTGGACACTCGCCGTGAATATTCCCGGAATCTCAAAAGAATTAAAGGATTTCTATGAAGAGGGTGTCCGTGATTTTGCTGCCGGACGAAAGGACCTTGATGATTGGGAAGACTGGTTAAAGGAATTTGACGCACAGGGCGGCGCTGACTGGGAAAAACGCTGTCTTCTTTATGCCGAAGAAAACGGCCTTTTAATGGACGAGCCTGTATTTGAGCTTCAAGACTAGGACTTAAAATGACAAACGAAGAGATAATGAGAAGGGCAATTGCTTTGTCCGAAGAAAATATTAAAAATGGCGGAGGTCCTTTTGCCGCTGTAATAGCAAAAAATGGCGAGATTGTTGCCGAAGGCTGCAACCGCGTTACCAGCGACAAGGACCCGACTGCTCATGCAGAGGTTAGTGCCATTAGGGCGGCATGTAAAAAGCTGTCTACATTCAATCTGTCAGGCTACGAAATCTTTACATCCTGCGAGCCTTGCCCGATGTGCCTTGGTGCAATTTATTGGTCTCATTTAAATAAAATATATTACGGAAATACCCGAGAGGATGCGGCTAAAATCGGCTTTGACGATGACTTCATCTACAGGGAAATTCCGCTTCCAATTCAAAAACGAAAAATTCCCTTACAAAATCTTTTGAGAGGTGAGTCAATCAACTGCTTTAAGTTATGGAGTGAAAGCTCAGACAAAACGGAATATTAGGAGGAAATTATGGCTACGAAATTTAAAAGCATTAGAACGCAGCTAGTCCTTACAATTGCGCTTTGCCTTATTGCCTTGCTTGGCGTATGTGCATTGTTCATCTTAAAAAATGTTTCTTCAAGTTTTGATACCGTTTCAAGAAATTATCTTCATGAAATGGCTTCATACTATTCAGAAAGCACAAAAGCTATTGTCGCTCATGAATATTCGACTTGTGCGGCTCTAAAAACCTCAATCGAGCAGATAGAAAACATTCCAGAAGAGCAGAGACGAGAATATGTAAACTCAGTTTTAAAGCAGGCTCTCATTGATAACGAAAATTTCGTCGATACCTGGGTTGTTTATGAGCCGAATGCGTTGGACGGACTTGATTCAGAATATGTTGACGCTGAGTATCACGACTCAACCGGGCGCTTTATTCCTTACTGGACAAAAGTCGGTTCTACTATAGAATGTACGGCTCTTACTGACTATGAGGGCGGCTTCTGGTATACAAATCCCTTGCACAGCAAAACCGGAATCTTAATTGATCCGAATCCTTATGAAATTGGCGGAAAGACAATCTGGGTCTGCGGAGTTGCCTTTCCGATTTTTGACAAAAACAAGAATCCAATAGGCGTCATAGGTCTTGATATGTCGCTTGACACTCTTTCAAAACTTTTAAAGGAAGTTCAGGTCTACGAAACCGGCTACCTTTCGCTTGTTTCTGACAGCGGATTGATTGCCGTTGACCGCGACTCTTCAAAAGAAGGCCAGATTCTCTCAAATTTTAATGATTCAGACTTTAAGAATTCAAAGCTTTCTCTGAATCCTTTTGGAATTCACGAAATGGAAAATGGCTCTGATACTCTCAGATATTACCAGCCATTTAAAGTTCAGGATGCGAAAGAAGTCTGGTTCTTGGCTCTTAATGTTCCTGAGTCTGAAATCTCTAAGGCCGCAAACACGATTTTTGCCATAGTTTTGTTCACTTTCCTTGTTACGGTGCTTGTAATTCTTGTCGTCCTCTTCTTTATTGTTCAGGGTGTTGTCAAAGAAATGAATAAAGGTGTCCGGGCAATGCAGAATATCGCGCAGGGTGACGGCGATTTGACCGTCAGAATGAATGTTAATTCTGACAATGAGCTGGGGCAGATGTACAAATTCTTCAATCTTACTATCGAAAAAATTCAGTCCTCAATTTCTCAGGTAAAAAATACTGCCTCGGCTTTGAGCGAGCAGGGTGTGATTTTGGGCGACAGCATGAACGATACTGCTGCTAGTGCGAACGAGATTACGGCAAACATTGACTCAGTGAACAAGCAGGTTCAGCAGCAGGGGTACAATGTTCACGAGGCAAAGGATGCCCTTACTTCAATAAACAACAGCGTTTCGGATTTAGTCTCAAATATTCAGAGCCAAAGCTCAAGCGTTGTGGAGTCTTCATCTGCCATCGAAGAAATGGTCGCAAATATTCGCTCTGTTACGGGAATCCTGGAAAAAAACAGCGGAACCATTAAGTCTCTTGAAGATTCTTCTGAAGCAGGCAAAATGAGCATTAATTCTTCTGTAGAGGCAATTGCAAAAATTCAGGAGCAGTCAGGAACGCTTCTTGAGGCAAGTAAAATCATTCAGTCAATCGCAAGCCAGACAAATATGCTGGCAATGAATGCAGCGATTGAGGCGGCGCATGCAGGTGAGGCTGGGGCAGGCTTTTCTGTCGTAGCCGATGAAATCCGAAAACTGGCGGAAGACTCTAACAATCAGGGAAAAAATATCACGAACAATCTTAAGGTCGTCCTTGCAAGTGTAAAGGAAGTCAGTGATTCTTCCGTAAAGTTGCAGAATCAGTTCAACGAAATTTATGAGCTTACTCAGGCTGTCGCTCGGCAGGAGCTTACTATTATGAACGCAATGCACGAGCAGTCTGAGGGAGGCGAGCAAATACTTGAGGCAATCAAGCAGATTCAGGATGTGACGGCAAGCGTAAAAGGCTCTAGTGACACAATGGAGGATGCTACTAGTGCGGCAAATGTAAAAATGGACAATCTTATGCGATTAACCGAAGAAATCACTTCGAGCATGGAAGAAATGTCAATTGGAATTGAGACTATAAACAAATCAATTAACTCTGTAAACGATATGACCCACAAAAACACTGAGAGTATAGAAAACTTGGGCGAGGCAGTCGGAAAATTTAAAGTCTAGGAGAATTTATGAGACGACGAGTTGTAATAACCGGAATGGGCTGTGTTTCGCCTGTGGGAAATACTGTGGGCGAAGCCTGGGAGGCAATAAAAAACGGAAAATGCGGAATTTCAAGCATTACTCTTTTTGATGCTTCAAAACTTCCTGTAAAAATTGCGGGCGAAGTAAAAGATTTTGACATCACGAGCTATGGAGTTGACTCAAAGGCGACTCGCAAAATGGCCCGCTTTTCAAAATTCGCCCTTGCCGCATCTGCTCAGGCAATAAATGACTCCGGATACACCGGCGAAGCCTTAAAATCTGAAAAAATGGGCATTGTGGTCGGCTGCTGTCTGGGCGGAATGGACGCCAGTGACGCAGGCTACCAGAAATTCTTTGAATCTGGAGCTGACAGAATACCGCCACTTACAACGCCCTTTATGATTTCAAACGAGGCTGCCGCCAATGTAAGCATTTACTATGGCTTTCAGGGACTTTGCTGGACTATAAACACGGCCTGTGCTTCCGGAACGGACAGCCTTGGACTTGCAACCGACTTGATTCGCTCTGGTCGTTGCGATGTAATGCTCGCTGGTGGCTGTGAGGCGGCAATCACTGAGTTTAGCATCGGAACATTCATAAAGCTTCAGGCCCTTGCCACAAAATATAACGACACGCCGGAAAAAGCGAGCAGACCCTTTGACCGGGACCGAGACGGCTTTGTAATGTCTGAGGGCTCTGCTATGTTCATTCTTGAAGAATATGAGCACGCAAAAGCTCGTGGGGCAAAAATTTATGCGGAAGTCGCGGGTTTTGGCTCTAGCTGTGACGGCTATCATATCACTGCGCCTTTAAAAGACGGAAGCGGGGCGGCCTTGGCTGTAAAGGCGGCCCTTGAAGATGCAGGCATTTCTCCTGCCGAAGTGCAATATTACAACGCGCACGGAACTTCGACTCATGCAAACGATGTCGGTGAAACGGCAATGTTAAAGCTTGCCTTCGGTGAGGAAAACGCAAAAAAACTTCATATTTCGTCAACAAAAAGTATGACAGGTCACCTGGTAGGCTCTGCTGGCTCAATTGAAGCTCTTTTCTGCGTAAAAGCGATAAACGAGGGCTTTATCCCGCCGACAATAAATCTTGAAAATCAGGATGTTGAGGGGGGCTGTGATTTGGACTATACGCCTAATAAGGGCATAAAATGCAATGTAAATGTAGCCGCGAGCGCTTCCCTTGGCTTTGGCGGGCATAACGGCTGCATCATCTTAAAGAAAGTATAGGGGCTGTCCAATAAGTATGAGTCATTGCCGCACTTGAACCCCTGTCATTGCCCGGCTTGACCGGGCAATCTCACGCTGGGGGATTTTCGGGTCAAGGGCGAAAATGACACTTTTTGAACTTATTTGGCCGCCCCTGTCATATTTTATTTCTGTTTTCCGCTTACAGAAATAGTTGCTATTGTTGGTGCTTTTCCTGTAGGAATCGCGATGTCATCTCCGTTGAAGCCGTAAACAATTACGCGGATTGTAACGGTCTCACCCTTCTTAACGGCATATTCAATTTCCCAGGCTTTTTTGATTGAACGGACTTTTCGGCTCTCGTCAGTTACGAGCTCTTCTTCTTTTCCGTCTTTAATCGCAAAAATCTGAACTGCAGTGTTTCCTGTTCCGTGGTTTCCGAAGGCTGCCTCAAGATTTTCAAGAACGAGATTTTCCTGAGCGGTGAACGGGAAGTCAACATAAAGCTTGTCACGGCCTTCGATTGGCGAAGAATAGCCTGAGTATGAGATTGCACCCTTAGCGAATTCCGCGCTGATTTTTGAAGAGTTGAATTTCCAAGAACCATCGGTTCCTTTTGAAGGAAGTGCTTTTGAAGCCTTTGCGACTGCTTCGTTGTCGCTATTTCCTTCAAGACTGTTGCTTGCTTCAGCAGAGTCGAGCCAGGTGAGTGCGAAAGCTCCTGCTTCAGGCTTTAAGATTTTGAGCTTAAATTCGCCCGAAGCCTTTTTTTCGTCGCAGGAAGTTGCCTTTACCGTGACAAAGGTGTCTTTTTCGACATTCGCGGCTTCCAAAAGACCTGTTGAAGAGATTTTAGCTGCTTTTTCGTCTGAAACTGACCAGGTATAATCTCCGTTTGTTGGCTTTGTCGGGTTAAGGGCTGCCTTGAACTGCAACTTTTTGCGTCCGTAAAGCTCAGTTGCTCCTCCTTCTGATGAGATTGCGATTGATTTTACAGGATTGAATGAAAGGTCTTCGTCTCCTTCAACTACGATTTTTGTGATGTAAGATTTTTCTGTAGCAGTGATTGTCACATTCGTGTTTTCTGTGTAGACGATGTAAGCCGTATCTTGCGTTTTGTTTGTTGAGCCTGTGTTGCAGGCATAGAAAGCTTCTCCCTGCTTGTCAGCCTTTATCGTTCCGTTTCCGGCGTAATAGCCTGTTACAGTTACGAGAGATTTTCCTTTGACAGGGAAAGAAATTGTAGCTCCGCTACCTCCCTGATAGTGTGGCTTGTCAGTTTCGAGGGCAAATCCGTTGCATACAAGCTCCGGATATTCCTTTGAGCCGTCGAGAATGTAAGTCGTTTTGATGACTTCTTTTTCGCCGTCGAGAAGTGCTTTTGATTTGTCTTCTGAAACAGTCCATTTTCGGCTTGCAGCGAGTGCTTTTACATCCCAGTAAGTGTCAGAGTCTTTTTTGTATTTTAAAGATGTGATGTCATAGTAGCGGTTCAGGATTGTGTCTCGTCCGTTGAATTCTTTTGAAACAACTTCGTCAGAAACGATGTCTTTTCGTCCTTCAACCTTTGCGCCGATGCTTTTTGCAGTTGCGGCGTCAAGCTTCCAGCCGATGATTGTCTGGTCAATTCCGTTTGCAAGAAGTGGCTTACCGCTCCAGAGGTCATCGTTCAAATCCTTTGTTTCGTTAGCGATGAAAGCGACTTGATTGTAATAGCCTGAGTTCCAAGGTGTTCGCGCAAGATATGTGTTCTGCCCTTCCATTGACGAGATTTTTGAATTGAAAACGACAAGACCTTTTTCTGCTTTGTTTCCAATGTTCATTCGTGGAGCGCCGATATAAGATGTGTGATTTGAATGATGCTCGTCAAAAAGCGAGACAATCTCACATTCTTCAAAAAGAGCAACCTTTCCGGTTGATTCCATCCAGATAAAATCTGTGTCGCCTTCGACATAGCACTTGTAGAACCAAGATTTTCCTGTCATTCGGAGTGTGTCCTGGTGGCTTTTAAATGCGCAGTTGTAAGCGGCAAGGTTTCCTGTTGAGTCAAAGCCTATTGTCTCTGCCTGAGTGTTTGAGCCTTTTACAGAGCCACGAACAAATGTGTTGTGCATCGTAAGATTTTCGACTGTAAGATTTCCAGTTCCCTCAAATTCAAAAAGACACCGGCCTTTCTGTGCGCTTGGAGTTTTATCTTTTAAGAGATAAATATCTCCGTCGTTTGCTTTTGCGATGACAACATCACTTCCGTATTTTGCCTTAGATTCGCCGGAAAGAGTGATGTTTGCCGCTCCGTTGTAATAAAGAACTTCTTCGTAAGTTCCTTTTGGAAGAGAGATTGTGAAATCCCCTGCATTCGGACCAATTGCGTCAAGGGCGGCCTGAATCGTTTTGTAGGTTTTTGCTTTTTTGAGGCTTGTTCCTGAAAGCTTAACCTTTGGAGATTTAGCACTGACCGTAAAAATTGCGGTTGCGGCTAAAACTACAGCAAGAATTTTTTTCATTTTTTGCTCCTTTTTAGAGATTTTTAGATTTATATCAATTTATTATTGATTCTCTTTTGGTTCGGCTTTTTTTTCTTCAAGGCCTTCGCAGACGATTTTTTCTACCATTTCGGGAATTTTTGATTGCTCTTCTTTTGTAAGACCTTTTGTCTCGATAGGATCGTGAATCGTAAGTTTTACATGCTGCCCTGTTACGACTTTTTTCTGCCCCTCGTAGATTCTCCAGGTTCCGTCAATCGTTACCGGCACAATCGGCGCGTCTGACATAAAGGCGAGCTTAAAGCTTCCTGCCTTAAATTCGTGGTGAGGCCCGCCCTTGCTTCTCGTTCCCTCTGGAAAAATCACCTGAGAATAGCCTTTTTTGACACCTTCCGCCGCATCATGAATCGCCTGAATCGATTTCCGGGGGCTTTTTCGCTCAAGAAAAGTGCATTGTAACAGGCGCATCCAGTCAGAAAGGAGGGGAATCTTTCCAAGCTCTGCTTTCGCGACAAAGGTCATAGGCTTGTTGATGAAGCCGAACAAGAGCGGAATGTCCATGTTTCCCTGATGATTTCCGATAAAAACCACGGCCCTGTCCTTGGGAATTTTTTCTTCACCGATTACTTCGACGGTAGATTTAGTGACATTCGTAAAAACATACCGTGCCCATTGCGGTACGATGCCAAAGACGACCTTGTCCCTGTTTTCGATGTCCCCGGCCTTGTCGTATTTCAGGGCAAGACGACGAAGATTATTTTTTGAAAGCATATAAAATGCAACTCGTATCAAAGCAATTATCGTTTTGAACATAGGCTTCCCCTTCTATTTACAGAAAGACATTCTACCAAATCAGACGAATTATTTTAAGCATTTTTTTCGAGAAAGCCTAAAATATCTTTTTGAACTTCATTAGCGCAGTCATCGAGGAGAATCTCGTGTCTGAAAGGCTCATAAAGCTTAAAATTGCAGTCTTTTATGCCGGCCTTTTTGTATTCCTGGCATACTTTTGGAATATCCTTTCCGTAATGGCCGACTGGGTCTTCGCTTCCTGCAATAAGAAAAATCGGGAGTTTTGACGGCGTGTTTTTGAAGGTCAGGGATTTGTTTGAGTCCCTGTTTACTTCCATTAGCATTTTATAGCCGTCGACGCTGAACAAAAATCCGCAATATGGGCTTTCGACATAATTTTTGACATTCTGCTTGTTCACTGATACCCAGTCATAAGGCGTTTCTGGCTTTTGAATCCTTGCGTTATACGAGCCGAAGCTGCTTTTGTCGATAAATCTGCTTTTATAATCTTTTCCCTTAAAAAATCTTAGAATCTTTAAGATAAAAAGACCCAAGGCGACTTTTTTGTCTTTCGCTCCACTTCCGCAGACGACAAGAGAATTGTAATCAGAGCCGTATTTTGCCACAGTGAGGCGGACAACAAAGCTTCCCATACTGTGGCCAAAAAGATTCAGCTTTAGCCCCGGATTTTCCTTTCTGGCAATTTCGCTCATTTTGTGGGTGTCTTCGACAAGAGTTTTTGATTGATTTTCGTCTAAAAAAAGACCTAGATGGGCGATGTCCTTGGCCGTGTTCCCGTGACCGACATGCTCGTGAATGTAGCAGGTATATCCATTTTCGCAGAGAAAAGCGGCAAGCTTCTCGTACCGCTCTGCATATTCGGCCATTCCGTGAACCATCTGAAAAACAGCTTTTGGCGCGGCCTTTTCAGGAGAGTATTTAAAATAGCAGATTTTATCGCTTCCGTTTGTGCTGTCAAAATAATGCTTTTCTTTCCTCATATTTCGTTATTTTATCATAGAAAGAGGGATTTTTCCACAAGACTGAATATTAGAAAGAAAATGGCGTTCCGGCTAAAGCCGTCGGCTGTTCCGCGGCTTGCCTACGGCCGGTCTGCTCTCGCAGACTGCTTCGCACCGCTCCATAGCCTAACGCACTGGACGGCGCATTGCCGTCCAGTTTCAGATGATTCGTTATTTTACAGGAACTCCGCAGCCCTTGTGCTCTTCTTCCCATGCCTGTGCCAGCTGCAAAATCTTCGCTTCGCTGAACATTTTTCCGGCGAACTGAATTCCGACTGGAAGCCCGTCCTTGTTTTTGCCGGCAGGAACTGAGATGGATGGAATTCGAGCCAAGTTTACGAAAACCGTGTAAAGGTCGCTCAAATACATTGCCAGCGGGTCATCGTATTTTTCGCCCAGCTTGAAGGCTGGCGTCGGGCAGACAGGACAAAGAATTATGTCGTATTTTTCGAATAAAGCGGCCACTTCTCGCTGAATGCGGGCGCGAACGCTCATGCCTTTTTTGTAAGTGTCGCCTGAGAACTGCTCGGAAAGCACATAGTTTCCGATGATAATCCGGCGTTTTACTTCAGGACCAAAGCCTTCGCTTCGTGTGTCGACATAAAGCTGGTCATAGCCGGAATTATTGTCAACTCGCCTGCCGTAGCGGATTCCGTCAAAGCGGCTCAGGTTGCTCGCGGCTTCAGAAAGTGCGATTACATAGTAAGCGGCGATTGAGGCGTCAAGAATCGGTAAGTCAACGCTTTCGATTTTTGAGCCTTTTGAAGAAAACCATGCTTTAGTTTCTTCAAAAACTTTTCTTACATCGGCATCAAGACCTTTTGCCTCTTCAAACTGCTTGGGAACTGCAATTTTTAAAGCTGAGAAATCCTTGTAGGCAGTGAGATTTTTAAGAGAAGCGGCTTCTGGTAAATCTGCGCTCGTGTCATCGTAAAAATCAACTCCGCTCATCAAAGAAAGTGGGAGCGCGATGTCAGAAGGGGTGTGTCCTAAAATGCCGACCTGATCCAATGAAGAGCCGTAAGCGACGACTCCCCAGCGGCTGAGAACCCCGTAAGTTGGCTTTAAGCCGTAAATTCCGCAATATGAGGCAGGAAGCCGAACTGAGCCACCTGTTTCTGTTCCAAGGCCAAAAAGAGCCTGGTTTGCGGCAACCGCAGCCGTTGAACCACCTGATGAGCCACCTGAAACATAGTCCCGGTTGATTGGGTTTCGGGTCGGGCCGTAAACTGAGTATTCCGTAGAAGAACCCATAGCAAACTCGTCCTGATTGCATCTGCCCAGTGGAATAGCACCGGAAGCGCACAATCTCTCGACGACAGTCGCATTGTAAGGCGCGATATAGCCTTCAAGGATTTTGCTGGAGCAAGTGAGCCTGTGTCCCTTTGAAGAGATGTTGTCCTTGTTGGCGAACGGAACGCCTAAAAGAGGCTTTTTTGAAAAAAGCTCGTCGATGGAGCCGTTTTTTCTTGCCTGGCTGATTTCTTCGTCGGCCTTTTTTGCGTTCTCAAGCGCATCTTCGTAAATTTCAAGGAAAGCGTTGAGAGGTTTTTCTGATTTCTGATCAGCAGTAAAAGTATCGATTGAAGACTGCACCAATTTTTCAGAAGTAGTCTCTCCTGATTTCAATGCGTCTATTGTTTCTTTAATTGTATAATACATAACTTACGCTCCTTCCCCAAGAACTTTAGGAACCTGGAAATAGCCGTCCATGAATTTGTCGGTGACTTTTTTGACATCAGGAATGTCGAGACCGGCGACAATCTCGTCTTCACGGAGTTTTTCGGCCTCGGTTGAAGGGTAAGCGTCGTAGGGATTTTCTGAATCGTCGTATTTTGAAAGAATATCGAAGTAGCCGACAATTTCGTCAACCTGTTTTTTGAGGGTTTTTATGTCGGTGCTTTCAGGAGACAAGCGCGAGAGATAAAGAAGATTGTTAAGCGTTGTCTCGTCAACAGTTTTATGTGTAGCCATAGGGCTATTATAGTGAAAAGCAAGAAAATAGAAAATAGGATAATTTGATTGTGTCATTGCTAAAATCCCTAAAATCTGATTTAATTTTACCGATAATCAAGTACGGAGTAATCCATGGCAAATTCTTATGAAAAACCAGATTTTTGGTCTAAAAAAGCTTTTTCGGAAGGCTATCCGGCTCGCTCGGTTTACAAACTTCAGGAAATTGACCAGAAATTCGGTATGATCAAAAAGAATTTCAGGGTTCTGGATTTGGGTGCGGCTCCTGGAAGCTGGACTACTTTTCTTCTCAGGCAAACAGAAGGTAGCGGGAAAGTCGTTTCCTGCGATTTAAATCCGCTTTCCAAGGATGTCAAGGGAGAAAATCTTGTCTTTATTCAGGGAGATTTGCAGCAAAAAGAAATCTTTGACAAAATAAAAGCCGAAGGTCCCTTCGATTTAGTGGTTTGTGATGCGGCTCCGCTCACGACCGGAAACAGGGTCGTTGATACAGCCCGCTCATCGGGTCTTGTCAAAATGGCTATTTGGTACGCAGAAACTATGCTCAAATCGGGCGGAAATTTCGCGGTGAAGATTTTCCAAAACGGAGACCAGCAGGGATTGCTCAAAAAAATGCGTGAAGTTTTCACGAGTGCAAAAGGATTCAAGCCTCAGGCGTGTCGCTCGGAATCTTTTGAAACTTACTTGATTGGGTTGGGTAAAAAGTAATGAAAAAAGTCCTATGGATAAAAGAAACGATAAATAATAAATTCAAAAAGTCTGGGCTTAAAAACGCAGTGCAGTGTTTTTCCGTCACATTCGGTGTTTGTGCACTCGTTCTTACGGGAACGCTGGTTTTTGCAAATCATTCAGAAAATAATATAGAAAATGGTCAGGGCGGATTTGAAAGCCCGACAATTCCGGTTACGGAAGAGGTTTTGGATTCAATTTCAGAAAATTCTTCGTCTGAAGCTGCCCAGCCTATCGTTTTTGATGACACATACAATCTTTCTTATTTTTCATACAGAATCCGTTCGGGAGATATGATTGGAAAAATCGCAGAAGCCTTTGACATCACTTCTGACACAATCATTTCCGTAAACAATGTTAAGAATTCACGGACTATTCGTCCAAACGAATACTTAAAAATTCCAACGATGCCCGGAATCCTTTACACAGTCAAAAAAGATGGCGAGACAGCCGAGACAATCGCCGAAAAATACAAGGTTGATGCCGCAAAATGTGCGGCTGTAAACCACATCGCTTTGGACACTCCTCTTGAGGCTGGAAGGACTCTTTTTGTTCCGGACGCTGAGCTTGATTGGGTTACAAGGCAGGAAATAAACGGGGATTTGTTCAGAAAGCCGATTCACGCGCGATGGTACAAATCTTCAAGCTTTGGCTGGCGCGCAAGTCCTTTTACAGGCGCCCGCTCTTATCACTCAGGCGTTGACATGGCTTGTCCTACGGGAACGAACATTTTCGCCGCTCTTCCGGGAAAAGTAACTGCCACTGGCTACAATTCGACTTACGGAAACTATGTAATTGTTGCCCATCATTCTGGATATAAGACTCTGTACGGTCATATGAGTGCGATTCTCTGCCATAGCGGTCAGTATGTCACACAGGACACAAGAATCGGCCGTGTCGGAAGCACGGGAATGAGCACCGGGCCTCACCTGCACTTTACGGTATTCAAGAACAACAAGCAAGTGAACCCTGAAAATCTCTGGAACTAATGCAGGTTTTTGTCTTCGCTCGTTTAATTTTTATAATTCTCGCAATCGTAGGTCTTTCCCTTGTTCTACCGATTGCGACGGCTATTTCCTGTGGCGAAAGGGGAGTGATTCACTCTTTCGCCATTCCTCTTTTTATCTCACTGTTAATCGGAGTAATTTTTTATCTTTCTGGAAAAAAAACTAAGATAAAATTTTCAATCCGCTCGGTTTTTGCTTTTGTCGCCCTTGCCTGGATATCAATCAGTATCTTCGGCTCTTTTCCGCTTATGCTTTCAGGCTCAGTACCAAACTTTTGCGACGCTTTTTTTGAAAGTGTCTCAGGCTTTTCTACGACCGGAACTACAGTCCTGAACGAAATTGACAGCCTCCCGCGCTCAGTAAATTTGTGGAGATGCCAGATGCACTGGCTCGGCGGAATGGGAATCATCGCATTAACTGTCGCTCTTTTGCCCCTGCTCGGTGTGGGAAGTTTTCAGCTGATTAAGGCAGAAAGCACAGGTCCTGAAAAGGGGCAGATTACGCCAAAAATGGCAAGCACGGCTAAAACCCTCTGGCTTTTGTATTTGCTCTTTACAGTCGCTCACATAATCGCACTTAAAATCTGTGGTCTGGACTTTATCGACTCGGTTTGCTACGCATTTTCAACACTCGGAACCGGAGGCTTTGCCACGAAGGGATCAAGTATAGGCGCATATAACTCTCTTTCTGTCGAAATTGTCTGTACAATCTTTATGTTTTTGGCTGGAATCAACTTCAGTCTCTATTTTTATGTGATTACGGGGCGATTTGAAGAAGTCAAAAAAAATTCCGAGCTGAAGGCGTATATTTCACTTTTTCTTCTTTGCGTTCTCGTGATTACTATCGTCTTGATTCCTCATTACGGTTCTTTTGCAAGGGCTCTCAGATATTCAAGCTTTCAGGTCGCCTCTATAATTACCTCGACAGGTTACGCTACGGCAGATTACACGACTTGGCCATCTGCGGCTCAGTTTTTTATCTTTCTTTTGTTTTTTACAGGCGCTTGCTCCGGCTCAACTTCCGGCGGCTTTAAAATCATTCGCTGGGTAGTCTTAAAAAAGCAAGCCTGGAACGAAATGCTCAGGATGCTTCATCCCCACGGAGTCTTTACCGTGAGCCTGAATCAAAAGGCCGGAAGAAAGGATTTGGTTTTTAATGTTGCGGCCTTTGCCTTCGTCTATTTCGGACTGGTTTTTATCTCGACTATGATTGGCACTTTCTGCGGAATCGACATTTTCACGAGCTTCACGGCAAGTCTTTCGATGGTTGGAAACATCGGGCCTGCGTTCGGAAGCCTTGGTCCAAGCCAAAATATGGCAGGCATTCCTGTCTTTTTAAAATACTGGTACTGCTTTGCGATGATTGCAGGGCGTCTGGAGCTTTATAACCTGATTATTTTCCTCTTCCCAGATTATTGGAAAAAATAGCTGATTTTGCTATAATTGCGGATATGAAAATCGCATTAGTTGGATACGGAAAAATGGGGCACATGATTGAACAGTGTGCCAAAGCAATGGGACATGAAGTTGTCGCAACAATTGATGTTGCCGCAAAGGATGCCACTAATCTTGTCGCTATCGGGGATGGAAATGCTGTCGCCGAGGCTGTAAAAAACAGCGGGGCTGAAGGCGTAATCGAGTTCTCTCACCCAACGGCTGTAATCGGAAATTTAAAAGCCCTTATTCCGCTCGGGCTTCCTGTTGTTTGTGGAACTACGGGATGGGCAAAGTCAGAGAAGGAAATCGAAAAATTGTGCGCAGATTCAAAGGGCACTTGTATGCGCTCATCAAATTTTTCTATCGGCGTAAATATGTTCTACAAAATTGTCGAAGAAGCCGCAAAATTAATGTCTGAGTATAGTGATTACGATGTCGCAGTTTGGGAAGCTCACCACAATCAGAAGGCTGACTCTCCGTCCGGAACGGCACTCGAGGTCGCACGCCGGGTAATGCTTGGCAACAAATCAAAGACGGAAATGGTTTTCGACGCCTTCCACGAAAAACCAAAGGCAAACGAACTTCATGTTTCTTCAACACGGGTAGGTTTTGTTCCGGGAACTCACACCGTTTTCTTTGACTCTCCGGCAGATTCAATCGAGCTTACTCACAGGGCCAGAAGTCGCGAAGGCTTTGCAAAGGGTAGTGTCGTCGCACTCGAAAAATTAGTCTCAAAACTGAAAAACGGCGCACTTTCTTCTGGAAAACTTTACGGAATGGAAGATTTATTCTAAAAAATCATTTGACTTTTGCTGTTTCTCTATTAGAATAGACGAAATATATTTTCCGGAGGTACTAAAATGGAAAACATTAAAGGAACACAGACAGAAAAAAACTTGCAGGCAGCATTTGCTGGCGAGTCTCAGGCTCGAAACAAATACACTTACTATGCAAGTAAAGCCCGAAAAGACGGTTTTGAACAGATTGCTGATATTTTCGAAGAAACAGCCAGAAACGAAAAAGAGCACGCAAAAATCTGGTTCAAGCTCCTGCATGACGGCGAAGTTCCTTCAACAATCGAAAACTTAAAAGATGCCGCTGACGGCGAAAATTTTGAGTGGACAGATATGTACGATGGATTTGCAAAAACCGCAAAAGAAGAGGGATTCCCAAGAATCGCAAAGCTTTTTGAAATGGTTGGTGCAATCGAAAAAGAGCACGAAGAACGCTACAGAAAACTTCTCGACAATGTAACTGGCGAAAAGGTTTTCAGCAAGGATGGAGATGTAATCTGGCAGTGCGCTAACTGCGGCCATATCGTAGTTGGAAAAAAAGCGCCGAATGTCTGCCCGGTCTGCGCTCATCCACAGAGCTTCTTTGAAGTAAAAAAATCAAACTACTAAAATCTTGCAGAATTGTTATAAAATCCTCGGTGTGCGCCCAGATGCCACTGCGGCAGAAATTAAGCGCGCATACCGACAAAAAGCAAAGCTTTTACATCCAGATGCTTCTCAAAATGCCGAGACCACTTCGGAGTTCCGTGAGCTGGTCAAGGCCTATGAGATTTTGTCTGATGCAAAGCAGCGCTCGCTTTTTGACGAATCATTTTTTATGAGCCGTTCCCGCGACAGGTACAATCGCTCGACAAATTCCTTTGATTACAGGGAATGGCTTTTAAAGCGTACTGACGAAGAAAGCCGCGCAAAGCTAATATTTTTTGATTTAATGCACAATCGGGAAGATGACGCCGTCGCTGAATTTAAGCGTATGAGCATGAATCATGCGAATTTCCGGCTCTCAAAGTGGTTTACCCGTGAAAATTTTATGGATTACGGATTTATTCTTGCCGAAGAGCTTGTTTTAAGGCAGGAATATTACGACGCATTTATTTTGCTTGAACAAATTATCAGAATGGAATACAGTTATGCATATTTTCGTTTGTTTTTCCCTGAGGTAATGGAGCTTACGGCAAATATCCTAAAAAATCATCTTGAAGGAAAAATCGCCGATGAACTGGCCCTTGATTGCTGGGAAAGGGCCCTTGAGCTAGGCTTCGGAAAAAATAACGATGCGAAATTCTTGCAAAAAATGTCTTCCGCCTACAAAAGAATGGGAGATATCGCTACGGCACGAATCTGCGAAGAAGAGTCGTTAAGGCTTACTAATAAGTAAGAGATACACGCCGCAAGGAGGCGGCGAAAAAGTACGGACAGAATTTTTGAAAAAAATTCTGTCGGAGCGAACAAAACAGGATGTTTTGAGAGCGTAGAAACAGTCAATGGAGTATATATATGATTCGTTTAAAGAACGAGAAGGAGATTGAGGGAATCAGACAGTCTTGCCATGCCTTGGCGGACTTGTTCCGAGAGGTCGTTCCACAGGTTGAGGTAGGAATGAGCACAAAGGATGTTGATGATTTGGTCAAAAAATTCATCAAAAAAGTTGGCGGAAAACCGGCCTGGTACAAGGAAGATTTCCCCGGGGCGGCTTGCGTAAGCATCAATAACGAGGTGATTCACGGAATTCCCTCAAAAAAAAGGATTATTCACGATGGAGATTTAGTTTCTCTTGACATCGGAATCGACTTGGACGGCTATATTTCTGACTCAACTCACACTGTCCAGGTTGGAAATGTAAAGCCAGAATGGCGGCGGCTTGTTAAGGCAACACGGGAAAGCCTCACCGCTGGTATTGCTGCCTGTGTCGCAGGAAACAGAATCCGTGACATTTCAAACGCCGTGAATGATGTCGCAAACGGTCGCTACGGGTACGGAGTCGTTTACGATTATTGTGGTCATGGGGTAGGGCTTGATGTTCACGAAGACCCAAGCATTCCGAATCTTCCACAGGGAGGGCCGAATCCCCGAATTCAGGCGGGAATGGTTCTGGCAATCGAGCCAATGATAAATCTCGGAACTGGGGATGTGGATTTGGCAAGCGACGGCTGGACAGTCCTTACCGCTGACGGAAAATGCAGCTGTCACGAGGAGCACACTGTCGCAGTTTTCGCAGACCACACTGAAGTCCTTACTGCTTGCGATGATTTAATCTGCTAAAAAATAATCTGGAAGAGCAATCTCAAAGACTTGCCTTTTTCCGTCCTTTGTCGGAATCGTAAGCCTTTGAGAGCAAAGCAGAAGATTCTTTATTTTTAAATGCTTTCTGGCAAGCTTGTTCAATTTAAAATTTCCGTGCTTGTCGTCGCCACAGATTGGAGAGCCAACCGAAGCTAAATGAATCCTAATCTGATGCATTCGCCCTGTTCCAAGCTTTAAATGAATCCGTGAAAAAGTAATCGGAATCTCGTCATTCTCAGGCGAGCGGCTGTCATCTTCAGACGAAGTCGAAGAGTCTCTCACCACGACAGTTTTTACTTCTTCAACCGTAAAATTAGTGACGGCCGACTGCTTTCTCTCTCCATTTCTTTCTTTTTTGATGACGGTAGCTGAAATAGTGCCGGATTTTTGTTTTTTACCGTTTATAATCGGCTCACCGAAGCAAATCGCCGTGTATTCCTTCTGTACTTTTTTTGAGGAAATCAATTCAATCCATTTTGAAGCCGCTTTTGCGTTTTTTGCGACAACCATAAGACCCGATGTTTCCTTGTCGAGCCTGTGAACTAAGTGAACGCGAAATCCGACTTGTTTTGAAAATTCCTCGTCCAAAGGGTGAGCGATTCCCTGCCCCCCCTGAACAGAAAGTCCCGCAGGCTTGTTTATTATAAAAATTTCATCGTCTTCAAAAATAACCGGGATTTTGTTCATCGCTATATGATAATGAAAAATCTGTGTGATGAGAAGTGTATTGTCGTTTCAAGCAAGTCGCTGTTCGCCCGGCAAGACCCCGCTTTTTCCGTTTTCAATTTTTCATTTTCAGTTTATAATAAATATATGCGTAAAATTCTTTCTTTTTTGATTGCCCTTTTCATTTCCGGTTCGCTTTTTGCGGAAATCATCACTTCTGAAAAATTCTCTTACTCCGTAGACTTTCCCGAGGGCTACGAGATTTTAGATATGGAGGCGGACGAAACAACCGTCATTTTTAAGAACAAATATCTTGCTGCCCATGCGCTTATCCGGGTTTGGCCGGACTCAAAGTTTAAGTCTAGTGACGAGGCCTTAAAAGACACTTTAGGGCGCCTGAAGGCTAGGGGCGATTTCTCTCAGGCACTCTGGCGGCGGCAAAAATGCTCTATTTCTTCTTTTGAAAGCCCCCTTCTTTTGCCAGATGAAAATGCGAAGGGCTGGGCTGCTTGTATTCCTTTGCCACAGAAAAAGGGCTATCTCTCGCTTTTGTCTTATTCGCCTTTAAAAAACTACGATGATTTAGCGCAGGTTTTGATTTCCGTTTTGGACTCAGTTCTTATTGACACAGGAAGCTTTAGGGAGCCTGGCCTTATAACCACTGCCTTTTATCCGAGAAAATCCAGCAAAAGCATAAATCTTACGATTGACGGAAAAAAAATCACTACGACAGTTGACTCAATCGACAAAGAAGCGAGTCAGTTCGTGATTGACAGGGAATTTGCAGTCTTTTCCTTTTATGCGGCGAATAATCTGCCTGAAATGTTTGATGCCTGGGTTCGCTTTTATCGCTTGCTTGCCCGTGACTCAATGGAGCGTGTAAAAAAGGCCAGCTTTGACATTTACACTGCCTTGCATGATGATTGCGAGCAAAAAGACAAGGCAAATCCAGATGCGGCTTTCGCGCAGACTCTTTTGTATTGGGCGCAGGGCTTTAATTATGAGCGAAAATCCTCCAGCTACGACAAGGCAGACATCGAAAGCATTCCCGCTATTTTGGAGGGAGGCTCCAGTGACTGCGACGGCCGTTCCCTTCTTTTGATGTGCATCTTAAAAAATTGCTCGATTGATTCGTGTATGTTTGTTTCCGCTCAGTACAGTCACGCTCTTTTGGGGGTTTATTTCCCAGACAAGCAGGGACAGACAATAAAAGTCGATGACGGAGATGCCGGAAAAGAATATCTTGTGGGCGAGACGATTGATAAAAATCTTACCTTAGGAATTATAAGGGCAAATATGACAGACCGCTCTAACTGGCTTAGCGTGGAATTGCCTTAATTCTGTTACTTAAAAACTGCGCCAAAATCGTAACACAATTCCTGTGCGGCGTTCCATGCAGATTTTATTGCCATTGGAAGGCCGCCTGGCATTATCATTCTTTGGCCTGCAAAATACAATCCGCCTACAGTTTTTGCTTTTGAAGGAAATGATGTTGTCATCATTCCGGCCTTCATAAGGTTCATATAGCCGCCTTCAAAGGTCTTGCAGAAACGCTCGTTTGTCAAAGATGTCGCTAAATCCGTTACTTCGATGTTTCCCTTAAATTCAGGAATTTTTTCTTCAAGAATCGCAGTCAAATCTTCGATGGCCTTTTGTTTCTTTTCTTTGTAAGTTCCGTCTTCCTTTGCTTTTTTCCAGTAATCATAAAATTCACCGAGCAAAAGACAAGAGACGGTCGAGCAGCCTTGGGGAGCGTGATGCTCGTAAAGCGCGTAATTGTTTACTGGGAGAACATAAAATTCTTTTCCGCCAGCGATAAAAGGTTTTTCAAGAGGAATGAGCATAGAACGGGGATATTTTGAAAGGTCTGCCCTGATTCCAAATCCAAAGAACATATCCTGCTCAGAAATCGAAAGTTTTTTCATCTTTGGAATCCATTTTTCTTCAAGGGGATTTTCCTTGTCAAAAAGGTCTTCAATTGCCTTGCGGGCATCCTGAGTGACGATTACGGCATCTGCTCCGAAAAAAGTTCCGTTTGCCATAAGGCCGGTAACGCGTTTTTTTCCGTTTTTGTCTTTTTCGATACAAACTTTTTCGACATTCTTGTGATATTCGATTTTTCCGCCAAGACTCGTGAATGTGTCTGCCATATTTTTTGCCATTCTAGACGAGCCGCCTTCTGGATATCCGCAGTCCCCGCTGGAAAATGAGCCTAGTGTATAGATTAGGGAAAGAGCGTTGTAATCTTGATTTATCATTCCCCCGATTAAATTTCTGACATCTTTATTCTTAAATTGAGAGATATAGTCACGGCCCGAAGTTTTTTTAAGGTAGAGGACACGAAGCGCTGCCGTCCACATTTTTAAAACTTCGCTAATTTTTGGGAATTTTGGATTCTTGCACTTTAAGCCGCTTTTGTCCTTTATAAGAAGATGGACATTTTTGTAATAGGAAATGTCCTTGCAGAGCCTGTTTATCATTTTTTTGTCTTCCGGAGCGTGGTTCAAAAGCTCTTCCCGAAGTTTTTTTGTGTCGCGGTAAAGGCAAAGTTTTTTCCCGCCATCAATCATAAGAGTGTAGATTGGGTCTTTATAAAAAACAGGATTATTTTCTTGTAATGCACCGACTTCCTTCCAAATCTGATAAAGAGGGATTTTTTCATTTGAGCCTGTAAGCCAGTGAAGTCCGCCTTCAAAATAGTAGCCCTTACGGCTCCAGCTAGCCGAAAGACCTCCCGGAACTGCGTGGTGCTCCAAAATCGTAACATCAAAACCAGAACGAGCGGCATAAACTCCGCTTCCAAGCCCTGCAATTCCCGCGCCAACAATCAAAACCTTTTTTTTCATATTAATAACCTGTTAAAATCATAGCATATACAGAAGATTTTTAGAAGTATGGTGTTTTTATGCAAGAGGCTATTTTTTTAGGCTTTCTTTGTATGCCCCGTCCTCGATTTCCCAGAAACTGTCGACCAGCTGCTTGTAAACGGCATCCGAATAGTATGGCTTTATGACATTTTGCTTTGTTTCTTCTGACAAAAAGCCCTTTTCTGCGAATTCTTTTCCAGCCGCCTCGTATTTTGTAAGGAATTTTACGAAACGAGGCCTGATTTTCATTGCGACAGCAGTTCTGATTTGTGGGGCAAAAATTGTAGTGTATTCGCCTTTCCCGAAAATACAGTCAAATTGCATTTCGATTGGCTCAAAAACCCGCCAGTCGCTCCAGGCACAGCCGGGAATTACGATGATTTTTTTCTTGCTGATGTCAAAGCTAAAGCCATGCATTGGACCTTTTTCCGGAACCGGAAGCCCCTCGTATCTGTGAAGAAGGCTTAAGAGCCGGTCAAAAAGAACCTTCAGCTCGCCAGGGATACCAAAAATAAAAATCGGGAAGCTTAAGATTATGATTTGTGATTCTAAGATTTTGTCCTTGACCATCTGAACATCGTCGCCGGAAATGACACATTTTCCGTTTGTGCGCCCCCAGCAGGAAAGACAGCCTTTGCACGGCTTTACATTTAAACTTGAGACATTGATTATTTCGCTTTTATATTCACCTGTGCTTTCAAGTCCTTTTAAAAAATTATTCGTCACGAGCATTGTCGTGCTGCCGTCTTTTTTAGGACTTCCGTTTAAAACTAGTACCTTTTTCATGTTTTGCGGTCATTATCGGGCTAAGTTGATAATATTATTTTCCTAGCGAGTCTTTTGGAATCGTTGTGAAGGTCAAAGCTCCTTTTGAAGAGACTTTTCCGTCTATTTTTACAACGCAGTCAAAGCCTACGAGGACTCCGCCGCCCTTTGTTTTTGTTACGGTGATTTCGAGCCTGTCCCCGGGAATTGCCGGCTTGATGAACTTAAAGCCGTCGATTTTTAGAAGAACATAAAGCTTGTCGTCCAAATCCTCTGCCGTTTTTTCGATGACAAGGGAGCAAAGCTGTGCGCAGCTTTCGACAACGAGAACGCCAGGCATAATCGGAGTTCCGGGAAAATGCCCCATAAAGTAAGGCTCGTTTACGCTCACATTTTTGATTCCGGTCGCACTGACATTCGGAATAAGCTCAGTGACTTTTTCAATCATCTGAAAGGGCGGCCTTTGAGCGATTTTCTCGCTGATTTCAAAAATATTCATTGTTTTTGCTTGTGTCTGCTCTGTTGCTTCGTCGCTCATAAAGAAAGGCCTCCGTCAAGAACGATTGTCTGACCTGTTACATAAGAGAAAGAGTCAGAAGCCAGCGCTGAAACAACATTCGCTACATCCTCTGCCGTTCCGAATCTTCCCTGTGGAATTGCCTTTATGTATTCGTCCTTTTTTTCCTGAGGAATTGCGTCAATCATTTCGGTTGCGATAAAGCCAGGACAAACCGCGTTCACACGGATTCCCTGTGGACCAAGTTCTTTTGCAAGAGTCTGCGTCATTGAATTTACGGCACCCTTTGTAGCTGAGTAAACGCTCTGACCAGGAAGGGCAAATTTTGAGCTTACGGAAGACATATTGATAATAACGCCAGACTTCTGTTTGAACATTTTGAGGGCTACGCTCTGAGCGCAATAAAAATATCCCTTTACATTTAAATCAAAGCACTTATCAAGAGTGTCTTTCTGGAGCATAAGCAAAAACTCGTCCCGAACAATTCCCGCATTATTTACAAGAACATCGATTCTGCCGTAAGCCTTGTAAACATCGCGAACCATAGCCTTTACCTGTGTAAGGTCTGAGACATCTGCCTTGAAAAGCATTCCGTCTCCGCCAGCGGCTTTTATTTCGTCGAGAGTCTTTTGTGCCGCTTCATCAGAGCTGGAATAATTGATTACGACCGTGTAGCCGTCTTTTGCAAGGCGAACTGCACAAGCCTTTCCGATTCCTTTTGAAGCACCAGTAATTATTGCAACCTTCATTTTTCCCCCAAATTGTCTACTTTCCGATTACGACTGCACTGTATGAGCCACCTGTTGCGAACGAAGTAATAAGGATTTTTTTCCAGTTTTTCGCTTCAACTGATTTTTTTTCGGCTTTTCCGTCTTTTGAGATAAAATATGCGTCGTCTTTTTCGATTTCACCGCTCAGCATAAGAGCTGCGTGTGCCACTGCAAGGGTTGCGCTTCCCGCTCTGCCTTCTCCGGCTCGCTCTTTTACCTGAACAACAGGAATAGAAGAGATTTTATCTCCAAAAATCCTGATGTAAGCGTCTTTTTCGAGATTGTCGACTGCTTTCATTCCATTTGCAAATCCGAATACGGCGTCAATTTCGTCAAGAGAGACATTCGCATCTTTGAGCGCGGCATTAATTGCGCTGTCCAGGGCTTTTCCCGAGCCTGTCAACTTTCCGAATTTGACATTTTTTCGGCCGGTTCCGTATCCCAAAACATAGCCATAGATTTTAGAGTCGCGTTCTTTTGCGTATTCTTCTGTTTCGAGAAGAAGTGAAACTGAGCCGTCTCCAAGAACGAAACCGTCTGAATCTGAATATGGAGAGACTACATTTTTTGCAGTGAAGCCAAGTTTTTCGTAGAATTCTGAAAGAATCGGGATGTTCTCGTCAGTTCCTGTTGCAAGCATTGCTCTTTCCTGATTGTCGTGCATGACATTCATTGCGTAGCCGATGCTTCCGAGACCTGACTGCGGGCCGCTCGTTATCGTAACTCCATAGCCCTTAATTCCAGAGCAGATAGAAAGATAGCCGCCTGCGGCATTGTAAACTGTGTGAGGGAATTTGAATGCGCTTCCCTTTGAATTTCCCGCTTCGGCAATAAGCTCACCGAAGTCACAGCTAGAGCCAAGTCCGCCCTCGCTTGTTCCTACGATAATACCGATTTCCTTTGCATTTTCTTCAGTTACGGTGAAATTTCCGTCCTTTAATGCTCTCATTCCCGAAACTGTCTGAAGTTGCCCAAGATTGTCGAGCTTTCGGTAGAAAGCCATTTTGATTCCAAGCTCATTGTAATCTTCTTCTGTGATTGTTGAGTGAACCGAAACTTCCTGTGGTTTGAATGAGTTTTTAACAGATTCAATATATTTTTCTTTACTGTTTCCGAGAATGCTTACGATTCCGATACCAGTAAGTGCTATTTTCTTGTCTTTTGCTTCCTGACTTCTTACATCGCCAGGCTTTTTAGAGAATATGATGCTTGCGTTTGTACCTCCAAAGGCAAAATTGTTGCTCATAACGCAAGTCAGTTCTTTAGATTTAGGCTTGTTCTGAACGAAGTCAAGATTTCCGGCCTTTTCTTTGAGCTTTTCTGAGTCCTCGGCAGTGTAGTTAAGTGTCGGAAGGACTGTGTTTGTCGTAAGTGCCTTTACGCTGAATACTGCTTCGATTGCGCCAGCCGCCCCAAGACAGTGACCTGTCATTACTTTTGTAGAGCTTGCGCTGATAGTTGGGTTTTCTTCGTCAAAAACGGCATGAAGCGAAAGAATTTCTGCGTTGTCGTTTTTTGCCGTTCCTGTTCCGTGGCCGTTTACATATCCGATGTCAGATTTTGAGACACCTGAGTTTTTGATTGCGCGGTTGATTGCTTCGATTTGGCAAAGACCGTCCTGTCGTGGAGCGGTAATGTGATGCGCATCGCTCGTTACGCTAGAGCCCAAAACCTCACAATATTGTTTTGCGCCTCGTTTTTTTGCGTGCTCGTAAGACTCTACGATTACAATTCCTGCTCCCTCACCAAGGGTAATACCTGTACAATGATTGAAGGGAGAGCAACCGTTTTCGTCAAGCGCATGAAGTGAAAGGAAGCCTGCATACGGAATAGAAGCAAATGAATCTGCTCCGCCGGCGATTACGACATCGGCTTTTCCGGCACGGATTAAGTCACAGGCATAAGAGACGGAAATTGTTCCGGCCGCACAGGCATTCGCAACATTCGTGACGATTCCTCCTGCATGGCAAGTTTCTGCAACCTGAGAGGCAATCGCTGCGATTGGCATTTTTAAGATGTCGTCGGCTTTTCGTCCGTCAGTCGGATAGTTTCCTACGCTGATTGCTCCACCAACGCAGCTTCCGATGATGACACTGACCATTGGATTGTCATCAAAGTCAGAAAAACCTGCATCAGCCAATGCTTCCTTTGTTGCCTTAATGCAGAGCTTTGAGGCCCTGTCCATTTCAGAAGAATTTTCGATTTCACTGTCCAAAGTGTCGCAGTTTACTTCGGCGGCAAGATCGGCATAGCAATTTGTCGTGTCAACGGAAGTGGTTTTGTGAATTCCTGATACAGAATTCAAGGCATTCTTCCAAGTTTCTTCAACATTATTTCCGATTGCGCAGATGACTCCAAGACCTGTCACCACACAGCGTTTGTTTTCAGGTGTCATATTAATTCCCGTCAGTTTGATTTTTTTTGTTTTCGTTAAAACTTAAGCGTTTGCAATGATGAAAGATGAAATTGCTTCGATTGTGAGGAAGTTGTCGCGGGCAGCGCCTGCCATTGAAACTCCGAATTCATCATCAACGAAAGAAATGATTTCAAGGGAATCAACAGAATCGAGACCGATTTCCTCTCCGAAAAGCTCAGTGTCGTCATTGAGCATTGAAGAGTCGACTCCGAGATTTGATTCGAAGAATCCTTTGAGTTTTGTTTTAACTTCGTCTTTGTTCATACTAGTCCTCGCTATATAGATATATCAAATAAGTATAACGAAAAAGAAATAAAAAATCTATAGATTTTGTAATAATGTGCTAGTTACGATGAGCAAATCGTAGTATAATCGAAAAAATATGGAAGCAGTACGAATAGCCGAAAGAATTTCTTATATTCCTGCCACAGAAAATCCGCTTTCTGCCGATGTTGGCATAATCGAAGGAAATGACGCAGTTTGGTTTTATGATGTCGGCTCTAACGAAAATGTCGCGGATTTTATCGAAAATTATAAGTTTGGTCTGAATTCAAAATCAGAACCCAAAAAAAAGATAGCCGTTATTTCCCATTTTCACACTGACCACACCGCAAATCTTACGAAAGTCAAATTCGATAAAATCTACATGGGAAAGCAAACCTTAAGATATTTTCAGATTATTCGGGCCTCTCAGGGCTTGCACGAGGGACACGGTGAGGGCGCCCCAAAACTTACTGGTGATTTAAACTTTCCGTTTGAAGAAGTCTGCCAGATTGTTACGGATAAAATCGAAATTGATGACGGGATTAAACTTACTATTTCAGAAATTCCTAGCAGTCACTCAAAGGGCTCCCTTTGCTTTCAGGCGGGGAACTATGCTTTTTTAGGCGACGCGACCTTCTACGGATTCAAGCACAAAAAAAAGTTCTATAATGTGCAGCTGTTGCAGCAGGAAATCGAGGCATTAAGGCAAATAGACGCTTCTGTTTTTCTCCTAAGCCACAGACGGAATTTTACAAAACAAAAAAGGGCCGTAATTACGCTTTTAGAGCAGATTTACGAGACAAGAAAGAGCGGGGATACCGAAATCGAGATATTTTAAAAAGACTTTGCTTTTTAATAATATATAATGTAGAATTGTAGAAACTAAACATATCGAGGTAAAAATGCTTCAAGAAGTTGTTTCTACAAAAATAGGGGACGCACAGGGCGCCGCTGATGATTTGGTCAGGCAGCTGCGTTCAAGTCCTGATTCTTATAATGCCGTAATTTTTATGGCTGCCATTAAATATGATTTTGCAGAACTTTCCCGTGCAATCAAAGAAAAATTCCCGAATTCAGAAGTTATCGGAGCAAGCACCGCAGGCGAAATTGATTTAAACGGCTTTCAAAACGATTCTGTAGTCCTTACAACGATGAGCGACAGCCGGACACGTGTAAAGGGTGTCCTTGTTGAAAACGGCAGTAAATATCCTGTCGCAAATAAGACTGACATAGAACGGGCACTGGCAGGGGCTGGAATATCTTGCGGAGACCCTTCTTCTCACCGTTCAGGCTTTGCAATCGCTTTTATAAATGGTGTTTTTAACGCCGAAGAAACAATCCTTTCAAATTTCTATTCTATAATTCAGAATGATAGTTTTCCTCTTGCAGGAGGAACAGCAGGCTTTACCGGCAGCGAGGCAAAAACCTTTGTCAGCTACAACGGAAAGACGACTCAGGACGGGGCGGCCTTCCTTTTCGTAAAGACCTCATGCAAATTCGACATCCGTCAGGAAGACATTTTCAATCCGACTGGAAAAACAATTTATGTTACGAAGTCTGACACAATCAACCGCACGATTTACACCCTTAACGGTCAGCGTGCAAAAGCGGTCTATGCTCAGCAGCTGGGAGTGACTGAAAGCGAAGCAGAAGGAATGACCTTTGAAAATCCCTTCGGACGCCATATCAACGGGCAGGTTCACATTGCCGCTCTTGCAGGCTTTGCCTCTGACGGCTCATGCTCTCTTTTTGCGCGTGTAGTTCCAAACTCAACGCTTGAAATGATGCATATCGGAGACCCGGAGGCAAAATGTGACGAGACATGCTCTGGAATAAAAGCTGTAATTCCGAATCCAAAGTTCACCCTTCTTATGACTTGCATAACCAGAACAATGGCCTTTGACAGAATGAGAATCGCAGACAGTATTATTCGTAAGTACAAGGCGACATTCCCGACTTTCTGCGGATTTTCGTGCTATGGAGAGCAAATCGGAAGGGTTCACTGTAATCAGACCTTGGTCAGCGTTGTAATTGGAGACTAATATGGAAAACATAAACCTTGTAAAAAGCGGAAGCAATGTCGTTGAAACTTTGATTCAATATCTTGCAAAGGATGCGATTGGCGGCGACTTCCTTAAAAATTATCTCGAAAGCCGTGAGACTCAGGCCCAGGCTTCAAAACAGCAGCAACAGGCTTTGCAGCGTCTTCTTTCTGACACAAGCGAAATGGAGGAGGGAAACCGAAAAATATCTGAGGGTGTCGAAGGAAATATCCAGCGTCTTGGAACTATCGCTCAGGCAATTCAGTCCTTAAGAAATTCTGTTGAGCAAATTGATGCTGAGCAGAAAAAATATGCGGCCCAGTTCCAGAGCCTTATTGAGCAGGCAAAGGTAATTACATCTCAGATTAACGACATTCAGAATATTTCGGCTCAGACAAATCTTCTTTCGTTTAACGCTTCAATCGAGGCGGCCCGTGCGGGAGTTGCGGGAAAAGGCTTCCGTGTCATTGCGAACGAAGTTAAAAAACTTTCAAATGACACCAGTAAAACCTCCGAAGAAATTAACCTTAATGTCGAAAGACTTGTAAATTCAATCACAAGCCTTGAAAAAATCACTCAGAATAACTCTTCGGCGCTTGAAAAACTTGCGCAGGAAACTGAAGAAACCCTTGCAACCTTCACTCAGGTCAGGGAAGCAAACTCTACTAGTAACATGAATATCGGACGGATAGGTTCTGTAATCGAAAACAATGTCCGTGGAATCAACGATGTCATAACAAACATGAAGAATACCGAAAAAATCAACGAAGAAAATTTGCAGCTCTTTGCAAAATGCGCCAGTGACAACGAAATGCTCTTCAACGATTTGTATTCTTTCGTTTACGAGCTGAAGGCAATTTTCAAAGATTTAGAAAATCAGGACTAAAAATCAGTTTGACAACAGTCTGATGATATTGTAATATAGAAGAACTTGATTTCAAAAAACTAGGAGAAATGAAAATGGACAAGATTATTTTGTTCATCGGTCTCCCGGTTCTTGGAATCGTTCTTGGATGGATTATTCGATGGTGTTATGCCAGATTTCAACTATCTGCGTCAGAGCAAAAGGCTGAACGCTTAAGACAGGATGCAATAAAGGAAGCAGAAGCACAAAAAAGAGAAATTTTGCTCGAGGCAAAAGACCAAATCATTCGCGAACGAAAACAGCAGGAACGGGAAGATCGTGAGCGACGCGCCGAAGTACAGCGATATGAAGCGCGCGTAAACAAAAAAGAAGAGCTTATTGACAAAAGAGCCGAGGAATTTGACAAAAAAGAGGTTGAATTTCAGGATCGTGTCAATGCAATGAAAAAGCGCGAGGATTTGCTTTCTCAGCAAGAAGAACAGTATCGCCATGAATTAGAGCGAATCTCTGGTCTTTCAGCAAAAGAAGCAAAAGATTTAATCATCAAAAATCTTGAAAACGATGCTCGCCACGATGCTCAGGCACTTCTTAATAAAATTGAACAGGACGCACAGCTTTCGGCAGAAAAGAAGGCTCAGGAAATCCTTATCTCTACAATTCAGAGAATCGCAACCGAAACGACTGGCGACTTAACAGTCACCACTGTTTCTTTACCAGGCGACGAAATGAAGGGGCGAATCATTGGCCGGGAAGGCCGCAATATCCGTGCCCTTGAAACCCTCACTGGCGTCGATATCATCATCGATGACACGCCGGAGGCTGTCGTTATCTCTTGTTTTGACCCAGTCCGAAAGGAAATTGCAAAGCAGTCGCTTGAACGGCTTGTTACTGACGGGCGAATTCATCCGGCCCGTATCGAAGAAATCGTTCAGAAAGTCACCCGTGAAATCCAGCAGAAGATTTACGAGGAAGGCGAAAAGGTTCTCTTCGATTTGGGAATCCACAATATGAGTCAGGACGGTGTCCGCGCTCTCGGTCGCCTGTATTTCCGAACGAGTTACGGTCAGAATGTACTTACACACTCGAAGGAAGTCGCGGAAATCGCTTCTTTGCTTGCGGCTGAGGTTGGGGCAAACAAAGAGCTTGCAAAACGAGCCGCCCTTCTTCACGATATCGGAAAGGGTGCCGAAAACGACAGCGACCAGAACCACGCAGAAGTCGGAGCGGAAATGGCCCGCAAAATGGGCGAAGACCCGCGGGTTATCAACGCAATTGCCGCTCACCACAACGATGTTGAGGCTACGACAATCGAGGCGGTTCTTGTTCAGATTGCAGACGCAATTAGTGCCGCTCGTCCGGGTGCTCGCCGGGAGACAGTTGACAACTATGTTAAGCGGCTTGAAAATCTTGAAGAAACAGCCGAAAAATTCAACGGAGTCGAAAAGGCTTACGCAATTCAGGCTGGCCGTGAGCTTCGTATTCTGGTCAACAACGAAAAAATTCCAGACAATGAAGTCAAGGAGCTTGCTCAAAAAATTGCAAAACAAATCGAAACGGATATACGCTATCCGGGTCGCATAAAGCTTACGATGATTCGGGAAACAAGAATCGTCGAATACGCCCGATAAAAGCACAAAAAAATCACAGAGAACTTCCTGTTTTCGGGAGGTTCTCTTTTTTTTGCAAACACTCTTATGCTTCGCAATACAAAAAGACCTCCTTAAGACTGAAAGTCAATCAGTCCTAAGGAGGTCTTGTAATTCGCGCTAATTAGCGTATTTTTCTACACCTATGAGTTTTCACGCGCAAGCTTTGAGATTTCGTCCGCCATCTTGTCTAGCGGAACTTGTTTTTGAACTCCGCCAAGCTCAAAGGCAACCTTTGGCATACCGTAAACGATTGCGGTTGCTTCGTCCTGACCAAGAGTCCATGCGCCTTGCTTTCGCATTTCTGCAAGCTCTACTGCGCCATCCTTGCCCATACCAGTCATGATTACGCCAAGAGCATGGTTCTGGTAGACTTTTGCCACGGACTCAAAGAGAACATCGGCAGAAGGTCTGTGACCGTTTCGCTGAGGCTCCTGGGAAAGCCGGAGCATTTTTTTGCCCAAGGCTGTTTGTTCTACATAAATGTGATAGTTGCCCGGAGCAATGTAGATGTTTCCGCTTTCGATTGGCTCGTTGTCTTCGGCCTCTTTTACATTAAGAGCACAGATTTTGTTGAGCGAGTTGGCGAATTCCTTTGTAAAGCCCGCAGGCATGTGTTGGACTACGAGAACAGGCTGCTTTAAGTGCGGGTCAATCATCTTGAATACATCCCGGAGTGCGTTAGGACCTCCAGTTGAGATTCCGATTGCAATGACTTCGATTTTGCCTGGCTTACGAAGCGGCTCGATTACGGCAGGACCTTTTGAGGAGGCTGGCGTTGAAAGAATGCTCGGAGTGACAGAAGGTTTTGAGACCGTGCTTGAAAGAAATTCCTTTGCTTTTTCGACACCCATTTTTGAGGCGAGCTTTCGTTCTACGAGACGGTCAGAGCCGAGATTCGAGAAGAAATCGCTTGAACGGACTTGCTTTCCGTGCCGGCGTGCGTAAGAGCCGCCATAAGAAGCGATAAGCTCGATGAGCCTGTCTGAAACTGAGCTGATGTCGGCAGAAATTGAGCCGTTTGGCTTTGTAATGAAGTCTGCGGCACCGAGTTCGAGACATTCGATTGTGACAGCCGCTCCTTTTTCTGCAATACTAGACAAAATAATGACAGGAATGTCAACTTTATTTTGCTTCCGCCATTTTAAGAATTCAACGCCTGTCATTGTCGGCATTTCGATGTCAAGAACTATTACATCTGGCTTGTAAAGCGAAAGATTATTTACAAGAATCTGTCCGTTGCCGGCTTTTCCAGCGACAGAAAGACCTTCGGTTTCGTCAATTACACGGGAAATAAGGTTTCGCATGAGCGCTGAGTCGTCACAAATTGCTACAGAAATATCTTGCAGATCCATATTCAATCCTCCCTATAAAAAAAATGTCATAATGAACTTGATTCAGTATCTCTAAGGAAGTGCCGATTAACACTTGATGTGATTAATCAGGCAGCCCCTTCCATAAACAAGATTCTGAAATAAATTCAGAATGACAATTTTTATGTTTTATGCAAAAGTAAATTAAACTTGTTTTTGGTACAGACAAGCCCAGTCGGTTTTCAGGAACTCAAATTTAGTGTCCATTCCGAAAAGGCTTTCTGAGTGTCCGATGAACAGGTAAGAATGATTAGCCATTGAATTCCAGAAGCGGTCGATTACATTTTTTTGTGCCGGTTCGTCGAAGTAGATAAGAACATTTCGGCAGAAAACAACATCGAGGTTACGCGCTCCAGAATCGTTACGAAGGTTGTGGTAGTCGAACTTAATCGTGTTCATTAGCTCTGGCTTTACCTGATATCCGCGGTCATTCTTTGTGAAGAATCTGTCGAGGTATTTTTGAGGAATGCCAGTGATGCGGGCTTCAGGGTAAAAGCCTGCCTGACCTGTCATGAGACATTTTAATGAAATGTCGGATGCAGTGATTTGGAATTTGTATGGTGGTGGCAGAATGTCCGCCAGAATCATTGCGATAGTGTATGGCTCTTCGCCAGTTGAGCAGCCAGCGCTCCAAATTTTGATAGTTGTGTCGCCGGTCTTGCGTTTTTGCTCGATAACATGAGGGATTACATAGTTTACGAGGGCGTCAAAGTGAGGCTGGTTTCGGAAGAAACGGGTCAGGTTTGTCGTAACAGAGTCGAGCATGATTTTCATTTCTTCTTTGTTGGACATGACAAGACGATAGTATTCTTCGATAGAGTCAAGCTGTTTCTCGCGTAGCTTTTCTTTTAGACGGCTGTCCAAAATAGAACGGTTTGTAGCCGAGAAAGTGATACCGCTTTCGTCATAAATCAGTTTTCGGAATTTGTCAAATTCTGCATCGGTAAGTAAATCTGCCATAAGCCCTATTATACACCCTTAATTCTTAAATGTAAATAAAATAAATTGGGTATCTCTAAAAACTCGCCTTCAGCGATTTTTCAGAAGTTCCCTTATTAGACAGGTTTTGTGTCTGCATTTGTCTCTTTAAGATGCACCGAATTATTCAGTCGATTGAAAAATTCAATTTACAATGGTAAAATTATAACGCATAAAATGAAAAAATCCTATTGTTTTTTTCTTCTTCTTTCAATTTTCTCTTTTTCCTGCTCGCTTAACTATATGAAGGGTGAAAATTCTGAGGATAAAATCCCGGAGTTTAGCTTCAAGAACGCAAATTATGTAAAATATGAGTCAGGCAAAAAAAATGTTTCTTTGAAGGCCGAAAAACTTGAGCAGTACAAGAGCGATAATGCTGTTTTTGCGAGCAATGCTGAATTCGAGACCTTTGACAAGGAAGGAAAAGACGAGACTAGCGGTTCATGCGCTTTGGTGAGCGCAAACACAAAAAAAGAAATATACACGCTTTATGGCGACATAAGTTTAAAACTGTCAAAGCAGGATATGGAGATTGAGGCTGATTCCCTGAATTTTAACAAAAAGACCGAGCAGATAACGAGCAGCCGCACGAGCGAGGTTAAGCTTTCAAAAAAGGACATCCAAATGAGCGGTTACGGTTTTTCTGCGAGCGGGGTGAGCAAGACTTTTTCTTTTGTTGACACTGTTTCTGGAACTATTGTGACTGACGACAAAAATGAATCAGCCAGAGTAATTAATACTGATGCAGAGGATTCAAAGAATGAGTAGAATGAATAGATTTCTCGACTCAAATGCCGTGTCGGGTATGGAGCACCGCCGCAGGCGTTGCCGTAAGGCAATGAGCGTTAGCGAAGTGCGGAACACCCGTTGCAAGTTGACTTGCGCCATATTAATATCTTTCATTTTTGCTTTATTTTTTACCTCCCCCATTTTTGCAGAGGAAATTAAGTTTTCTGCTGATTCTATGACAGGAGTTTCTGGAAGCAAGACCGACGAGACCCGTCTTTCAGGAAACGCATTCGTAAAAACTGCTACGATGGAAATTAAGGCTGACACAATCACTCTGGACGGAGAGGATTTCCGCTACATTACGGCGGAAGGAAGCGTTGAGGGGAAAAATACCGAGACAAAAATGGATTTTACCTGCGGGCGGCTCCGATACGACAGAAGCACGAAACTCGCCCGCCTTGAAGACACCGTTCATATGGTTGATTTGGAAAATAATGTCACGATTGACAGCCAGATTATCGAGTACAATCAGAACAAAGAAATCGCTACGATGCAGATTGGCGTTACCTTGAAGCAAAAAAACAACACATGCACCTCAGCGTTCGCAATTTACAGAAAGTCGGCTCAGATGCTTGAAATGAGCGGAAATCCGAAAATAGTGCAGGGGGACGACACTTTCCGTGCTCAGGAAATTATCTTAAACCTTAATTCCCAGGAAATCACCTTGTCGGGCCGTGTTTCGGGCAGCGTGACGGATTCAAAGAAAAGTGAAAATGAGAAAAACGCCGGGAAAGATGAAAAGGCCGGCTCTGATTCTGCTGAAGGAAAAAGTGATGAAAAGCCGCCTCTTCCCAGCGTGACTGATATTTTGAATAGTGATGCGGAAGGTGAAACTGAAAGCGAAAAGCTGAAAGATGAAAGTTCTGAAGGTGATAAAGAGGATTCAGAGGGGGAGGAGTGATGTTGTTTGGGAAGAAGATGACTGAAAACAGAGAAGTGAGGAGTGAGGATGGGGAAATCAGGACTGTAGAGCGGGAAAATCCTGCTTCACTTCATACGCTTCGGGTTTCCTCGCTTTATAAGTCCTTTGGAAAAAAGAAGGTTGTGCAGGGCGTTGATTTTCAGATGCAGACAGGCGAGGTTTTGGGGCTTTTGGGGCCTAACGGAGCCGGAAAAACCACTTCTTTCTATATGATTGTCGGTTTTTATAAGCCGACTTCAGGCGAAATTTTTCTGGATAATAAGCGAATTACCCCCCTTCCGATGTTTAAGCGCGCACAGCTTGGAATTTCTTACCTTCCTCAGGAGCCAAGCGTTTTTAAAAAGCTTACTGTCGAAGAAAATATCTGGTCGATTTTGGAGACTCGTCCTGACCTGACTCGTGCAGAAAAGAAACAAAAGCTGGAGGAGCTTATCGAAGAATTCGCGATTGGCAGAATCAGAAAGCAGCTTGCATACACCCTTTCGGGCGGGGAACGCCGCAGAACGGAGATTGCCCGCTCCCTTGCGATTGAGCCGAAATTCCTTTTGCTAGACGAGCCTTTCGCCGGCATTGACCCGATTGCGGTTGCCGACATCAAGGGGATGATAAAGCTCCTCGCAAACAGGGGAATCGGCGTTCTGATTACAGACCACAATGTCCGCGATACCCTGGAAATCACTGACAGGGCGATTATCGTCAGCACGGGGCAAATTTTGATTCAAGGCACGAAGCAGGAAATCATCGACAGCCCAAAAGCCCGCGAAATTTACCTTGGCGAAGGCTTTCATATGTAGCCAAAGGCATAGGGTGCGTCCCTGTGGAAAGCGACGGCGCAACAACTTCCTAAACTTTACCTTTCAAATTCCGATATTCATAAAGACAGCATATTTTGTTGTTGTCGGGGTTTTATGAACAGGTGGGTAAAATCAATCATTTCTTTAATTTTCGCTCTTTTTTCCCTTTCGGCTTTGTCTGCAAAGTCTATGTCTATTCAGATTATTCAGAATAATCCAGGGCAGGAAAAGGTCTGGGCGACTTCTTATCTTTTTGAGCAGAATATCACGGACTATTTTTTTGATACCGGAAACATCGTCTCAAGCTCTCCGGTCTGGATTAGCGATACGGATGAAAAAAACCGTGGGGCTTTAAAGGCTTCCCTGAAGGAGAATCTTGAGGGCGGAATGGATATTTTGGTTCGTGTCGAGCTTTTTTATAACACGGGCGATTCTTCAAACCCGGAGGGGCTTCTTCTTGAGAATATAAAAAAAGTTCAGTGGAAGGGCTACTATACTTCAACGGGAATTGAGATTTTTGAAGGAAACGCCACTCCCGAAAAAGCCAGCGAAAAAAATAACAATGAGATGGGCTTGAGCCAGTTTGCGGCTCTTGTCGCTTATCAAATCAATAACCAAATGAAACAAAGATAGGAAAAGAGGGGATTCTTATGAAAAAAATAACGCTTTTTATTCTTACGATTTTTACTGTTGCGACGCTTTTTGCCGCAGCGCGTCCTTCTCTTGACGGTCGTGCCGTTGTTGCTGAGAGCGGAACTATGCCGAGGGGGCTTTTTGCCCGCACTGTCGGATATTTGCCGGGGGACAGCGTTACCGTTACGAATCCGGCGACAGGAAGCACGATTGATGTTCTTATTTTGGGTGCGATTGACCCAAGCGAGGGGGTCGCAATTCTCTTGTCTCCGGAAGCGGCTGAAGGCCTTAGGATTAAGCCTGACTCAAATGTGCAGGTAAAGCTTACGAAAAGGGCAGGAAGCCTTGACGAAAACGCAAACGGAACTGCTGTTTTGAGCGAGGAAGATTCATCTGAAAGCGCAGGACCTGTTATAAGTGAGAGTCCTGTTGCAAGCGAGACTCCTGCCGCAAAAGAGAATGTGCCTTCTGAAATTGCGGAGACAGAAAATACACCGGTAGAAAACATTCCTTCTGTTGCCGAAAATCCTGCTGTAGCAGAGACAGAGGTGCCTGTTGAAGCTGTAGAAGAGACTCCTGTTCTTGCAGAGACGGAGACGGATTACGAAGAAATTCCTGTTATCGCTGAAAATCCTGTGGAAAAAGACATCGCTCTTGTTCCTGAAAAAGTTGAGAATGTCCCTGAAAAGCCTGCATCTGAGAAAAAAGAGCAAAAGGTTGTCGGAACTGTTTATGAAGAGCTTCCTCCGCTTCCAGAAGATGAAGTTGAAAAGGTAGTTGTAATCGAAACTGAAAAAGACGAAAGCCTTGAAAATGTGACTGAAGAAGTTGCCATGACAGGAGATGAGATTGTAAGCGAAGAGGCCGTTCCTGTGTCAGAAGCGGAAAAACTTGTGCCGGTGGTTGTCGTGGAGACAGAAAAGGTTAATCCTGATGAAAACGAGGACTTGCAGCCGGTTCTTGAGGAATTGCCAGTCGTAGCGGAAACTGAATCAAACGAGAGCGAAGAGGTTTACGAGGAGCTGCCAGAAGGAATTGAAAGCGAGCCTAGCGTTGTCGCTGAGGAAACTCCGGAAGAGGACGCTTATCAGCCGATAGTCTTAGTTCCGACTGAGATGAATCCTCCTGAGGCAGAAGAAAAAGCAGAAGATACTCCTGTTGTTGCCTCTGCTGTTGAAGAAACAAAACCTGTCGTAACAAACGACTGGACGAACTATGTAGTTCCTTCTATCAAAAATCTTAGAAGCGGGTATTATTATGTTCAGGTTGCTTCCCTTGGCTCTGCTGAGAATATAAAAAATATCGTTGACAAATATTCAAATAAATATCCGCTCGTTCTGGTTCAAAACGCTTCAAAATCGGCTTATCAGGTTATGGTTGGTCCTCTTAACATCGATGAGTACGGTTCTGTTGATGAAAAATTTAAGGCTTATGGATTTAAGGACGCTTTTGTAAGAAAAATCCGTTAGCAAGATGGGGATGACTAAGAAGCTCAATGATTACTGCAAGGCGAGCTGATTAGGCAGCCCCTCTTTCTCCCTTTTTCCGACACTATATTTAGCGTATATCTGTTTGAATCAAAAAATAAAACGCTATTTTCTAAAAATCTATTGTCTATCTTCTTTTTTTTCGTTATATTAGTCACAAAACAAAGGTTGCTTTTGCAATCAGGATTGCTTGGAAAATACGAGCCCCTTTAAGTCAGTTTTGGTCACATTCTCACTCTTCTCTTTCCTTTTTTTGCGAAACAAAGAAGTTTCGGGTGTTTCCATACGCTTTTTTAGGCTCTTCCTCTCCAAGTAATTTTAAAAACATTATAGGAGATTTTTTATGGCAGAACAGGAAGCCTGGAAAGGATTTACTGGACGACTCTGGAAAGAAGAAGTCAATGTTCGAGACTTCATTCAGGAAAACTACACGCCTTATGACGGTGATCAGTCATTTTTGGCTGGTCCTACAGAAGCAACAAACAAGCTTTTTGACAAGTTGCAGGAACTCCAGAAGGCTGAGCACAACAAAAAATCAGTTGGTCTTG
>CALGGS010000247.1 GCA_937915735.1 uncultured Treponema sp.
TGGGAAAGATTTTTGTTTTTGTTAATCAGAAGGGTGGCGTTGGCAAAACAACTTCAGCTATCAATATTGGCGCTTACATGGCAAAGAAGGGCAAAAAAGTCCTTCTCGTAGACTTTGACTCTCAGGGAAATATGACCAGCGGCGTAGGACTCACAAAAGACAAGCCTACAATTTATGAGCTCATGATTGAAGAAAATTCCGCAGAAGAGTCTATTAAAAAAACCGCTGTCGAAAACCTTGACGCTATTACGGCATCAATCGACCTTGCAGGTTTTTCTATCGAGCTGGTCGAAAAGGTTCCTGACGAAAAGGAGCGAATGTTCTTTTTAAAGAACGCACTTGACCCGCTTAGGGCAAAATACGACTATATTTTGATTGACTGTCCTCCATCACTGGGGCTTTTAACAGTCAACGGTCTTGTGGCAGCCGACGGAGTTTTAATCCCAATGCAGTGCGAATATTTTGCCCTTGAAGGTCTCGCTCTTTTAATCGAGAGCAAAAACAGAATTCAAAAGACCTTTAATCCAAACCTAAAAATCGAAGGCGTTTTCTTTACTATGTATGACAGCAGAACGCGTCTTGCGCAGGCTGTCGTAAGCGAAGTCAAAAAATATTTTTCAAAAGAGCTTTACAACACGATTGTTCCGCGAAATGTCAGGCTTTCAGAAGCTCCGTCTCACGGAAAACCAATTTGTCTTTATGACCCAAGTTGCATTGGTGCAAAAAGTTATGAAAAGCTTGCTCAAGAGGTAATTGACCGTGGCTAATAAATTCGGATTGGGGCGAGGAGCAGAATCAGTTTTTGGCTCTATCAAGAACGAGGAAAACAATCAGGCTCAAGACAGTTCTACAAAAGCATCTGAAAAAGCGGCTGTAGAAAAGACAGAACAATCGGTGCCTAAAAATCTTCCGTCCGGAATAAATTCAGATGAAAACGGACAGCTCTGGGTCAGCGTTGACTTATTAAAGCCAAATCCCCGCCAGCCACGAAAGGAATTCGAAGAAGAGCCTCTTAATGAACTCGCAGACTCAATCCGAGAGCACGGAATCTTGCAGTCAATCACAATTCAAGACGCAGGAGACGGCACTTTTTACATAATTGCAGGTGAACGGCGAACACGAGCCGCAAAAATCGCAGGCCTTTCAGAGGTTCCTGTCCAGCTAAGAAAGTACAACGAGCAAAAGCAGCTTGAAATGGCTCTCATCGAAAATATCCAGAGGCAGGATTTAAATCCCATCGAAGAAGCCGAGGCGTATTACGAGCTTATGGAGCTTTCGGGCCTAAGTCAGGAGCAAGTGGCAGCGAGAGTCGGAAAAAATCGTTCTACGGTCGCAAATGCAGTCCGTCTTTTAAAGCTTCCTGAAGATATGCGCTCATCTCTCGTTCAAGGGCACATCAGCGCCGGTCACGCAAGGGCCTTGCTTTCCGTAAAAGACAGCGCCGATATGAGGATTCTTTTTGCAAAAATCATCGGAAATTCAATGAATGTACGCGAAGCCGAGGACATGGCGAGAAGTCTGAACGAGGGAGCAGGAAACAGCAAAAAAACTCCGAAAATCCCAAAAGATGAAAACAAAGACCCGAACATCACGGAGCTGGAGCAGAAATTCATCGAAAAGCTCGGTACAAAAGTACAAATCAAAGGCAATATGGAACGAGGAAGCCTTGAAGTCCAGTTTTTCACCAAGGACGATCTCAACCGCATTTATTATCTCATTTGCGGTCAGGAATAGAACAATTTAGGGTTCTCTAGAAATTGCAATTTTTAGAGATTCCCTTTATAATTTTTTTGAGAATACAGAGTATTCTTGTTGACATAAAATCTTGATTTACTTATAATATTCAAACTTATTTGTAATCAATTTTAGGTAGGTATAAATCATGTCTAGAGTTTGTGATATTTGCGGAAAAGGTTCTCAGCACGGCAACAGAGTTAGTAAATCATACAACCACACACGCCACACTTGGAAACCAAACATCATCAAGGTAAAGACAGAAGATTTCGGAAGAACAGAAACTTTGAATGTTTGCACTCGCTGCTATCGCTCTGGTTTCGTTACAAAGAAAATCACAGTCGTTCCTGCAAACGCTGGCGCTCCAAAGGCTGCCAACTAATTCAAGTATCTTTCTTGAATGACCCGTCGATTCACTCGGCGGGATTTTTTTTTGTTATCAAGAGTTTCCTGTAAAAATGGGCTGTCTGACTAGTTCAGTTTGCAGTGGTTTCGCTAAGCTCAACCACCGCATTTTTGAACTTCTTAGACAGCCCTTTGGTTATTTTGTCTACTTCGTAGCCAAGATTGCAATGCCTGGGAGGGTTTTGCCTTCGAGGAATTCGAGGCTTGCTCCACCGCCAGTTGAGACATGGCTCATTTTGTCTGCAAGGTGGAATTTGTTTACAGCTGCAACCGAGTCACCACCGCCAACAACAGTCATAGCGCCTCGTCCTGTAGCATCTGCAACAAGCTGAGCAACTGTTGCTGTACCTTTCGCGAATGCGTCGAACTCAAATACGCCGACAGGTCCGTTCCAAACAACTGATTTTGCCGTAGAAAGAACTTCCTTGTAAAGCTCAATTGTCTTCGGACCAACATCCATAGCCATAAGGTTATCCGGAATGTCAACGCCGTCAACAGCGACCGGAGTTGCGTTTGCGTCGAATTTGTCTGCGGCAATATGGTCAACAGGAAGAACGATTTTAACGCCTTTAGCAGCAGCGTCTGAGAGCAATTTTTTTGCTGTATCGATGAAGTCGTCCTCAACCAAAGAAATGCCGACTTTGTGGCCCTGAGCCTTGAGGAAGGTGTAAGCCATACCACCGCCGATAACGAGGGCGCTTGCGTTCTTCAAGAGGCTTTCCAAAACTGCGATTTTTGAAGAAACCTTTGCGCCACCGATGATTGCTACCTGTGGCTTTGGAGGATTCTCAACCATTGGCTGAATGTATTTAACTTCTTTTTCCATAAGGAAGCCGCCAACTGATGGAACCGGCATGAATTTTGCGATAGAAGCCGTAGAAGCCTGGTCTCGGTGAGCAGTTCCGAAGGCATCGTTTACGAAAATGTCGCCGTAAGAAGCAAGCTCTTTTGCCATTACATCACGCTCAGCTGAGTCTTTTGAAGTTTCTTCCTTGTGGAAGCGGACATTTTCGAGCATTGCGACAGCTCCCTGTGGAAGGGCGTCGATTGCTTCTTTCTGACCGAGAGCGTCAGGAAGGAAAGTAACTTCTTTTCCGAGTTTTTTTGCAAAATACTCAACTACAGGCTTCATTCTGTTTTTGCCGTTGATGAATTTTTCAGCATCTTCTGTAGTCCAGGTCTTTCCAGCTTTTTCTGCCTTTTCCTGAGCCTTTTTGACATCTTTTTTTGGGTCTCCCAAGTGGCTCATAAGAACGAGTGAGCGTGGGTTCTGCTCAAGGATATACTGAATAGTTGGAAGAGCGGCCATAATTCGTGTGTCGTCCTGAACAACTCCGTCCTTCATCGGAACGTTAAAATCAACGCGCATGATAATGCGTTTGCCTTTCAAATCGACATCTTTTACTGTCTTAATCATCATATAACTCCTTTATATAAAAATCTCTTAATAATACAACGATTTCAACTTTCTTTCAATGAATTATGGAAACTTTGAAAAACTCGCCTTCAGCAATTTTTCGCTCGCCCTTATGAATTTAAAAAATTTTTCTTTCTTTTTCAGAAATTCGCATTTATAATCTAAGTATGCCGATGATTTCAAACCAAATGAATGTTTTTTGTGAGATTCACTTTATTTTTCGGGAAAATTCCATTATTTTGCAGGGAATTTCTTTGCCTGATGAAGGAATCGTGCGTCGCTGTCTGGAAATGAATGTCGCCGAAAACTGGTTTGCGGAGCTTGAATGGGGCTATTCTGCAATGCAGCTGGAAAAAGACACACCGAATCCGGCAGGCTGCATCGACATTCCCTTGCGGGAATTTTTTCATAGAGTCAGGAAAATCGACCGAATTGACGATTATGTAAGTTTTACGGACGAATCAAAAAAAATCTCAGGGGCAGAGCTTGCAGGACTTGCAGCCCGAGCTAAGGGACTATTAAACTTCAAAAACGAAAAAAGATTCTGCTCAAAATGTGGCGGGGTTTTAAAAGACGATCCTTACTACACCGCCCTCACCTGCACTGAGTGCAATAAGCAATATTTTCCGCAATTAGAGCCGGCAATTATTACGCTCGTAAGCCGAGGTGACGAAATTCTTCTTGCCCAGCACAAAAACCGCCCGGACGGAGTATACTCTTGCCTTGCAGGCTTTGTCGAAATGGGTGAGACAATCGAAAACGCCGTCCACCGTGAAGTATTCGAAGAAACTGGAATAAAAGTCAAAAACATCCGCTATGTCGGAAGTCAGTCTTGGCCATTCCCGGACCAGCTCATGCTTGCCTTCAGGGCAGAATACAAAAGCGGGGAATTAAAGCTTCAGGAAGAAGAAATCAGCGATGCAAAATGGTTCAAACGGGACAATCTTCCTAAAATCCCATCACCTGGAAGCGTCGCCTACAACCTTATTAACGGCGAATTTGATTAATTTAGGAAGCTCTGTCAAAAGAATTACCAGAAGAATCATAATAAGAGCGTAGGCGTAAATTTCTGCGTATTCATTAAAATAAATGCTTGTGTTCACCGCCTTTCCAAGGGAATTTTTTGTCTGTACGAGATATTCCGTCGTCACAATAATTTTGATTCCCATTCCCACAGCGTTCACATACGACTGTCTCAAAAATCCGGCCATAAGAGGAAAATACACCAGGGCAAGAATCCGTGGCGAAAAATTGCTGTTCAGAAGATAAACATCGATAAGCTCACTTTGCTCTTTTTTGATTTTCTTGACACCCTCCCTTGCCGCCTCGCTAATCAGCGGAAGTAAAACAAGGCAAGTGGCAATGTAAGGAACATTTTCGTATTTTGTCAGAACCATAATGATAACGACAAGAACAATAATCGGAATCGAGCGAAGAAGAGTCATCAATGGCCGTAAGATTTTATAGAAAAGCTCAAAGAAGCCCTCAAGAAGACCGATTAAAATCCCAGCGAAGCTTGAAATCAAAAGAGAGACAAAAAGATGAACAAGAGTCGTAAAAATCAGCTGATAAGTACGACCTTGCCCCAGAAGCTTAAAAAACGCGCGCAAAATCTCAATCAGGTCAGGGAAAACCACCCTATCGCCCTTAGTCCAAGAAATAAGCTGCACTATAAGAGCGACGGCAACAAGACCGAGAAGACAGGAAAATGCGGATGATTTTTTTGCTTTCACAAGTCACTAATAATAAAAATCTTCTTTCGGAAGCTCGCCGCCATATTGCTTGATGTCGACATTTGCGGTGGCCTCGACCTGATTTTTCGCTTCCTTTGCTCTCATAAATCTGATATTACACAAGGGGATTGCCTTTTCTGCAATTTTTTCGTTCGGTAAAATTTCGAGAGCAAGGGCTGCCTTGGAAACAGAAGGAACATCTTTACTGCATTTAGCGCAAGACTCCTCGGCCTTTTTTAAGAAATCAGCGACTTCAGGCCCATAAGAGTCAGCCGTTTCTGCCTTTACAAAAAGCCCCGCCTGAGCATAGCCGTCAAAGCCAGTCGCCTTTTTGTACAATTCATTCAGCGAATATAAGGTGATTTTCGGATTTTTAAGCTTTGCCGCCGTCAATGCCGGTTCTGCCGTCAAAACGATTGCATTTTCGTCAGAAAGAAGAAGAGCCTGTGTCGCCTGCGCACTTCCGAGATAATTTACAGTCTTTGCCTTGAGCTTGTTTTTTTCGAGAGAGAAAAGAGCGACAGAAGCATTGATTGTGTTTTCGCCAAAAAGAGTGACTCCGGATTTTTTTATGTCCTTAAGCTTAAAGTCTTTTTTTTGAGAAGCAAAATAAAGATTTCCCCAGGTCACGACCGCTGCCAGCTTGTAGGTAGATTTTCCCATTTTAAAAAGCTTTGCACCAGCATTAATCGGAGCGATGATAAAGTCTGCCTTTGCCCCCGCAAATTCTGCAGCAATTGCCTCCGCCGCGACATAAGTGTAATCTTCAGGATTTTCCTGTGCCAGGCTTGCAAGGGCAAGGGACGGAGCACCAGCTGGAGATGAAACCTTAAACTTGTAAGACTCTTCTGCAAAAAGAGACGCTATTAAAAATATTGAAGTAATAAAAAGTGTAAGTGATTTTTTCATAGTAAGACAAGAGTAACACAAAGTTTAAAAAATGGAAATGGAAAAATAAAGTTTTAGGCTTTAGAAAAAAATGTCATTGCCGGGCTAGAGCCGACAATGACATTTTTTTACCCTTCGGTCACTCGAAATGACAGGAAAACGATTTACTCAACTACTGCGATGATGTCGCTGTTTTTTACGATGAGATAATCTTCGCCGTCCATTTTTACCTGAACGCCTGAGTATTTGTCGTACATTACGCGGTCACCGACCTTTACGGTAATCGGGTCTTTTTCTGTTCCCGGACCTACGGCCTCGACTGTTGCGG
>CALGGS010000248.1 GCA_937915735.1 uncultured Treponema sp.
TTATTGCCGAATGTGTTGAAATAGCAGTAATTGCCGAATGTGTTGGAAGAGCAGTTATTGCCGAATGTGTTGAAATAGCAGAAATTGCCGAATGTGTTGGAAGAGCAGTTATTGCCGAATGTGTTGGAGAAAATTCTTGCGCCTGTCAGCTTGTTGCGATAATTCTCACTGTTTACCGCCGTATTGCCGAATACGACATTGTTCAGCCCCTGCTTCTGTTTGTAATAGTACGGGGCGATTTCGTTGCCGTAACAATACTTGCTCCATTCCGTGCCGCTCTTGCTTGCGTACTTGTTGAGCGAGTAATCCGCGCCGTTGTAGTCGAATGTGAACCTGAAAACGGTGTCGGCCGTGTCTATCGTGTAGCCCGACGGGTAAAGCGCGCCTGTCGCGCTGGCGGGGTTCTCCGATGAGCGCATGCCGTAATAGCCGCTCACCAAGTCATCGGGTTTTGTCGCCGTTGTTTTCGCCGTGATTTTGTATCGCTTGAACTGGATGTTCTTGAAGTCATAGGGCAAGGCGTTCTCAAATTCGTCCGTCATCTGATAGATTACGCCCTTTCCGTTTACGGAATCCGCCCATGCGAAGCGGTCTGTGTCATTGTCAAGGCAGTATTTGAGTTTCCAGGCCTGCAATTTTGAATCGGCGAAATAGGTATCGCCCGCATGAATCGCCGCACGGGCGTTCTCATTAAGCACGCTCCCGCTGTCAGCCGTCACGATTATGTCGAATGCGTGGCCCGCGCTCTGTGTCTCGGGCTGTACGGTTGTGGTTACATAGTCGGTGATTCGGTACTGCTGTCCGGGCGTGAGGAGTCCGCCGTCACGGGCGGTTTTTAAGTCTGCCCAGGTAACGGAAATTTGAGAGGATCCACCGCCACCGCTTGCGGCCGCCTCATTGATTGCCGATACAAGGTTTGTTTTTGATACTGTCGTAAGGTCTGAGAGGTCTCCCGTAACTGTCTCTCGCTCGCTTACCTCTGCGCTGATTGCCTCTGAAAGACCGTTAATCTGTGTCTGAATTGGGCTTGTAACGCCTGAGAGGTGGTCAAGCTCAGACGCGCTTACGGAAGAGGCTGCTACTTTTCCGTTTGAGTCCGAGACAAGGGCTTTGCTTGCGCTCAGGTCTGTGCCGGTGATTGAGGTTGCGGCGCCCGTGATTTCGGACTGGAGCCCGCTGATCAAGTCAGCCACGCTGAATTCTACGGTTGAGCCGTCCTTTAGCGCCAGAATTACTTTTTTGCTTGTAGGATCGTAAGAACCGCTCACGACAACGCTTTCAAGGGGAAGGTCGATTGTCTGGGCGCTTCCAAGATTTGACCCGTTCACGTCTTTTGCCTGCAATGTGATTACGAATGTCGATGAGTCCATTGAAAGCGTGAACGAGCCTACGCTCTCAGCCTTTGCGGCTTTTGTGTCAGTTATGCCCGTTACGAAAGCCTTGTCTGCGAGCTGATTTAAGTCTGAGGCCGCTGCGGGGATTTTTACTGTAATTGTGTCAATGCTGCCCTGCAAAGCCGTATCGGCATTTGCGCGGGCCGTCACTTCTGCTGAAAGGTCAGCCGCCACTCCTGAAAGCAAGGTTCTTGCCTTTACTTTTTTACTTTCTTCGGAAGAATCCTCCGCAAGAAGATACGTTTCTGCCGGAACATAGCCCGATGCGTCCAGTTCAGTCAATTCTTTTAATCTTGCCATACCTATACAGTCATTTTTCAGAAAAAAGAGTTGTTAAGGAAATCTTAACAACTCAAAAATAATTACTGCTTGTTCAGGGCACAATCAATCAGGTATCTGCTGATAGATTGACCAGCATTTTCAGCCTTTTGTTTTATAGCCTCATATTCAGAAAGTTTTGAGGCTACTGAAAACTTTTTTACAGGGTCGCTGCTTTTGGGTCTCCCAGCTCCAGGTCGTTTTCCGCCTGAATTTTTTCTTGCACCGCCCCAAGCCTTTTCTGATGTGTTTATAATATCCTCCCTGCCAGTTGTAATACTTTCAGACCGATACTGACAACTGAAAGAATAATGCTCACACACAATAAGATGATTATTATCTTTGTGTCCTTGTCTTTCATTTGACTTTCCCCCATTCGTATGGTATAAAAGAAAGCAAGGGATTTTATATCCCCCGCTTTTTTGAGATTATTCTGAAACCCTGTCAAGAATTTTCAGAACCACATCAAGGACTTTGTCTGTAATCTGCAATATTATCAGTATAAGTCCGGCTAAAACCGCCCACCAGCTGAGCGGTTTTTTCTTTTGGCGTTTGCGTTTCATTGCAACTCCTTATACTTATAATATAAAACATCTTGCTGATTTTATCAATACCTTTTTCAGAAAAAGGGGCATTATTAAAGGTTAATTATATAACAGTATGCCTCTTTCGTTGTTTTAAAAGTTACTAAGGTATGTTTATATGTAAACGGCTCACTTCCATAATTTTTTGTTTTTGTACCTAATGTAATATTATTATTAAATATTGTTTTACTTATTTGAGAGCTAGTTACCAAAGGTAAAGTTGGAAATATCGTAAATTCTCCGTTTATTGTAGTATCCGCCACTCCGTGTATAATTATTTTAAATGCATTCCAATAATCAAAATAGTATTCGGTATTTGGCTCTAACTGATGATATTCACCTATAGCACAATTCACACGACCTTTATTCTGTCCTTCTCCTCCAGCAGTAAGTGTGCCTTCTACCGTTAAATTTTTGATAACACCGCTTGTAGCATTTATCTTTCCGTTGAACTCGCCGTTGTTGAATTTCGCGTTTCCCTCGTAGTCAATCTGCCAGCCCGTGCCTTCATCCTCGTCGTAGTTCTCGCTTTGGATTACTCCACCGTTCCCGTCCGAGTCCTTGTGAAGCTCTATGGCACTTGCCGAGAGTTTTTCAATAAATGCCTTGCTGGCGACCAAGAGTTTTGCGAATACCGTTGAGAAATATCCGTCAGAAGTTGAAGAAGACATGACAGACATAATGTCAGGGAGTGCCGCCATCATCTCCATATAGCTTGCTGAAGTTTCCGTGAGAAGCTGCCATTCATAGCCGCCCGTGACCTTCGTGTACTTGTAGACTTTACCCGTCGAAAATCCAGTAATGTTTTTTGCAGCGAACCAGTCGCCTTCATTTGCGGATGCGGGAAGGCTTGTAAGGATTCCAAGATAACGCGGCGTTTTATCCGCTACGGCTTCCGCAGCGACAGTCTCCGCGACGGTCCGGGCAATGCCTTCTGCAATAGAATTTGTCTCTTCATAAGTCGGATAGACTTCTGGCACTTCCGAGGGCTTGACTCCTTCTATTGCCCGTCTTTCCGTTATCGTAACTTCATAATCCGGAATCTCGACAGAATCATAATCAAAAATCGCTTCGTTGTAGTCGTAGAGCTCAAGAGTGTAACCCTCAGAGCCGTTCGGCTTGATTGCCGTAATAGTAAATTCCCTTGAGACAGTATCCAGCTCATAGCCATAGGAAAGGACATCGCCCTTGTGCGGAATAACGGCGGCATCAAGGCTTATGGGTGTCGTAAAAAAGATTGAGTCTACCCGTTTTGTCTGATAGCGGGTGATTCCGGCTTCAAGCGCCGTCCCGTCCGAGAGTGTCAGGAATGAGCCGCTGAGAAGTGAGACCGGCTCATTCGTAACATAACTGAAAGCCTTTGAAACAATCCTGACATTTGTTCCGTCAGAAAGAGTTAATGCGCTTCCCTGAGTGAGGATTAAATCCTGCTCATAAACAGGAGCGCAGCTTCTCGCCAAAGGCGTGCAATAATCTTCGCCTACGCACTGGATGATTACGGAAAAGTTGTTTGAGTAGTCAATATCAACTGGTTCATAAAGGTCTACGCCCACAATCATATTTTCAGAATTGACGATAAGACCTTTTACAACGGCGCTTCCAAGACCGATTTTCAGGCTCGGGTGCTGAATCAGGATTTTTGAATAGAGGGTAAAGAAGATGCCCTCGTTCCCGACTTTTGCGGTCGCTTTTAATGGCCTTAATTTGTCATTTGCCATTATGTAATGAGCATGTCGCCGTGCCTGTGCCTCGTTCGTGATTCCGTCAAGACTCACTTCCCTTAAAACCGTATCTTCCGTAACTTCTGCATCAGTGTCATAGTATGCGGTAAAATCGTTTTCCTGAAAATCTGAATTACTGTCTACAAAAGTGCATTTTATGCCGTCAACATCAAGAGATACAGTTTTTTCATATTCAAAAGATATAAGGTTTTGCTCGTTGAAAAGCGCGACAAGGTTTTCTTTTTCTTTGTCGATTGCGACAGAGATTTTACCGTAAATGTTCTGGTAAAGGGCGGCATGGCAGACAGTAAGAATTCCCTCGATGACATCCGCTTTTTTCGTTCCGCTGGTAAGGACTTTGTTTACCGTAATATCCTGCTCCTCACAGTATTGGTAAAGGTCCCCGAAAGACTCAGAATCGATTTCATTTTCAAAATCAATTTTAGATGCCGCATGGGTGTCACTTGTGAGAATTTCTATGAGCCAGCTCGCGGGGTTTGAGGTGATTTGCTTGTCGGAAAGGTTCCAGGACCAGGAGCCGTCATTCAGCGTTGGGACTGGCGCCAGGCCGTTTGTAATGACATTTATCTTTCCGATTTTCTCTTCATTTGTTGAGGTCGCTTTTATGTGGATTCCTATAAGCGTAGATTTAGCCGCCTCTGTCTCCCCGATAACCCTTTCCGCAACCAGCGAGCCTGCTTCTGCTGATTTTTCAGTATCGTAGCAATGCGAGTGAATATATTCGACATAGCAGTCTGATACCTCCGTATTTCCTGACAAGGCATTGGTAGGACAAGAGAGCCTTAATGTTATCGGATATTGTCTCTGGTCGTAGGTGCCGGCAGAATTAAGCGTGAAGTTATCGGCAAAAGAAAACGCTTTCTTCGCCTCAAATCTCAGCTGCGAATTTTTATTGAATGAGAATGTATTTGAAAGAAATTCATTTTTTGTCGTTATGCTTTCCGTATAAGTTGCCGTGATGGTAACCGTCCACCTGTAAACTTTATTGTTTTTTGTTTTGTAAGCGGTAGACTTTTTGGTAGAATAAGAAAGAGTAGTCCTTGAGTCATTCAGGATGTCCTCACCGCTAACGAAAGCCCAGCGATTTTTGTTCTTATTGGCAGCTTCTTTAATCGAATTGGAACTTGTTTGAGAGGATGTTGCTGTATACCGATATGTCCCTGTATGGGTGACCGTTGCAGTTGTTTCTGTCGTCTGCCTGAACTGGAATTCTGTATCTTCCGTTAAGCCGTCCCCGACCCCGTACCATTGCGCCTGTGAGGTGTCCCCGCCCTCGGCAAGGATTTCGGCATAATCAGGGCTCCAGGCAGGGATGACCTTGACTTCCCTTGCCGACTTTGTTCCGCTGGAGTTCATTTGATAAAGGCCGTTGAACATAATGCAGACAGTACAGTCCATTGTGTTTTTTTCGAGGGTGTAATACAAATCCTCATAATCGTCCGCATCGGCTTTTTTGAGCTGGTCAGAGACTTCCTGCTCTACGATTTTTTGATTGAATTCCTCATTTTCAAAAGCCGCGCCGTCCTGTGCGATTTCGATATAAGAGTCCTCGCTTGCAAATTCTGAATTACTGTTAAAGTAATATTTCGGATTTGACGAACTGTTTTCTTGTGGCTGGGAATCAACGGGAAAAAGAGATGCGACTTTCACGTCATCGCAGGAAAGGGACTCTATGACCTGCTTTGCAAATCCGCCTTCAAGAACGATATTATAAAAAGAATCTGAGCCATAGTCTCCGGATATTGTGTGATACCCCCTTGAACTTCCGCCGCCGCCATTCAGGATGTATGGCGTAAAAAGATGCCGCCCGATTACGAAAGGCTGGGTTTTCCCCGTAGCTATAGAATTGCTCGCTCCTTTAAGGTAAGGAATATTCGTGACTGAATCATTTGAAATATTTTTCAGCTCTTCGATTTTTTTCTTTGCGGCCTGTGCCTCCTTGTTTGCCTGATAAGCCTTTACGCCGGCATAAACGGCCGTCCCAAGGGCTAAGACACCGAAAACTATAAGGGCGGTGGTGGTCGAGATTTTAGGAATCATTCTGATAATAACGATGTCCTTTGGCTGGATTATGTGATTCTCGTCGCTTTTGATTCCGTTCACGACAACGACATATTTAGTCCAGTCAGGAATCGGAACTGCCCTTTTTACGCTCAGTCCTTCCTGGGCTTCAATAATCACGTAAGAATCAGAAAAATCTTTGTATCGTAAAACCTGAACCATTTATTTAATCCTTAAATATTTTTTGTTTGAAAACGCGCTTATAGGGGAAACCCGGACTCCTGATGTCGTGGCGTGAATAACACATTCTTTTGAGAGAATGAAAGCGATATGGAGGTTGCCGTCAAAAGAACATTGAAGAAGGTCACCCCGCTTGATTTCCTCAAAAGGGATTTCTTCCACATTCAAATCTCTGTAGAAAAGACCGGTTTTGTCGTTGTCGATTTTCGGGGAATCATAGACAATATCTTTCAATGGCTTCCCGTTCCGGCGGCAACATTCAAGCACAAGGCCATAACAGTCTACGCCCTTTGTTTTCCCTACCCTGCCAAAGTCCTCATAAGGAAGGCTCAGCAAATCATCATATCTCATACATAAACAGTCATTTTTTAACTGTTTCCCCTGTTGTTCCTGGTATTCCAGATAAGGGCGGGGAAAGTCATATCAAGGCGCTCATCACGGTTAAAATTAAATGTGGCCGTGTTCCGGTTTACTTTGATTGTTCCGTTTTTATGCCTGAAGTGTTTCAGTTCCGTTATTGAGCCATCGGAGAGCATGCACCCGACAATTTCAAGCGTTATGCTCCGGCATAATTCCACGAGCTCTATCACTTGATTTCCGACGACTGAAATTTCTAAAGTCCCGCCGCCCGAAAGCCCGTATTCACTGGCATTTGGCGTATAATTAAAAGCCTCTGCCGTGTATTCGTTGCCCTTAAAAGAGCAGGACTGGGTGTCATTTATGAACCGCATCTCAATCGTTTTTGTTTCTCCGGAGGATTTATAAGAGCCATAAAGATGTATTAAGTAATGAAGTGAGTAAGTTCCGTCGTCAGAAAAAAGTTTTGAAAAAGCACTCATTTTATATTTCCTTGAAAGTCAAAGTTAAGACTTTTGGTCTCTGCCCCTCAATGCTGGGTTCTTCTGTCATTCTGTACTCTTTGCCTGTCGTGCCGCCTAAAAAGTCAGGAAGATAAACTGTCTCTGTGCGTGAAAGAAGCGTATCATTGTACCAGTCCCAGAAAGCCCTCTCTTCTGCCTTTGTGTTCAAATCCAGCTGAACAGAAAAGGCTATTTTTGGAGAGGAATTTTTGAGCCTGTATCTTTCCCGCCCGCTTTCAAATTGTGTTTTTATGACATTTTCCTCTGTTGCCCGTGTCATGCCATAGAATTTCATGTTTACATTTGCGCTCCATTCAACCGCCATTTTTTTTCTCCTATACATATCTTACGCCGTCAAGGTTCGCATTGGCAGCTTTAAGCTGGCTGTCATAAGCGCCCTCTGACAGTTGCTTTTTTACTGTCTCCCTGATAATAAATTCTATGCCATTAGGCGTGTTTTTTGAGACAACAGAAGCATTCCCCGCCGCATAGTTTTTTATAGTGACATTATTTGACACTCCCGCCTGTCGTCCTGGATTATTAAGTGTGTCGAACATCGCCTTCTGCTGTTTTGCATTCAGTATCATCTCGCCATTTCTCGCATGAATATAGGTGTTATCGCCGCCCATGCTGGCTCCCTGAAAACCGCCTACCACGCCGCCAGTAGCGTATGAAGGCGGGATAGGTTTGTTTGCAATGGCCGTTGCAAGCTGCACGGCTCCCAGCGCTCCAATCATAGCAGCCATAACCGGCCCCGCAACGGCGCCTCCTTCAGCAAGGGCTTTTACGGCCGCAAGGGCGGTTTGTGCCTGAATATTTAAAAGATTTGCGCTCCATTCCCACATCTGAGCCTTGTATTTTTTCTCATCAGCCTCATGCTGGATTTCTTCAAGTTTTTCATTATATTCCTCTTGCGTGATTTCTCCGTTCGCAAGTTGTTCTTCAAGTGCAGCTTGTTTCACGGTAGCTTCATTTTCTGCCTGAGTTTCTACGAGTTCGGTAATGCCTGACATAATATCCGCATACTTTCCCGCAAATTCGGATGCGATTTCAAATTTCTGCTCGTGGAGTGCTGCCCATGATTGAAGCTCATTTTCATTATTTCCGGCTCCGACCTCGGCCTCTTTGGCTTGTACCTCGTCGAGCAGCCCCGAAAGCTCGGCAATCTTTTCGTTGTAACGCTGCCATGCTTCCGTGCCTTGCTCCGTCGCATCCCGCAATTCCATTGTTTTTAAGATTGCGTTTCCGAGCTGTCCGGAAAGGGAAGTGTTGTCGACTTCGCTGAGGAATTCCCTTGTCTTTGCCTCCAAGTCTTCGATTTTCTTGTAAAAATCTTCCAGAGCTTTCTTGTCCGTCGATTTTTTCAGAGACTCCGCAACCGCGTTGTAATCGTTTTTCAAGTCGTTTAATCGCCGGTGAGCCGCCTCGTTCAGTGTCGCCTGTGACTCAGCATCAAGGTTTATAAGCTCCAGATACGAGCTTTCCTTTGCGTTCAGAATCTCCTGTTTCCAAGCCAGCTCATCCACGGACTGCCCCTCGGCTTCCTGAAGCTCGTATTTCTGATTGATTTTCTCAACTTGCTCATCGAGTTTTTTCTTGTTTTCGTCTATGAGCTTGTTCGTTGCCTGAATCGCCGTGGTGTTGTTTTCCGCCGCTTCCTGCGCCTTTGCGACTTCAAGCCGTTCCTGCGCTTGTCTGAGAAGCTCCTTGTTATCGGCGATTTGCCTTGCAAGGTAAGTTTTCGAGCCTGAGTAAAGGTTCTCGAACTCCTTGTTCATATCGTTATAAGCCGCTTTCGTGTCTTTCGCCTGCTCTTTCAGCTCTGCGACCCTCGCCCACCCCGTGCTTTCATAGTTTTCAAGGGCTAGTTCGGCGGCCTTGTATTTTTCCGTAGCCTCGGCTGTTTCTGTCGCCACTTCCTCGAAAACCCTCGCCTGCTCCTTATAATTCTGTGTGAGAATCGTTTCTTGTGCAATTTGCTCTTTCTTTAATTCCCCGTTTCGGATTGTGGAGTTTAAGGCAATCTCGGCGGCCGTTTTCCGGGCGTTGAGGGCTTCCCATTCTTTTTTATAAGACTTTTCAGACTCTTTCGCCTGTGCCTTTATCTCGTTCGTGTAGGCTTGCTGACCGTCGCTGACGGCTTTTAAGATGTCTTCCTGCCGCTTAATGGTGTCAGACAATGAATTCACGGTGCTTTCAAGGTTTTTCACGCCCGCCGAGTCGTCTTCGAGTGTCGCGATGAAGCCGAGCTTTTTCTTGAAAACATCGGCTTCATTCCCCGCCGATTTAATCTTGCTCGTTACGGTATCAAAGAAATTCGAGAGAATCTTCCCGGCCGTGTTCTGGATTGTGGCGAACCCGCTGCCCAGGACTTCCTTGAAATCCCCGAATGAGTTCTTGAACTGCTGCCAGCCGCCCGTCGTGTCCGATACAGTCTTTGCTATGCCCGAATACTGCTCTTTCATGATTTTGACGGCTTCCCCGTTCTTGAGCTGCTCTGTGGTGAGGGCTTTGACAGCCCCGTTCATCTGCCCGAGCCTTCCCGCGCTTCCCGAATAGGTTGCGTTGAGCTGTTTCACCGCCGTTTCAAGGCTCATCGCCCCGGAAGCGGAGATGTCAAGGCTTGCCGACATTATGTCCTGGATCTCATTCTGGGTCCTTCCGGCTGCCGCAAGCTGGGCCATCATTGGCAGAAGCTCCTCATCGCCTGTCGTTGATATTGACTGCAGCTGTCCCGCAAAGTCTTTGAGCTGCTGGACGGAATAGTCTGAGAGATAAGGGTTGTTCTTTGCCGCCGCCTCCAGCTGTTTTTCCGCCGCTACTTGTTTGTTGCTTGCCTCGATAGTGTCATTGATTGCGGCTCCAATATCTTTAAAAGCCTGAACCCCTACATTTAAAGCCTTATGAATATTCACAAAACTTGTTGAAAGTTTTGTTATTGGCGATTTTTCAATTTTTTTAGAAAATTTGTTTAGTGATAAAGTTAATTGATTGATTCCGTTTTCTGCATCCTTAGTATCAGCTTTAAACTTCATCGTAACATGTTTATCTTTTGCCATAACTTTTTCCTTGCATTTTTAGAAATTTATCCTATAATAATTTTTAGGAGGCGTTTATGCTCTTTATAATTACAGTCATTATTGCGGCGGCTATTGCATGGCATGAATTCAAAAAGAGTGGTTTAGAAGACTATGATGTTTCTTCTTCTACTGCCGCCCTATCTGACGATTGATGTTTACATTTTTATTTTTTGACATTTGATAAAACTCCCCTTATAATATAAATATGATTTTAGGAATTATTGCTTTAATAGTCATTGTTCTCGCTGTATTTGGTCCCTTAATCGGCGGAGCGGCTCTTATCTATAAAGGCTCTGATTCCTTGGATATTGATGATGTCCTGCTCGCAACCGATTAAATCCGCTATTTTTTTTGCCTGCCATTCGATTTTTCTTTATAATACAGTCATTTCTTTCACTTAAAAAAAAGAATTTGAATAATTTAAGCTCTGGTTATATAATTTTCCCCAAGAGGCTTAAACATGATTTTAACAGATAAAGATATACTAGCACTTGTCAACGAAAATAAACTTATAGTCGAAGGCTTTAAAAAGGAGCATTTAAAAGGCATTGCTTACGAGCTGACTATTGCAGGCGTTGTCTGCTCAGATGGAAAACTTGCTGCCTCCTATGACATTAAGCCTGGCGAAATTGTTTACATAAAATCTAATGAAAAAATTTCTGTTCCGAAGAATCTTGCAGGGAAAATAATCGAAAGGAATTCCCTCATGCGGCAAGGCTTAAAAGTTGACGGACCTTGCTATATTCCCGGACACGAGACATACTGTTTTCTTCGGGTTCAAAATCTTACGCAATCGAATTTCACTCTTACAAAAGACTTCGCTGCAGCACAAATAATGTTTGAGCAGCTTACTGGTGAACCCGATCAGACCTATGACAGACAGAGTAACGCATCATTCAGAGATGAGACGGATTACAGAGGATTGAGCCGTTATGCAGGGGAATATGAAAAGCTAACGAAACGGCTTGAAAGCGCGAAAGAAGATTTGGACTCAATAAAAGAAAAAATTTATACAAATGTTTTGACTCTTATGGGGGTTATCGTTGCAGTTTTCTCTCTTCTGACCGTGGATATAAAACTCATATCAGAAAAAACCGACATCAAGTCGATTGTTACGGCAAATCTTTCTCTGGCCGTCAGTATCTCCGTTCTTATGGGAATTATTCTTATATTCCTTAACAAGGCAAAAAATAAACTGTTTCTTGTCGGCTATATCATAATACTGGCTGTGTTGGTTGCCCTAATGTTTTTAACGGCATTGCTTTAGGACTAAACGCCCCATAATTTAATTTTTCAGCTGGGAATCAAAATCATCTATCGCTTTCTGCTCCTCTTCCGTAAGCTCTTCGGGAAGCTCCCACATTGCTTTTAGCTCCATCATCGCTTTCTTGTAGTCCGTCTTCTCGTTCGGGTTGTAGAGCCTGTAGCCTATGACCTCGTTGAACTTCGTGCCGTGCAGCCCGTCCATCAGCGCCCTGAACTTGTACCAGTGCAGCCGGGCCTCCGTCAAGTCAATCCCGTAAAGCTCGTAAAAGGCCGAGAAAATCAAGCCCGCGTCAAGCTCGTAATCATAAGCCCTCGTGCCGTCGCTTTCGTCCTGGACCTTTGGGAGCTCCTTCTTGTCTATGAAAAAATCCAGCAGGGCATTAAATCCCGCCGCCCTGTCCTGCGGTATCTCGGACTTATACAGAAAATCAAAATCGCCGAAAGAGGGCTTTTCTTTCAGCATCTGCGAGAACCTTATCCAATGCCTGAAATCTGTTTTTATGGCGAAAAACGCGCCGTCAACCTTTACGGCTTCGGGCGCGCCTGCCTTCGTGAGGCTCAGCATGGGCTAGTCTTCCTTGTAGAATGTATCTGCCGCCCATTCCGGGGCCTCTTCGCCAGCCACCGACACAAAGCCACCGTCCGCGTCTTTCGTGTAGTAGCCCGCATATTCGGTCGCCCAGTCCGCCGGCTCAGATGCCAGGAGAGAGAAAGATGGCAAGCCGCCTTCATTCTCATGGAAGGTAATCTCACCGTCTTTGATTTCGGCATAGCCTACTACCGGGGTGCCGTTCGCGTTCACGTCCACGTCAATGACAGTGCCGACCGTGTTGAAGTCGTTGACAACGATGGTAGAATTCCATTTCTGAGTGAAATACTTCTCAGTGCCGTTGACCGTCACTTTGTCGAAAAGATAGGCGAGAAGAAGCTCTTTCTGCGCGTCTGAGCCTGTGTAACGGTTTTTGTACAAATCGTAGAAAAGCTCAAAATCAGGCTCGCCCTTGTAAGTGGTGACTCCGTAAGAGACTCCCATCTTATAGGCGATAAGCTCAGTTGTCGGCTGCTCGTCCGAGATGTAGTCACGGTCCTCCGTTGACGGATTCATGTTGATTGTGTTCTCGGTCGCTTTCTTAATCTGAACCCATTTGGGCTCAGCCGAACTTCCGCCGTTAAGGAAAGGGCGGATAAGGTGCTTTTTGATAAGCGTTGTTTTTGACATTGTTTTTTCTCCCTGTTAAATCTCGATGTCGTCCTCGGTCACGACCGACAAGCCGGTTTCAACCGCCGTCATTTGCTTCTCAACCGCTCCTGCATCGGTGAAAAAATCCCGGCGGCCTATATCTGCCCGCTCGACCCGCTGACCCAGCGACACATCATCTAAGACCGCGCGACGGAAAGCCTCGCCATACCTGCACATCTGGCGAACCAGTACATCTTGCGGATAACCTTTGCAAAGAAATGAGACCGTAAAATCCGAGCCGATTTTATAGGCTCCAATCTCCGATTCATCGTCTTCCTGACTTTCCGGAACGACAGCGCACACGACTTTTGCGCTGTAGCGGCTTAAATCCACCGCCCCGAAAACTATATTGCTCTCTTCAATCTCATTCATTGGCGTGGTCTCATCCGCCGATTCCGAGATATAGCCGTTTACCGTCTCCAGGATAAAAGCCTTTATGAAATTAAATATCTCTTCCATACCTATACAGTCATTTTTATCAGTTCCAATATTTGGCAAGTTCTTTGTCTATCAGTTTTTGGATTTCAGGCTCATAGTTGCCTTTCTCTACATAATCGTTGCCTTTCTGGACGAATCCCCTGGGCTTAATCCTGCCGTCGTTCGTGCCGTAGCTCAATGCCATTGCCTTGGGGAAAATGCTTTCCTCCCCGTTCAGTGCTTTCGGAAAGACATTTACCTCTGAGCCGTCTTTTTTGACTTTGTAGCGGTATGCCCTCAGAAGCTCCCCCGTGCGTTTCTGGGTAGTGGAGCGGATTTCTTTCTTTACCGTGGCGACGGCTCCCCGGGCAATTACGCCCAGCGTTTGCCGTGAGATAGAGGCAAGGCTTTTGGAAGTTCCGGAAAGAGCCGCCTGGGCTTCTGATATGTCCGCCTTGATACTGAAAAAAGCCATCAATAATCCGCCTTGACAAGTCTGTAATCTTTGAGGGTTTCCAGGAAGCGGTCAGGCTTGAAGCTCTGGAAAGTCCGCCCGCCCATATCGGCGAAGCTCTGCGAAGTGACCGCAAGATGTCCGCCCGCACTCTCCCACAAGAGGGAGGCTATCTGTAATGCCGCCGTCACGATTGGAGCCGGGACCGTCTCATATCCCGCCCTGTAGGTGACAGAATATTTCACTTTCGACCGGAAGAAAGAATCGTCGTCAAGGGCAATGTAATGCGTTCCTTTGACGATTTTTATAAGGGAAAGGTCAATGCTTTCCCCGTCGGCCGCAACGGCTGAAACTTCGGTTACGGGCTTTGCCTCCAGCGGGAAGAACTTAGAGCCGATTCCCCGCGCCTCCGTCGTGTATTCCCTGCTTTCCGGAGAGTAGCCCAGATAATCCTCGATGATTTTCTCAGCCGAATCACAGTAATTTTGCAGCATAGACTCATCATCAGAATATTTGTCTGAGAATGTCTCCAGGTCTTTCGTCGTTATATATGCCATTCCGTTTTCCCCTGCCTATACAGTCATTTTAAAAAAAAGAGCCGCCCCGAAATGGAGCGGCTAAATTCACTTGCTTTTAATGATTGTTTCTATTACGAACCTCGAGAGGGATTTCCCGGCAAGCTCTGCAAGCCTTTTCAGCTCATCTATTTCATCCGGGCTCCCCGATATGGCCGTTGTCTTGAAGATTGTTTTTCTTCCAAGCTCAGTGCCCTTGTTTGGGCTTCCTTTGGGACGTCCCCGACCTCGCTTTAATTCTTCTGACATTGCTCATCCTTTTTGTCATTCCTGTATTTTCTTCCAAAAATAACAGTCCCAATAACACAAGCAACAAATATTACCGCATATTTGATTAAATTTGACATAATCAGCACCCCGTATTATCATAAAGGAAAAGGCAAGCCAGATTGCTCTGACTTGCCACCGACTTATTTCTGATCTCTTCCGTTAAGCCATCTGTCGATGTAGTGTCCGACCACTACTCCCAGCATGGCGAAGAAGAAATCAGCCAACTTATCGGCCAAGTAAAGTAGTACTTCCTTCACTTTGGTCTCCTTGTCGGGCGTCCCCGACATCTTTATATTACTCCTTTTATATTATTTTGTCAATTACTTTTTAATAAAAATCAAATTCTTTCTGCACCGTCTTTTTCGGCCGTATCTGTTCCCACAAGTCTTTCTGATGTCCGGGGATGAAAAGTTTCTCGGTCGCCTTTTTTTCGCTGCCTGAACTTAATGTAACGCTCTTTTTGACTTGGGTAATGCAGATAAAATTATCAGGCATTGAGTATTCAGAGATAATCACGAGCTCTTTC
>CALGGS010000249.1 GCA_937915735.1 uncultured Treponema sp.
TTCAGACGTGTGCTCTTCCGATCTATAAAGCACATCATTCAGCAAGAACTGTTCTCCGATTGCATAGGCATTTGCAGCTTCATTGCTTGTTTCTACAGGAGCAATCTTCTCCTGTGTATGCTCAATTTTTGCCTTTAAATAGCGGGTACGGTTCGCAAGCTGTTTTGCCTGGACATTATCAATTCCGTCCGGTCCGCCCTGCAACGGGTCATCAACTTCAAGCTGATAGATACCGTTTTCCCATTTTGTTTCTTCTGCCAAGTTTGCCATATTCTATTCCTCCCTTAGAAAATCCAAGTCCAGTGACCTTCGATGCTTATGTCCGATTCCTTGTAAATCGGATTTTCACGAACTTTACGGCAAAGGAGAGTGCCATCAGCAGACAAGAGGCCGAACTCCATGATTGCCATTCCGTTGTTCTCATTTGTTCCGAGTTCCCAGTTCGTCTGGATCTGCCCCATATCAGGATATGAGAATCCATCGACATCTTTTGTATATGCGCCTGTGATTGCCGTATCGGTAACGACGGGTGCAGTTCCGCTGGTTCCGAACGCAATGCTTTTTATAGGTCTGCCTGTAACATCCCCGGCAAACATTCTGGCAGCCTGATTCCTGGCACCGTTTACGATAAGATTGTGGTCTTCATATTCCTCAATCACCTTGCCGTTTTTTCTTACGGTCATTTTGAAGATTCCTTTTACCGGAAATCTTTCCACTAACTTCTGCATTTTTATGCCTCCCTGTAATTATATTGCCTCAAGCACTCCGCTTTTCCGCGTTATGCTGCTGTCCCTAGAATAAATACCTCTGCGCCAGTACCACCAGCGTCTTCCGATGTTGAAAGAATCGGATACTTCCATTTCATCAGAAAAACCAACGCATCCGCCGTGCATGGCAAGAGGGTCAGTAATTCCTTTGCTCGATCTGTAAACAGAGCTTCTTCTGCGAAGCGTGCCGTTTCTTTTATAGCCGCGCCCGATTCCGTCAGAAATAACGGATTCAAAATCACCTTCCGTACTTTCATCTCTGACAGAAAAAGATTCAGCAATTTTCTGCTTTACATCGTCAAACTCAAAACTGTCGTTTTCTGCCCAGTTTTCAGATGAATCTGCGGTCATAGAGTTCACAGAAACAAAATCGTTGATTCTGTCACTAGCCCTGTAGCAGACACCGTTACGGTAGAGTTTTCCGTTCCGCCTGTATTTTCTGCCGATATCATCTACAGGATTTGTAACAACAGTTTTCTCATCACTGTCTGAAATCGTCAAACTGTCCGTAAGCTTCTGCTCAACATTGTCGAATGAAAATAAATCACTCAATATCAGCCAAAGGTCTTCAAATTGCCTTTTGTAGCAGAGTTCCATAAGGTCAAGTATTCCCGAATTGTGTTTGACAGGTGTAGTAACAGGCTCGTCAATTCTTACCCTGTGAAGTCCGTTTCTTCTCTGTACAGCACCGTTCCTTAGCTCCTCGCCATTTCTGAATAACGGTACGAAGTGTGTCGGTAATACAGTTACGCCATCACGAAGAACCCGTCCGTCGCGGAATACTGAATTGCGTGGAAAATGTTCGCTCTCAACTCTGTGAACACGCTTTTCGTCGGCTTCATCTATCGGGAATTCCTCCGTCATGTTGAAAATCTCGCGTGTATCATAGGCGATTCCCGCACCAACAATCTGTTTGATAATGCGGTTAAAATCCACAGTATCATTAAAGCCGTCGTGCAGGATTCTAAGGCCTGCCGGATAATTCGGAACAAGATGTACGGTTTCCGAAGAGAAAAAGAACTTCACAAACTTGATGATGTCCTCTACTGTTCCGTCCGCTGTGTTCAGCATTGTCCGAAGCTTAAGATAAATCCTATAGATTCTGTCCGTGTTGCCGTTTCGTTCTTCACCAAGAATCTTTCCGATTCGGTCAAGCTCCGCACCGCTGGCATTGTCGATGTCAAATTGACCGCTCATATCGCGGATATTCTTATCGAGTTCTTCAAGCTGTGCATCATCAAACTCAGCCAGTTTCAGCGTATCACCAGAGCAGAGCCATTGCGGGAAATGTTTCGGCTTGTTGAATGACGAGAAATCAATCTTTTCCATTTTCAACTTACAACCTCCACGCTTATTCGGCTTTCATCAAGAACCGCAATCTCAACCTCACCAATACTTATATTTGCAGCCTGGTATTCGTTATCATCCGGCGGAGTATCAGGGTCGAGCGTTGCCGCAACCTTTATGTCAGCGTGTGCGATTCCGGGAACTGCATAAACAGGAATGCTTAAACGCTGGAAAATCAAATCGACAGCCACGCTAAGGTTGACGGCACCCCATTCAACAATATTTGACTTAACGGCGTTTGTACCTCCGGCGGGAAATTCCTCTTCGTCATAAAGAGAAAGAACAATCTTTACCCAAATATTTTTGTTCACGGGTCTTGAAAAACCAACCTGCCAGTCAAAGCCCTGACTGTCTTTTACAGTTTGAACAGTATTTCCATACGCCTGAATACCTGCAGGACCGTTCGCAAATATAGTCTCCGCTATGACCTGAGAATCACCGCCGACAACGACGGCCTCATAACTTTTTGGTGGTCTTCCGTCAACTTCGATTATGTCACGGTTTGAATACACCCTGGTATATGTCACGCCGGTTAGTTTAGAGATTGCATTTTCGATTGCTGGCTCCGTACAAGTCGCCTGTTTCTGTCTTGCGGTCATATTCTGCCGTAGTTCAGTGTCGCTTTCTGCATCACGGCCTGTCACTCCAGTCGCATAGTTTGTTATTGAATCTACGCCAGAAACATTAGAGACCATCTTTGTAAGAGTTCCAGTGGGTGCGTAGATTCGACCGGCTTCCTTTGCTGCGAAAACAGCAGGAGTTCCCAAAGATTCAATCTCAAGTACGCCTGAAACATCTGCCGAAAAATCTGTAAATCCGTCCGAGGCAAGAATTCTAAGGCCGTCGTCTCCGACAGTTTCAATTGATAAAGTATCAGAAAAGCGGGAAGTAACGGCTTCTATAAGTGCGTCACGCAAATCTTCTTCGGTGTCCCCCTCTTCCGGACTAATTGAAACTGTTACAGTGTTGATAATGAGAGACAAATCATTTACATCAGATACTTTAAGTTCAATTCCGAGAAGAGTGTCTTTTGATATTGTGACAGTTTTCGTAAGCGCAAAAAGTTCTTCCGTTGTTGAGAGCTTTGCCAGTGATCCTTTCGGGACTTCCGTTCCTGAATTTCCCCACAAACATGCAGTCACCTGAGTTTTCTTTGCCGGTTCGCGAGATACATTCACGAACGCTGCAAGCCTGTCAAGAAACATACCGCTTGCGCTGTCCTTGTCTCCGGCATTCCATAAACCTTCCAACTGTTCCCAAAGAGCCGCAAGTTTTGCAGCCTGATTTCCGACATACGCACCCGCAACACTCTCATCAGATAAGTCTACATCATCACCGAAAGCACTGCGAAAAGCTTCTTTTTCTTCTTCGAGAATAACTGAAAGAGGTTTTATAACGAAACCCGCTTCTGTAAGTCCGTACTGTGTTCTTTTCATTCATTGCCTCCAAGTTGTATGTCGTTCATCTCCAGAACCTCGCCGTTATCACACTGAGCAGAGAAACTAACAGTGAACAAGCGAGTTTTCGGGTCAAGATTTGTTTCAAATGATGTCAGTTTCTTAATTCCGCTGGTGCTCGCTATTTTTACACGAATAGCACTTTCAAGAATTGTGCGGTGGCCGTCTTTTTCAAGACTCCATCCCGGAATATAAGGAATGCCAAGCCGTGTATCGAGATACCACTCACCCTTGAAAAGTGAAAGACAGCAGATAACTTTCTGCTGCATATACTGCAAATATTCCGAAGTCATAGTCATGCCGCGTTTCTTCCAGAGAAAATTGTTTGTTCCAGGTTCAAGCGCAAAATCTTTCATGCAATCGTTCCTCCGCCTGTTCCAGAAAGAAACGGACTTTTCAGTGTTACGCTGATACTTCCGGCTTTCAGATAAGAATCAATAGCAGAAGCCATTTCCTGTGCAAAATACTCGTTTCCACCGCTGGTCATTTCGTCCATAGAGCTGAAACAGGCTTTCAGCTTGCTTTCTATGGTCGCCTTGTTTCCGCTGAATTTCCCCTGAGCTGGTCCGGCAAAAGAACTTGTCGCACCGCTCGGTGTTGTTACAGTTCCTTTTGAAGTTTCTGAAACCGTATCGTTTGCCGAACATGCCTTGTCTATATCCGCCGCCATGTGAGAAGCAAGTCCGTTGTTGTCATATCCGGCTGTAAAAGTCGAATACAAATCATCAGCAAGGGAAGAATCGTCAATGGTCATCTTTCCTTTACCGCTTCCAGCATAAGTTCCTGCAGGTGCGGCTCCGGCATCTGTCGTAGTCGTATCACCTGTGAGGATATATGTCTTTATGTTCTCAGCTACATTGTCAGCCATGTAGCGGTCTCCGCTTCCGTCGGTGATGTCGTTCATTGCCAGGAATGTGGCCTGCAATGCGCTTTGTAAAGTCGAAACAACAAGTGCCATTATTCTCCAGCCTCCATGACCTTGCCGAGGTCGCTTTTATCAGATTCAAAGTTCTGAGCATCTGTATTGAAATTCTGCTCATCCAGTCCGAATTTCGTGATGTCATCCGGGCTTACATTGTGATTTGCAGGACTTCCAACTGTCTTATGACCTTTTACATTTCCCGCAAAGGTCTTCATGTTTTGTGCCGCAGTCTTCATATCATCAAGAATCTTGCTCATAACGGTGAAGTAATCCTTGCTGTCATTTTTGAAACTAAGCTTATTGCCCTTTACGGTCAGCACGGCTTTCTGCTGGGTAACCTGAATCTTCTCATCATCCATAGTGATTGCAGAAATCAAATCTCCGTCCGGCTTCGCTTTGTGAACCACACAAAAGCCATCTCCCTCTGCAGCGATGAATTCAGAAGGCTGTAAGCCTGGAATTACAATGCAGTCCATAAGGCTGAACCTTCTCGGGTCATTTTCCTCAATTCCGCTTCCGCCTGAATCACGCCAGGTGTCAGTTCCCCGTTCCATACAGATGCAGAGAACCTCATCGTCTTTTTCAAGCGGATAGCAGACTGTGTACTGTTTTGTGCCGGGAAAAAGCACAGGCGCATCAGGAATTACAGGCAAATCAACAAACTCACTTGACGGCAGTTTCCGCTTTACGCTCGGCTGAATGTCCGCACGACGGGTGTCCTTGTCGTATTTCACGACCACGCCCGGAAAAGCCGTGTGGATATTCGTCATTGAGTAATCAAAGTTTTCTTTCAACAGCCGTGTAAGTTCGTCCATTACAAAGCCTCCGCCTCGATATCAACACGGAAATCTCCGTCCATGTTGCTTCCCCTGCACTTTGCGCTCTGAATCACAAGTTCGCCTTTAAATGTCGAGGATTCAATGCTTACCGAAGCACCTGGAACAAGCTGAGGGTTCAGTTTCGCTCCGAATACCCAGCGGTTTGGTGCTTCTTCGTTTATATCCTTGCATTCCGTCTTATCGCTTAACGGCTGAGGAAGAGTAAGAAGATCCCCGCCCTCTTCAAGCGTAAGTTCGGAGTTTTCTGTTTCCTTTCCCTGCTCGTATATGTACAGGGTTTCGTCCTGCACAGTATAAAAAAGCCCATAGCGGGCAAGCAGTTCTGAAAGCCCGTCCGTTGCCATTCCGATAAAGCAATATCCGTGCGGATATTTTTCTCCTTCCGGAATTAAGTCCGTTCCCTTATATGCCAGCCCGATTGCATCAAGAAGAGCCTGAGCGACTGTCAGCGCATCAGTATCAGGCGCATAGGAAAGTGACACCATACCGCCCATCACGGCGGTTCGACCGTCATACGCTTCAATCGTTGTCACATAGTCGTTATCTTCATGCGTACGGTTTCCGCAGAGAATGTCGCCCGTGAAAATCGTTCCTATTGCTTCGTCCTTATATCCCGCCCTAAGAAGGATATGTCCGTCAGCTTCGGTAACCTGTGCCGATGTTTCTTTAGTCAGGTTATAAACACGGATAACGGCACGGTTTGCTTCCTTTCCGCAAGTACGCTCTATGTCAAAATCTATGCGCAGGTCTTCAATTTTTACGCTCTCACCGTCCTTTGTCGTAACGGAAAGGCCTACATATCTCTGAAATGCCATTTTCAAGCCTCCCCAAAGTCAAAATATCCGAGAAGAAAACGGCTTCCAAAGTTGTCTCTTGTAATCACTGCCGTTGAAAGGTCGCTCATCTTGTCCATAACAATAAGCATTCCGACCGGAAGTTTTGGAACACTCACCCTATACTTTGAGAGCAGGTCGATTTCAGGAACAAGACAAAGCCCGCCAAGAAGCAGGTTGTCGTCAGAATCAGAAATTGACAGTTGCCATATTTCCTGACGCTCGTTCCATGAAAAATAGAGCTTATAGAGCGAGCCGCCCATCGTTACTTTCTGTGTCCAGCGCGGATATTCATCCGCGTGAGTTTCAATTATAAACCACTCCATACTACAGCCCCGTTTCACTTCTGAACGCAACTCTCTGGTTGTCTGTCATCATTCCATTTTTCTGCCACTCGTCAGCCCTCTTTGTGATGAAGTTTTCTTTCGGCTGCTCCGTACCGCTCTTTCCAGTATTCGCCGGTGCCTGAGCCTGTTCAGTTGCAGGTGTTGCGGCGGATGTCGTGACAGGAGCCTTTTTGAATGTGCACGAAAACGGCAGGTCATTTCCCGATGATTCGTCACGCACGATTTCAAGGCTTGTTATAACCATTCCACTCATGGTTGTAAGGCCTGTAACAATATCCATAGGCTGTTTTGTTTCTTTCAGCCTTTTTAGTTCCTCATACGCACTTATAACCCTTTCACGAGGGTATGAATCAGGAACGGAAATGTCAGAAATGCTTTTCGGCGGCGCAGACTGAACGACCTCAAATTTTGTGGCTCCGACGAACGCCTCAATCGAAAGCTCGTCTGGTTCCTCCGTAACAGTTCCAGCTCCGCTCGTGTCCTTTCCTTCCGATGGCTTATCAGTCAGTTTGTTACCGAACCGGTAAGTTTCAGAAAGAAAAGCGTCTATTTCAATTCCAGCTGTTGCATCTTTGTCAGTCGGATAAATGCACTTAACAACCTTTGCCATTATGCACTCCTTGCTTCCGCTGACGGAATTGTGCCACGGCTTCCGTTTATAGCATCACGGAGTGCACCTTTTACACCGTTTTCAACAGCACGGCGTGCCTGTTCAGCTGTCATGCCACTTGCATTAACGGTTACATGAATCGGAGTGTTGTAAACGCTGGAAGAAGAATGTCGGCTGTAGTCGTTGCTTACGCTCTGCCTTACTGCCTGAGATGCAGAACTGTCTGCAAGTGCATAAGACGGCTCAGGTTTAGCCTGTGCAAAGTATTCTGCAAGGCGGTCTACAAGCGAGCCAGGATTCTTCATCGCAAAAATTGTGTCGTCCGGATGTGTTGAATAAGTTCCGTCCGGCGTAAGAATCATATCGTTGACTTTTGTCGGTTTCGGGGCTTCCTTGCTTTCACTACCAGTGAAGAAGTTTACCGCACCGTCCCACAGCCCACCAAAGAAGCCTTTTACTTTCTCCCAGCCGTCTTTAAGCGTGTTGATGAAGCCGAAGAACTGATTCTTTACACCGTCAAACAGTCCTGTAAAAATATTTCCTATGGCTTCTGCAACAGAAACGACACCGTTTTTAAGTGAATCCCACAGACTGCTGAAAAAATCAGTAAGACCAGTCCACAAACTTTTTATAACATCAAGAACTTTTGAGAACGGTTCTGCAAGCCCTGCAATGATGTTAGAAGCTGCTGAAACAATACCGTCCCACAGCCCACCAAAGAAACCGGTAATAGAACTCCATACAGCTTTTATCTGTTCAATGATTGCAGAGAAAACGCCTGTTATACCGCTCCATATTTTTTCAGCGACAGAAATTATACCGCTCCAGAGATTTGAGAAGAATTCTGTTATTGTGTTCCAAACGACTTTTACGCCCTCAACAATAACCGAGAAGAAATCAACGAGCGCACTCCATACAGATTTTGCAACGGCTACGATATTTTCCCACAAAGCTGAGAAGAAACCTGTGATTTTTGACCATACCGCCTTGATGCCGTCGAGAACTTTCGTTAAGGCCTGCTTTAGTTTGCTGAAAGCTGCAACCGCACTATTTTTTACTCCTTCCCAAAGTTTCTTGAAGAACTCTCCTACAGCTTTAGCTCCTTTGATTACGGCATCCTTTATTTTGTCCCAGTGCTTTCTGACAAGCAGTATTGCCCCAATAATGAGCATAGGAATAGGTGCAATAATTGTTGCCAATACAAGCAGCATTCCTTTCACATAGTTTGGAAGCCCGCCAAAGAAGTTTTTTATGGAGTTCCAGATATTTACAAAAAAGTTCTTGATGGAGCGACCTATTCCAACGAAGAAATTTCCTATAGCCTTGAAAGCTGTTATAAAAGCATTTTTTATGGTTTCCCATATACCGACAAAGAAATTGCCGACTGCTTTTGCTCCAGCTATAAGCGCATTTTTGATTGTCTCCCAGTTTTTTACGATAAGCATGATTCCGGCAATTATTGCCGCCGGAATCGGAAACAAGATCGCAAGAATTGCAGCACCGAACTTCTTGAAGAATTCCCATACTGCCTTTATGCCTTTAATCAGTGCGGCCTTAACGACATCCCATTTTTTTACAAGCAGGGTAATAACACCGATTAAGCCGACTACAGCAATAATAATAAGTCCAATTGGATTTGCTGCCATAACGGCGTTAAGTATCGTCTGTACGGCAGTCCATATTTTGATTGCCGATACAATTCCGAGAATTATATATGCAATTGGTTTTAGTGCAGGACCGAGAGTTTCTATTCCAGCAGCGAAAACAGACAGTACGGCTCCGACTATTTTTCCAAGAGTTTCAAAAACAGGAGTGAGCGCACTGACTGCCACTGCAAGGCCTGATGTGTCTTTTTCAACATCATCAAGTAACACACCAATGGCATTGAAAACACTGTCACAAAGAACTTTCAAAGCTTTTACAACAGGCATAACAAACGCCTGTATCGGCTCAAATGCAGCATTTAAAGCCTTTGCAAGATTACCGATAATCGGTCGGAGTTTTTCAAAGATTTTTCCGACACTCTCCCCCAGGTATTTAAAAGCCGGAGTGAGCGCATCTATCACAGGAAGAAGCTGCTCGATTATCTCTGCCGCAAAACTGAACACATCTTTGAAAATTGGTTTCAGAGATTCAAGAACAGGTTTTACAAAAGCCTCTATAGGTTTGAATGCGAGTAAGATCGCCTTGGCGATTGCCAAAATAAAAGGACGGCTGCTCTGAAAGATACTCTCCATAAAGCCGAAAACATCTTTCAAAAGAGCCTTTATAGCTGTGAATGCACCGCCGTATTTTTCCATCTCCTGTTTGAGAAGATGAAATGCGATATAAACATCTGCGATTGCATTAAGAATTGCCTCAAAAGCCTTTGTACCGACAGCGACAATGTTGTTCTGCATACTGCGCCCAAGATTTAGCACGGCACTCATAATGTCTTTTATTCTGTCAATGACATTTGAGCCTATACCTTCCTTGATTGCCGCCGTTAATGACTGAAACTGTTTTATGAGACCTGGAAGCGTTTTGCTCTGCTTCGCAAGCATTCCGTTATATTTTCCACCCTCGCTGGTTATATGCTTGAGGGCTGCGGCACACTGTTCGTAAGACACTCCGGCTTTTTCAATTTCTGCACGGCTCTTGCCAGTCATCTTTGACACTTCGCCGATGACATCAAAGCCCTGGCCTACGAACTGCTTTAAATCCGTAGCATCGGCCTTGCCTTTTGCAAATACCTGCCCCATATTGAGAGAAAGGCTTTTAAACGCTTCTCCATTTCCCTGAGCAATATCACCTAAGCGGGTAAGTGTCTCAGATGCATCTTCGGCCTGCATACCGAAAGTGACCATCCCCTGCAATCCACCAATTGCGGCGGCAGTTCCGTAAAAATCAGAAACAGGTGAATAGTCTAAGTCATGGATTATTTGGTTTGCTTTTTCCTGGTCGCCAATCATAGTACCGAGAGTTACGCGGTACTGCTCGACGTCACCAGTAGTGTCGAGAATGCTTTTTCCGAGAGCGGTTATTCCGGCGGCGGCAGCTACACCGCCAATAAGTTTGACGGCTTTGCCGATACCGCCGACCGCATTTGAAAGGTCTGAGGATTTTTTCTTTGCGGATTCTACTTTCCGCTCATATTCTTTAAGCGTACCGTCGTCAATCTTGAATCCAAGCCAAGTTACAAGCTCACGAATTGTCATTTATTGTTTTCCCCCATGCTTAGATTCAAAATCAATCAGACCGTCAACGGCGGCTTCTATATCCTCGTCCATATCAAGGACAGCATTGGCGTGCAGCAGGTCTTCGTAAGTCCACCTGTTTCTGAGTTCATCAAGCGGAACTCCCTTTTTCTGCCACACGCGCCAAATTAAAAACTCGTCCTCAATTTCAGGAGCGAGCGTTCCTACGCTTCCGATTTCTTCAAGGCGGGATTTGCTTCGCCGTTTACCTGAGCGAAGGTATTTATTCGCTGGGTTAGGCTTCCAATATTCCCCGCCACCTTCCCGAAAAAATCCGGATAGTTTGCCTCCAGTACAAGAAGCATAACAGGGTAAATCGAAAAGAGCCGACCTCCAAATACCTTGTTAAAATTCGCCTCGAAGTTGTCTCCGAACATCGCCACAATCGGTGTTCCGTCGTTTTCTGAGCCTTTTGCGGTAACATAGCGGAACATGCGCTGAACAAGCTTGACGAAGTTTTCCTCATCCAGGCTCGCTGTCAGCTTTTCAACCACGCCCGAAAGCGATTCCCCGGAAATGTCGGCTTCGGCATTTCCTGCGCCCTTGAAAACATCAACAGCCTCGGCAAGTGCCGGACCGAGTGTCTTCATCAGATATGATTTCAGTCGCAGGGCTTCGATAGCCGGGAACGGAGCGGCTGTGAATGTGATTCCATCGATAACCTTTTCTTTAGTCTTTTCCATTTCCAGCTCCCGTTATACACCGGTTGTTCCCGCAGTAACGGCAACCGCAGCCTGTCCTGTGTGAAATACCCATGCCTGTTCCCCGGCTTCCTTACCACGCGACCATGTAGGTTTTTCAACCCATGCCTGCGGGAAGAAATGCTCTGCTCCGCTTGCAATCTCTGTGATTA
>CALGGS010000250.1 GCA_937915735.1 uncultured Treponema sp.
AAATTATCTTCGCTGCCTGACCTTGCAAGAGGCTTTTGAAAATATAAAAATGAATTAGTTTTTTCAAAAATGCCGCTGTCTTTATTGACCGAGAACTCAAAAATTTGGTATAATTCTGTTCAACCCCTTGAATCTGCGTATGCGGATTCCAAATGTCCATAAGGAGAACATACACTTATGAAAAAGTATGAACTCATGACTATCTATCCAATCGAGGAAGATAAGTTCAAAGACGGCACAGAAAAGGTAAAGGCCGTTCTCGCACAGTTCGGTGCAACAGTCGAAAAAGAAGAGTCTTACGGAGACCGTGACCTCGCTTACGAAATCAACAGAGTTAAACGCGGTCGATTCGTTCTTTTCACAGTCAAGGCAAATCCTGCCAAAATCACTGAAATTAACACTCAGTTCCACTTGAACAACAATTTGCTCAAGTCTCTTTTCGTTAAGATTGACGACAAAGAAGCAAAATAATTCTGTTTTCCACTAAATCCCAAAAAACGGAGGCAAAAAATGACTGACATCAATAGCATTACAATCGTAGGACGACTTACCCGTGATTTAAATGGCAGTGACCAGCGCGAATACGCTTTTACTCCGAACGGACAGGCTCGTGCCAACATTAGCATTGCTGTCAACCGCAGCCGAAAGCAGGGAGACCAGTGGGTAGACGAAGCAAATTATTTTGATGTCACAATTTGGGGAAAGTCAGCGGAAAATCTTCTGCCATATCTTAAAAAAGGTACAAGGGTAGGGGTCGAAGGCTACTTAAAACAAGATCGCTGGCAGGACAAAACTACGGGCCAGACAAGAAGCCGTGTTTCAATCGTTGCAAACAATATCCAGCTTCTTGGCGGAAATTCGGGAAATAATGGCGGCACTAACGCTGCTGGGGGTTACACTCCGAGATTCCAGCCAAACAATCAGGCAAATAGTTTCGCTCCTTCACAGGCGCAAGCTCCAAGTCAGGACTTCCCGCCTTATGACGATCAGAGTTTCGGTGGACCTGCATCTGACGGTGGATTCCCAGAAGACATTCCATTCTAAATATCCGTTTTTCGGACACTTCCAATAGGAGAAAATTATGTCAGACGAAGTTAAAAACGAAGTCGAAGTAAAAGATACAAATGTTGCGACAGAAGGTCGTGACGGTGAAGATAAAGGCCGCAAAGGTAAATTCTTCACTCGAAAAAAGGTTTGCCGTTTCTGTACAAACAAAGCAAAAATTGACTACAAAGATCCAGATGGTCTTCGAAGATTCACGACAGAACGCGGCAAGATTCTTCCACGCCGCATCACTGGTACTTGCGCTAAACATCAGCGTGAGCTCACTGTAGCTATCAAACGGGCACGCAACATCTGCTTGTTGCCATTCGTAACAGAGTAAGGAGACCAGTAAGATGAAAGTTATTCTTTATACAGATGTTAAACACCTTGGTGAAATGGGTGATGTAAAAAATGTTGCTAACGGTTACGCTCGCAACTTCCTTTTTCCTCATATGTACGCTGTTCCGTACAATGACCAGACTGTAGCTTACTTCGAGTCTCGAAAAGAAGAAATCGAAGCTCGAAAAGAGCAGAAACGAAAGGACGCTGCAAGCACAAAAGACAAGCTTGAATCTCTTACAGTTGAGCTCAAAATGCCAGCTGCCTCAAACGGTAAGCTCTTTGGTTCTGTTTCAGCACTTACTGTTTCAGAATATCTTGCTAAAAACGGCTTCGACATTGAGCGCAAGAGAATCGAAATTCCTGGAAACACAATCAAATCAGTTGGTAATTACCACTGTACGATTCATCTTTATGAGTCGGCAAATGCAGAAGTTAAAATTTCTGTAGTAGCTCAGGAAGATGAGAATGCTAAAAAAGCAGAGCCTAAAAAGGCTAAAAAAGAAGAGGCTGTTGCACAAAACGCAGACGCTGCTTCTGAAGAAGCAAAAGCTGAGTAATTTTTAATTACTTTATTTGTAAAAGCCACACGGATTCGATTTTTCAGAGCTGTGTGGCTTTTTTTTATGAATTGTCATTTCGAGATTGTCGAGAAATTTATTTCGGAGGAAAATTATGGATTCTGTTTTGAAGGACACCGTACCGCCACATAATGACGAGGCTGAGCGCGCGACACTTGGCGCAATGCTTTTAAATTGGGGCTCTGTCAGTCAGATTGCAACTCTTTTGCGTGCCGAGCATTTTTACAGCCAGCAGAATCAGGTGATTTTCCATGCAATGATGCGTCTTTTTTCCAAGGGCGAAACCTGCGACACTCTTGCCCTTGTTGAGGAGCTTTCTAAAAACGGCGAGCTGGAAAAGTCGGGTGGGGCGGCCTATATTGCTTCCCTTACAGATGTCGTTCCGACGGCGGCAAATATCGAGTATTACGCAAAAATTGTTTTTGAGCGGGCGACAAGGCGAAGTCTTATAAATGTCTCTCATGAAATAAAAGCTTCTGCTTTTGATGAAACAAGGGACTCAAAGCTGATTCTTGAAGAGGCTGAAAAAAAGATTTTTGATTTGGCCGACAACGAGCAGACGACCGTCGTTCATTCTATGGGCGAAATAGTTCCGCTTACGGTCGATATGATAGAAAAGAATTACAAGAGCAAAAATACCTTTACTGGCGTTCCTTCTGGATTTACGAAACTTGATACGATGACCAGTGGCTTTCAAAAGGCCGAGCTTGTAATTATTGGCGCCCGCCCTTCAATGGGAAAAACAGCTCTTGCCCTTAATATGATGGAGCATATCGCCGTAACCAAAAAAATTCCCTGCGGATTTTTCTCTTTGGAAATGTCTCATGCGCAGATTGGCCAGCGACTTTTGTCTCAGAACGCGCGGATTCCTGGCACAAAACTCAGGACAGGTATGCTAAAGATTGATGACTTTCAGAAAATCAATGATGCGGCCGGCCGTTGCTATGATGCTCCTCTTTACATCGTTGATACTCCGAATATGCAGCTTATTGATTTGCGAGCCATGGCGCGTCGTATGAGGGCAAATTATGGCGTTGAAGTGATTTTTATTGATTATATCGGCCTTATCGCCACAGAAAACAGCTCAGCCCCTGTTTATGAGCAAGTAAGTGAAATCTCAAAATCCTTAAAATCTTTGGCCCGTGAGCTTAATATTCCGATTGTTGCCCTTTGTCAGGTTAGCCGTGATGCCGAAGGAAACGAACCTTCCTTGAATCAGCTGCGTGGTTCTGGCTCAATCGAGCAGGATGCTGATGTCGTAATGTTCATTCATCGTGAGCGAAAAAAGCAGGAGGATGGGGAAGCGGAGCCTGTGCAGGATGCAAAAATCATCGTTGCAAAGCAGCGTAACGGACCGATTGGCGATGTTCCTCTCTTGTTCTTAAGCTCAATCACTCGCTTTGAAAACAAGGCGAATGAGGACTAAGCCGGCTTATTTGCCAAATTTCTTGCGACTTCTAAAAGCTTTTCCTTGTCGTTCATCTCCGGATCATCCAAGACGCATTGGAAAAGCTCGCTTAAAATTGAGCCTAGTCTTTTCCCTGCGGGAATTCCCTCTTTTATTAGGTCATTTCCGTTTACGGCCAAATCCTTTAGCGACAACGCGTTTTCCTTCGACAATATTTCCTCAAGTCGGTCACGCAAAATCACCAGCTGTTTAATTCCATCGCTTGAAGGCTCTGGCTTTCTCCTGTATTTTCCGTACATGTCTGCCAGCCTTAAGTCAAAAATGTCATCAAGGTTTTCTTTTCCGATTTTTACGATAAAACGGCGCAGAGCCGCATCTGACCAGTCTTCCTGGAAATGGAACATATGATTCTCAACTAAGTGAGCCACAGAATCCACGACAGAATTCGGAAATTTTAATCGGCTAAGGAGAGGCCTGACAAGCTCGCTTGAATAAAGCTCATGCCTGTAAAAATGTATGATTTCAACGAAATTTTTTGAGCCGTATGGAATCTCTCGCTTTTCGACAGAACGGGCCTTTACTTTTCCGATGTCGTGAAAAAGGGCTGCAAGTCTGATTATCGGCTTATCTTTAGGCGCTCCGTCACATGCGTAGAGATTATGATCCAATACATCAAAAACATGAAAACTTCGGGCATCCTTTTGACTGCAATTTCTGCAGTCGGCTAGCTCTGGAATGAAAAATTTTAAAAGTCCTGTTTCCTCAAGCTTATGAAGAGAAAATGAAGGCTCGTCTGTCTTTAAAATTTTTTCGAATTCATCCCTGAATCTTTCCAGTGATATTGATTTTATTTTTTCCTGAACTTCTGGAACTTTTATTGCTTCAAAGGTTTCGCTTTTGATTTTAAAACCGAGCTGGCCTGAAAATCGAATTGCCCTGATTGGCCTTAGTCCGTCTTCCAAAAAACGCTCCCGCGCACTTCCAACCGTTCTTATGAGCTTGTTTTTTATGTCTTTCTGTCCGTCAAAGGGGTCAATTATAGAGCCGTCGTTCAGACTTGCGGCTATTGCGTTCATCGTAAAGTCACGGCGGGAAAGATCTTCTTCAAGAGTGGCGTCGAAGCTTACGCTGTCAGGGTGGCGGCCGTCTGAATATCCGGATTCGCTTCTGAAGGTTGTTGCCTCGATTTCTTTTCCCATAAAATGAATGGTGACTGTTCCGTGCTTGATTCCGGTCGGAATAACCTTATGAAAGATTCTGATTATGTCTTCGCTTTTTGCGTTAGTCGTAATGTCCCAGTCATTTGCAGTCTTTCCAAGCAAAACATCCCTGACCGCTCCTCCGACAAGATATGCCTCAAATCCGTTTTTTACAAATATATCGTTTAATTTTTTTAAAAGCTCTGGAATCTTAATTGATTTCATAGGAATATTATATCAAAAATTCCACTTAAAAATCGATACCTTCCGAAAGTAAATTTATTGAAAGCGACAGGATAGAAATGACAAGGCTTGCTAAAAAAATCAAAATATAAGAAATCAGATGAAAGATTAGCCGAAATTTTTTGTCTTTTATTGTGAAAAAAATACACTCAAAAATGGCTGTCCCTGAAAAAAAAGTGAGTGAAATGGCAATCGAGGCGATAATCGTTAAGATGAGGGATAAATTGGAGTCCAAAAAGCCTTGCCTGTTTCCTGTCATAAAAAAAAGAATAGTCGCAATGAGCGTAAGTGAAAGAAAAACCGTAGCCCGGCGCGTTAGCCGTAAAAGCGGAGGAAGCCTGCGGGAGACTTTTCTCCTGAAAGGAAGGCTTTTCTGCACATCTTCGACTTTGTCAACGGGTTCGAGTTCTTCTATGTCGTCTGCTTCTTCAAAATTTAGGACACTTTCCATTGTTGAATTGCTTTTAATAAAAAGATATAATATTTTACTTCATTTAAGTTCGATTTACAATAAAAAATCATAAGGAAAAAATAATGTCAAAAAGACTTTTTGCCATTCGCGGGGCTACAGGTGCAGAAAACAATGCTGAGTCTATCAGGAAAAATGTGTGTGAAATGTGCCTTTCACTCTTTAAAAAAAATAAGCTCACTCAAAATGATTTCGTTTCAATTCAATTTACTATTACTGACGATTTGGATGCGATGAATCCGGCGGCGGCTCTCAGAAAGGGACAAAGTGATTTTGATGTTTCTTCAATTCCGCTTTTTTGCTCACAGGAGCCAAAAATTAAAGGTTCTCCAGAAAAAATGATTCGCATTATGATTACGGTTTATATGGACGAAAAGGCAACTCCTGCTCCTGTTTACATAAACGGAGGTGAAAAGCTTCGTCCGGATTTCGCAAATAAATAAAAATATGGACTCTATTCTTTCAAAATATTTAACTTCTGTCACAAAAGGCTGGTCTGAAGCTCTTTCTGACATAAAATCTCTTGCTTCTGGCGAATATTTTCCCGCAGAAATTGAGGGCATTTCGGGAACTCTCTCTTCTTTTTTTACGGCTCATTTCGTTGATTTCGTGCGTAACCGTGTTTTGTCGTCTCTTCAATACAATGCCACGGGGCGTTTTTCTCAAGAGCAGCAAAAGGAGGGGACAAGCTCCCTTTCTGCTTCCTCCCTTGATTTTGTTTTTATCGTTCCGACGGAAAAAGAAGCCTTGGACTTAAAGCAGGATTTTGACACTGCTTTTTCAGATTCAGTAGAAATCTATACCTTGCCTTGGTGGGGCTTAGTTCCCTACAGAACCGTCGCAAAGGGAAGCGCGATTTTTGGCCAGCGTTCGGGAGTTTTGGCCCGGCTGGCTTATCAAGGGCGTTCTCTTTCGGCAAGCACCCGTCCCCGTATTTTTATAGTCACGCAGCGCTCTCTGCAGACTCCGCTTCCGTCCCCGGAATACATCCGCTCGCTAGTCTTTTCCCTTCATAAGGGAAGCTCCATAGAGAGTGTCGATTTGGCTGAAAAACTCTCTGCTTTGGGGTATCTCAGGGTTCCTCGTGTCGCCATGCCAGGGGAATTTACTCTCCGTGGTGAGGTTCTGGATATTTTTGCTCCGGGAGAAGAGAATCCCAGCCGTATTCTTTTTGATTTTGACGAAATTTCTTCAATAAAAAGCTTTGACGCTCAGAGCCAGTCAACAATCGCTTTACAGGAAAGCATTTTAATCTATCCGATGAAGGAAGTTATCTGGAACGATGAGACGATTTCGAGGCTTGAAGGTGTTTTCAATAAATTCTCTCAACCTGATTCAATTTTTCTTTCGCTCACAGACGAGGCAGAAAAAGCAAAGGAAAAACTTCTTTCTGAACTTAGGGTAAGCCACGAAGGTGAAGGCGAGGAACTTTTTTATGGCACTTTATGGGAAAAAAAATACACTCTTTTTGATTATATTTCTTCTGGAACATCCGTTGTTTTCGTTGACTATGACCGCCTGAACAATATGCAGGAAAATTTTGACAGGGAATACGCCGGTATGTATCGAATTGCACGGCAGAAAATGCCTGTACTACCACCCTCCGAAATGTTCTTGCCCTTTGAAAGCGTTTCAAAAATGCACGAAAACAGAATTTCCTTCAGGACTCTTCACACCGAGACTGATGAAGAGGAAAACCTGAATGAGGATGTGAATTTCTTTAAGATTGAAGCGGAGCCTCCCAGGAGCTTTTTTGGAAACATAAATTATTTAAAAGAGCAGCTTGAAGACTTACAGAGCGAAGGTTGGAGAATTTTTGTCTTTGCCGATAACGAAAATCAGTCTCTCCGTATCAAGGAAATCTTAAAAAATTATATCGATAAGCCGGCAGAAGGCGAATATTTAGAGCGTCTCAATAAAAACGCAAAAAAAGGACTTCCATATTATCCTCTTACAGTTTTTCCGAAGGCAATTACCAGTGGCTTTGGAATTTCAGAGACAAAAACTCTTGTAATTCAGGAAAATGAGATTTTTGGCAGAAGAAAGCATGTCCCAAAATCAATCAGGACGGCGAAGTCTCAGATTATCGACACTTTTGTTGAGCTTAACGAGGGCGATTTTGTAGTTCATGTCAATTACGGAATCGGTATTTTCCGTGGAATTCAGCGCGTTAAGGCCATGGGTAACGAGCGTGACTACATTAAGCTTGAATATGCCGACGAGGAATTCGCATTCGTTCCCATTGAGCAAGTCAATCTCGTCCAGCGTTATATCGGAAATGAGGGTGAAAATCCCCGCTTGGACAGAATAGGCTCAAAAACCTGGGAAAACCGGAAAAACAAGGCAAAAAAAGCCGTTGAGGACTTGGCAGAAAAGCTTATTTCCCTGTACAGCCGAAGAAAAGCGAGCCGAGGCTTTCCTTTTCCCAAGGATGGCGAGTGGCAGGCGGCTTTTGAGGCAGCCTTCCCGTACGAGGACACTCCTGACCAGTTCAATGTCTCCAAAGAAATAAAGAGCGATATGGAAAGACCTGTTCCCATGGACCGTCTTTTGTGCGGAGATGTGGGCTATGGAAAGACAGAGATTGCGATGCGGGCGGCTTTTAAGGCTGTTATGGGCGGAAAGCAAGTCGCGTTCTTGGCTCCCACAACGATTTTAGCGGAGCAGCATTATGAAACCTGCGTCGAGCGTTTTGCGAATTTTCCTGTCACAATTGCCCAGCTTTCCCGTTTTGTCTCTCCAAAGGAACAGAAAAAAATCATTGAACGAGTAAAGTCCGGCGAAGTTGATATTTTGGTCGGAACTCACCGAATCATTCAGAAAGACATAATTTTTAAGGATTTGGGCCTTATGATTATCGACGAGGAACAGCGGTTCGGTGTTAAAGACAAAGAGCGGCTCAAAAATATGAAGGCAAATATCGACAGCCTTGCAATGAGCGCGACCCCGATTCCCAGAACCCTTCACATGAGTCTTTTAAAAATCCGGGATATGTCGCTTTTGACGACTCCCCCACAGACAAGAAAGCCGATTGAGACGATTGTTGACGCATACACCGAAGAGCGTGTCGCAAAGGCGATTCGGCAGGAGGTCGAGCGAGGAGGGCAGGTTTTCTATCTTCACAACCGGGTAGAAAGCCTTGACGAAGTGCGGCGAAAATTGCAGCAGATTGTCCCCGAGATGATGATTGATGTGGCTCACGGCCAAATGAGTGCCGAAGAGCTTGATGATATTTTCCGCCGCTTTAAGATGGGGGGCTTCCACATTCTTATTGCGACAACGATTATAGAGAACGGAATTGACATTCCCAATGTGAACACGATTATCATCGACAGGGCAGATATGTACGGAGTAAGCCAACTTTACCAGCTCCGAGGTCGTGTCGGACGGAGTGACAGAAAAGCCTATGCTTATCTCTTGTATCCTGAAAATAAAGTTCTCTCTGAAGTCGCCATGAAGCGCCTGCAGGTTATTTCTGACTTCACCGAGCTGGGAAGTGGCTTTAAAATCGCTATGAAGGATATGGAAATCCGCGGGGCTGGAAATCTTCTAGGGCGTGACCAGTCGGGCGAGGTTTACTCCGTGGGCTTTGACTTATATGTAAAGCTTTTAAATGAGGCTGTCGAGCGACTTATGAACAGTGAGAATTATGAGGAGCAGAATGAGGTTCTTATGGAGCTTGAGTATTCCGGCTTTATCCCCGATTCCTACATCCCGAATTTGCAGACCAAAATGGAAGTCTACAAGAAAATCGCCGGCGTTCAGGACAAAGACGAGCTTGAAACTATGTATTTGGAGCTTGAAGACCGTTTCGGCCCGATTCCAGATGAGGTTTACTCACTTTTAAGCCTTGCAGAAGTGCGCGTAATCGCCAAAAAACTCTTTATTTCCAGCTTAAAAGAAAAGCAGGGCATAATTCAGATTGAATTCTCGAAGGTAAGCAATATAAAAATAGACCGGGTTTTAAAGCTCATAAAAGAAAGTTCCGGCAAAGTCAGGCTGGACCCGACTAAGCCGAATATGATTCTTTTGCAAGCAGGAAAAATCGGCTTAAAAGAAAAGAGCGAGTTTATCCGAGAAAAGCTTGAAGCGTTGATTTAGAATTTAAGTCCATGCTTTACGAGCAATTTGTCGAGCTCGCCTGATTTTACGAGGCTTTTGATTACTTCGTTTACGGTTTTTGTGACGACAGAGTTGTCCTTTTTGATTGCGACAGCGTACATCATTTCGTCATAGTGCTCTGGCAGAATTGTAACTGAGTCATCAAGATAGCCGTGTAAAATTGAGTGATCGATTGCAAATGCGTCGATTTCTCCGTGGTCAAGGGCATCTTTTAAAGTCTGATTTGAGGGGTATGTAACGACATTTAAGAAAACACCTTCCTTGATTGCGGCGTTTTTTATTGTTGTTGTTGTCATAGAGCCTTGTGTGACTCCGACTTTTTTGTTTTCAAGATTTTTAAAAGACGTGATGTCAGATGATTTTTTGACCATAATGCCTACTGAGTCCGTGTAGTAAATATCTGAAAAATCGTAATTCTGCTTGCGCTCTTCTGTGACGGTGAAGGTTGCGATTACGACATCAACCCTGTCCTGATTTAAGAACGCGCTGCGGTTCTTTGCAGTGACTGGAACAAATGTAACTTTTGACTCGCTTCCAAGTATTTGCTTTGCAATAGCCTTCGCAATGTCGATTTCAAGACCTTCGTATTCCTTTGTTTTTGGATTCAAGTAACCAAATCCCGGAACATCGTCTTTTACTCCGACTGTGAGTGAGCCTGCTCTCTTAATTCTGTCAACTCCGTTAGATTTTGCAAATGCATTTCCGATAAATGCTGCAAGGATTGCAATAACTAAAAAAAATCTGATTTTACTTTTCATTTTTGACTCCAATTTTTTTAATATCTTTTATTTTAATACAGAATTTAGAATAAGAAAAGTTTTTTTTTGGATTAAAATATAAAAAATAAACCACAGATTTCACAAAATATCCTGATAAAATATCAGTTCGTGTCATCTGTGGTTAGTTTGTTTTTCGCTAAGACTTATCTGAGTTTCTTGTAGCCGTAGACTGCTGTGTCGCCCAGCTCCTCTTCGATTCGGATGAGCTGGTTGTATTTTGCCATGCGGTCTGTGCGGCTCATAGAGCCAGTCTTAATCTGACCTGAGTTTGTTGCCACTGCGATGTCGGCGATTGTGGTGTCCTCGGTTTCGCCTGAACGATGGCTTGTGACCGTGGTGTAGCCGTGGCGGTGGGCCATTTCGATTGCTTCAAGGGTTTCTGTGAGGGAGCCAATCTGGTTTACTTTGATGAGAATTGCGTTTCCTGCTCCTTCTTTGATTCCCTTTTCAAGGAATTTAACGTTTGTTACGAAAAGGTCGTCGCCTACAAGCTGGGGCTTACAATAAAAAAGGATGGTACTAAATATATTGTTACATTAGAACCAAGAAAAATTAATAATATATCTAATGATAATAATATTTATAATGTGGTAGCTAAAAAAGATGCCATAATAAAAAAGATAATTGCATCAAGTGGGGATGTATTAAAAAATACTAATGACTATGTTAAAAAAGGAGATGTTATAGTAAGTAGTAATATTATGCTTTATGATAATTTAAAAAATAGGGTATCAGCTAAAGCTACTATATATGGTGAAGCTTGGTATAAAATTCATATAGAGTATCCTTTAAATTATTATGAAGAGGTAGAAACGGGTAATAAAAAGGTTATTTATAATCATTGTATTCCGAGAAAATAAATAATTATGTTAAACTTCAATTTATACTCATTTGAAGAAAAAGAAAAACAATTAGAAGACCTATCATATTTGAACGAGAACGGAAATTATAATGATGACAACAATGAATATATGAATAGAAATATAGATTTGATTTATCAGACCGAAAGAGACGATGAAAATCTTTTTGGTGAAAAAGAGCCACAAGAATATTTAGATTTCAACATTTACCCAAAAAGTCAAATTGATATCATATTTGGTGATAACATTAATGATAAAACAACCAAACCAAACACCACGACAATAAATTTGAAAGAAGTCAAAGAAGAAAAAAATGAAGAAATTAAAGAAGACAAAAAAGAAGAAATTAAGGAAGATAAAAAAGAAACTCCTTTTTATTCAAATATTCTTAATTTAAATGAATTAATTGAAAAAGCACCGGAAGAAAATTTTTTAGGTATCAAAAGGGGTCGAAAGAAAAAATCAGAAAATTCAGAAAAGATAGAAAAAAAGAATTCTTCGGAACATAATAAAGATTCACAAGATAATATGATGAGAAAAATCAAGACTAATGTAATGGATTGGATAGTAAATTTGTTAAATGATAGTCTTAATGATAAGTCTGTTACAATTTATAAAATTGATAAATCAATTAATGAATATTTAAAAAAGGATTTTAATATAAAATTAATGGATAGAACAATTGAAGATATTTTTTCTAATACAAAAATAAGTGCTAAATACAAAAAAAATAATGATGAATATGCAAATTATTCAAAAATCAAAAAAATTTTGGAAGAAAATGTAGAAACAAAAACGATTTATTATTTGAACAAAAAATATATTGATATGAGCCATATTATCAGAAATAATCATTTGGAAGAATTTCTTAAAAATATTAAATCAAAAGAAAATAGATCTGATAATATCAATATTAATGTCTATATGAACTCTATCAGGGATTTATTATTAAACTATGAGGATTGGTTTAATACTAAAAAAGGAAGAAATAGAGAAAATGGACAAAATAAACAAAAAAATTAAATGAAAAAAATAATGAATCAATTTGCGATAAAATATAATTAATTATTAATATTATTAATTTAATAAATTTGCTATTTTATTTATTTAATTTTTATTTTAATTTATCTATTTTTGTGTTTATTATTAAAATTTGTTCAAATGGGGATTGGGGATTGGGGATTGGGGATTGGGGATTGGGGATTGGGCCC
>CALGGS010000251.1 GCA_937915735.1 uncultured Treponema sp.
TCTTCCTCCATTGTGCGACCCCTTAATTTTTTTGTCTAGTCTAGTGTAGCCGATTTAGTTTGTACTTATACTATTGCCGGAAAGAAGAGCTTCTAAGATCTGGCTTTCTCCAATCTCCATGTTTATTACAGTTGAGTTCATAGAAATTGTGTTAATAGTCGTATCAGCCTTGTTTACGATTACGGCCATTTGGGAAGTTCCTACAGTTCCGTTTGCAGTTTTCAGTGTTGCCGTTACATTTGCAACTCCCTGCATTACTCCTGCAATCATACAGACCTGATTACTTCCTGTAGCAACTACAACATTATTATTGGAAGATTCATATTCAATCCATGATTCTTCACTTGTAACAGGAATTTCCATAGGAACAAACAGAATTGATTTTTCAAGAATATCCTTAGAAAGATATTTGAACGCAAATTCTGTATATTCCGAACACATTACAAGAATATCAACCGTTGTAACAACTTTAGGATGCTTTATATGGACATAAGTAGTTCCTGAAACTCCTGTAGGAACGATTCTTGCAGTGTCGGTTATTGCAGAAAGAGAAACAATATTATAGTCATCAGCCCACCAGACAAAATCCTGTGCGTCCAAGACAGCTCCGTTTTCAAGGGTTGCCGTAATTGTTTCACCGCTTGTATCAGAAGGATTTATTTTAAGAACTTTTGAAGTTACAGTAATGTAGCAGTCTGCAACAGTTGTGTCCTCTACCCTTACAAAAACAGTCTTTGAATAAGCATCAGGATAATTTGTATTACGTACTGTAATATAAGTCTGTCCAGCTTTAAGCCCCTTAATATAGCAAGAACCTGAACCGTTTGAAATCAATGCAACGCTAGAATCTGCAATAGTCCAGACAAAAGAAGTATCATCACTGGAAGAGCCGCCAGTCATATCAGCAGTAACAGTTGTTGCTCCGCCTTTTGTAAGAGTTACGATGTTCGAGCTTGTATGAATAAATGGATTGCTAGATACAGAATTAGAATCAAGGCAGATTACGATTATCTCAAGCGGATAAAGACAGTCTGTGTGAGAAACAGTGATTTTAGTCGTACCCGGATTAACGCCAGAAATCATTGCAGTAGTGCCGGAGTTTACGACAACATCACTGATATTTCCGTTTGAAGAAGACCAAGTCCAGTTTGAAGCTTCATAATTTTCGGCATTCTTCAATGCTACGGTTAAAGTTGCGTATTCGCCCTGAATAACGGTTGCTACATTTTGAGAAGTTGAGATATAAGGAATATCCGCAAGTTCCGCCGCAGTTTTCTGAATGATTACAAGAACTTCCTTGTCATATTCAGCGTCTGCATGGTGAATAGTAAGAGTTCCCTGCCCGTCTTTTTTTGGCTTAATGTAGCAGTAATTTTTATCAGAGCTGTAGCTTACGCTAAAAATGCCTGTGTCAGAACTCGAAAAAGTAAAACCTTTTGTTTCTGTAAGAGAGCTTTCTGTATGGCACAAAACAGCATAGAACATAACATCATCTGATTTTGTTGTGAGCGTTACAGTGTCATCAGATGAGATATAGCAGACATCAGTATTTGAATAGACATACTCACTTCCTACATGAACCGTAAGGGTCAGAGTATTGTTAGAAAGAGGATGGGAAATCTCTATAGTTCCGCTACCTTCCTGCAAAGCAGTGATTGTTGCATCTGCTCCGTTTGCGGTTACTGAAAAAAGCTCAGGATTATTGTTTTTCCATACAGTCTGTTCAAACTTTAATCCGTCAATATTCACAGGAGTTACATTGATATTTTCAGTGTTTCCTACAGTAGTCGTAACGACATTGTAAGAGGTTGTAAGATAACAAGGCTTTTCATCATCAATTTTCCCGCTCTGTTTTACATTTATGTAAAAAGTAACTTTTTCAGAAGGATTGTCCGTAAGACAGGCTGTAATTTCAGCAGTTCCTGCACCAATTCCTGTTATATTTGCAGAGTTTCCATACTGGGTAAAACCGATTACATCATTAAGTCCTTTAGTCACTGACCAAGAAACAGAAGCATCTACAGTGTTCATTTGATTGTATGTAATTTCGTTTCCGTTTTCATCAATTTCTGTATAAGTCTGTGAATCAGAATAAGAAACAGGCGTTACAAAAATATTAAGTTCATTTTCCGTATACATCGTATACGAACTCTGGGAAGCATAAAGGGTACTGAGGTTTTCAAGGTCTGTAACTTCATCATAGCTTACAAGCACAATGTTAAGCGGATATTTTGCCTTTTCATGGCTTACCATAAGAGTAATTTTATGAAGTCCAGTTCCATTTGCAGTAATGTTTGCAGTTGCTCCGTCAGATAAAACAGTAAAGTTAGAATCAGAGCAGGTCCATACAATATTACTCTCATCACCAGCTTCTTTTGCAGTCCCAGTAAGAGTTACAGAAATACTTTCGGTTTCACCATTTTTAATTTCTATGAAAGGATTTGTTGTAGAAAGCACAAGAGGTTCTACTGAAACAGAATCAGAAACAAGTACATTCACAAGGATTTTTGTAGAGTATGCAGCTTTTGGGTGGGAGATTGTTATAGTTGCCCTACCTTCTTTTAATGGAGTAATAATTGCATAACCGCTAGTCATTGAGATTGCTGCACGAGAAACAGATTTTGAAGTAGATGTTCCTGTTCCGCCTGTATACATAATTACAGGGTCAGAAGAGCCGTCTGCGGCATCGTTCAAGATTTCCCATTCAAGGTCATTTTCGCCGGAAGAGATGTTGTTTATACTGATGTTTATTTTTGTATCTTCATCTCCAACTTTTGTTTCAACATAGTTCTGGCTTGTTGTAATGTAGACTTTAGATGAAGATGCTTCAGAAACAATGTTTCTTACCAGAACAAGGATACTTCTTGTGCTGGAGCAAAGTGGATGTGAGACAGTAATTTTTACAGCTCCGTTTTTCTTACCAGTAAGCCATACGGTGTTACCCTTTCCGCTCTCACTTCCGTTATAAATGGAGTAATCAAGATAGTTTTCTGCATTTTCAGAGAATTCCCATTCAAACTTGTCATTATCAACAGATGTTCCGTCAGGCAAGTCTGCAATGGAAAGTTCTATAGTTTTGCTTGTAGAACCGTTTACCACTACATAAGTAGAAGAAGGCTCAATATACGCAGAATCCAAGTTTTCTACGACACGGACCAGCACATTAAAATCATAAGAAGCTGACGGATGACTTACTTTTACATAGCAAGAGCCGCTTTCAAGAGGCGTTACAGTTACTTTGTTAGCCGTAGCTGAAATAGAAACATTCGGGTTTGTCATAATGTTTCCGCCGTCATCTACTACAGAAAAAGTAAAGTCGTCTTTATAAGTCGTATATGCGGCGTTTTTTAAATCTACTGTTAAAGATTTTGAGCTTTCAGTTGATTTATTTATCGTAAGGATATTGCTTGAAGTAGTAATGTAAGGAACATCAAGGCTTGAAGCCGTTACTGCAACAAGGAAAGAATATCCGTATGAACATTTAGAATGTTTGCAGGTAATTTTTGCCAAGCCCTCGCTTTTTCCTGTAATCCAGCAATAGTTTCCTTCAACATAGACAGAGGCAATTCCCGGCTTGTCGCTCGTAAAAGTAAAGCCGTTCTTGTCACTTACAGTTCCGCCGTAAATCGAGGCATAAACTTTTTCTGTGTCGCCTGGCGCAATGCTCACATAATCAGAAGAAACATAAACATAAGGATTCTGAACCTTTGTTTCTTCACCTTCTGCAACTACAGTCAAAGCACATTGGGCAGACTTGTCACCACAGGTAGCCTTTATAACTGTAGTTCCGGCATTTAATCCTGTAATTACGATAGAGTAATTATCCGTAGCAGCAGAAATGATGTTTTCATCATAATACCATGTAACATGTTCATTGTTCTGCCCTTTTGTAGAAGAAATGGTTACATTGATAATATCCATTGCACCTACAGAAATTTCAAGAGAATTCTTGTCAAACTCAACCGAGTTTACTTTATCATCTTCTGTTTCTGTAAAGCTCGCAAAAAAGTGACATGAAAAGAAGAGCATACTTACAACAAACAGTGGAACAAGATTGAAAATCCTTCTAATATTTTTCATTTTCTATAACTCCCATGTTTTAATATGTACAAGAGCAGTTTCTTATATCAAGGTAAACTGGAATCTTGTATGTCAATTCAGAACTTGTATAGACAGGTGTATATTTAATATTAAGAGTACCGATATAAAGATGCTCCAGACGAACGGTATTATTCTGATTGTTCAAATTGTCAGCTTCGTTAGCATTGTTCGCCTTGTAATATCCGTTTGTTTTGTTGAAGTCCTTTGAAAATAAGAAATATTTTCCTGTTTCATTTGAACCAGAAGTTTGTGGAACTAATTTTTCTGGATCCGGAATCATCGAAAGGGATTCTATTGTAACAGAGCCACCAACAGTTCCGTATTTTTTGATTTTTTCGTTTGAATAGTTGGCATTTTTTTCAAAATCAACTCCACTTATTGCTGGAGAAGCATTTTCATTAGTGCAACTGGCAATAAATCTAATGTTTTCACCATCACCTACAGTGAGAATCTTAGAATCATTGTCAAAAGAAGAATATTTCCCTGTTGTAGAAAAATTGCTTAATGTAAAGTCTTGAGAATTGTAATAAATGTCGCCTTCAATATCTTTCTCTGCAATCTTTCCAAGAGGCGCATTTCCATCAATGCTTACAGGATTGTATGCAATTACCTGTATTACTCCTTTTGATTCTGCAAGAGGAATAAAATGGATTGTACCGTATGCAGTTCCAGTCTGCTCATCAATCCTTGTAAAGTAATCGCTTGTGATTTTATAAATACTATTGTCGCTGCTATAGCTAGTATATGTTCCGTCTTTCAGCTTCAATGTTTTTGAACCTGTTAAAAACCGGTTTCCCTGAACATGAATCTCAGCACAAGCAGGTTTCAATTCAAAATCAACATCAAAAGTTCCGTCTCCTTTATCAACAGGAATTGTCTTAATAAGTGACTTCGAGAGGTTGAGTGTGTTACCCCATTCATTTGTAATGGTTATACTTGCCTTTGCTTTGCTTGCAGTTGTACCTGTAATTGTACAAGTTCCTTCATTGTATTTTCCAAAACAAGTAAGAGTACCATTCTTGTCGTCAGACCAGCCGACATAACTTGAATCTGTAGTAGTCCAAGTAATGCTGTTCATTTCACTTTCAGGAGAAACGGTATAGGTAATCTTGAATTCTTCACCCGGATAGCAGTTTATGCTGTTCATACTAAGAATAATCTGCTTAGGTGGTTCAACCGTCACGGTACAGGATGCTTTTCTTAAAGAAGAAGGAACGGTTGCAGTAATAACGGCACTTCCCACACTTTGAGGATAAATGCTTACTTTTTTCCCAGAACCGCTTAACTTTACCACTGGATTGTCAGAATCCTGCTGGACAGTCCATTCAAGATTTTCATAGTCACCGTCTGCTGCATTTGTAATAGAGGCTGTAATGCTTTGTGCGTTATCGCCCATAATAAGGTTCATCGCACTTCTGTCCAAAAGAATGTTTGCAACATTCTCACCCGGAACAATTACATAAAGAATGACATTGCTTATTCCGTCATATTTATCGCATGAGATTGTAACGGTAGCTTCCTGCCCTGCTTTCTTTCCAGTAATCTTAATCTGGTCATTCATAGTATATCCAGATGAAGAAGGAGAAGGGGTTATTTCAACAATGCTTGGGTCAGAAGACTTCCACTTCAAGTATTTTTCATCGCCAGTAGTGGCTTTTGTTCCTGCAAGCGTTGCACTCAAAGTCTGAGTCTCGCCTTTTTCAAGCGTAATGACAGTAGCACCAGAGTAATTTATATAAGTTACGTCAGCTGCTGATTCTTCAATATTTACCAAAAGCTGTGCAGTTGCCTGTTTGATTCCTGATGACGTTGCAACTAAATCAGCATAGACAATACATGTACCTGCTGATACAGGGTCTAAAATACAGACAGAGTTAGTGCCGCTTACACTCATTAAATCAGATGCAGAAGTTCCATCAGTCCGCTTTGCACTGTAAACAACTTTGGTAGAAACGCTTGTTGCAGGAACTTCCATATTCACAAAACTCTTCGTTCCTTTTGTAAGGCTTACGGAAGTTGTTTCAAAAGCAAACTCAGAATACTGTGAAATATATAGAACAATATCCTTTTGATTTGAGGCTTTTGGATGAGAACAGTGAATCGTAACATTTCCAGTTGCAATAGGAGTAATTACGGCAACTTGTAAAGAGTAATTCCCCACTTTTCTGTTAGAAAGTGCAGATGTTGATGTTGTAATCAAAAAACTCTTGGACAATGAAACTCTTGATGCCAATTATAATGATCATGATTTGCATGGGAATTATGACGATTATCGTGAATGTCATGTCAGTCATGATTTGCTTTTGTATATAAACGCTGGGAAACAGGAGAACTGCTTGTAATTACACTCTATAGAATCAATTCACATACTAATATCTTTGATATAAATAAGAGTCAAAAGAAGTAATAAAACCTAACAAGAGTTTTCAAAACCGATAAAAACTTATGTCTCTTAAAAGTTGCGCCTCGTGGCTTTGCGTCACCGCAACTTTTGCGCCAATTTTTCCCATTAGGCAAAATCGTTTTACGGTTTAAAACGCAAGTTATGTGACGCTCGCTACTTCGCTCGCAAGATCTAAACATATTTTCTCTATTTTTATGACTTTTGTAAGCTTCATAATATTAAGTAAGGAAAAACAAATTGAACAAAAAATCAGGTCAAGCCGTGTTTTTTATGTCTTGAAAATTTTGCAAAATACCGTACAATATAATTCGTAAAGTATTACGAAGTTTTGTGAGGTAATTATGATTGCAATAAAACCAGTTTCAGATTTGCGAAATTATAATGAAGTTCTGCAGGATGTGGCAGATGAATCTCCTGTTTTTCTCACAAAAAACGGACGAGGCTGCTATGCGGTGATCTCAATAAAGGATTATGAAAAACTTACAGCCACAAAAACTTTATTTGCCGAACTTAAAAAAGGAGAGGATTCCGCAAAAGAAAAAGGCTGGCTTAGTACAAATGATGTTCGCACGATGGTAGGACTATAATGTTTAAAGTAGAGATTTCACCACAGGCGGCAGAAGATTTGCTCGAAATAAAAAACTATATTGAAAATGAATTGAAGAATCCAATTGCCGCTCATAATACTGTAGAGAAAATTGTCGAAACTTATGAAGATTTAGCAAATTATCCAGAAATAGGAATTCCTGTAGAAAGATATGTTTCTTTTCCAACAGATTATAAATTTGTGCTTGCGAACAATTATTCTATTTTTTACAGAATAGAAGAAGATTGTGTGAAGGTAATAAGAATAATGTATTCAAGACGGGATTTTGTAAGAATCTTGTTTGGCGATAATGAGAACACCTAACAAGAAGTTCAAAGCCGACACAGGCTCAAGGCCTGTGCGGTTTGATATGTTGTGCCATTTGTCAACATAAAAAACTCCTTTTGAGAAAAAAATATAAAAAAACGGAAGGGAAGCGATAGATCGGCACATGGCCATTCTGATATACGTGGATTCGCCTGAAAATCAGGTTTACCGACAGGTCAATGGTCCGCCTGGAATTCTTTCTCTCTAACTGCGAGCATAGGAAGTTAAAAAGTTTCCCGCTCATAAACCGCCCGAAGATAATTCCTTAAATGCTCACAAATCCCTTCCGTTATGATACAAGTTAATTTTTCGCCAGAATATCTTTAGCGAAAGTTTCACCCCGCAGGTGATTTGATTTCATTACGCGATAAACTCCTCGACCGGTTTTTGAATGTCGGAAAGATCCCCCTCATCAATTTTGTTAAAGACCGTTTTCCTGTTGTCAACAAAATTCATCATTCCCCAGACAAAACATGCAAGCTCCCTTGC
>CALGGS010000252.1 GCA_937915735.1 uncultured Treponema sp.
CAAGATTTTTTTCTTTTATGATTTCATTTACTGCGTCTGCGATAAGAGATTTGAATTGTGATTTTGTATCTGCCATAGAGTTATTTTATAGAAAAAAGTGATTTTAGGAAATAGGAGGACTTTCGGTAATGAAAAATGCCTCAACTTGATGTTGCACCTTAAATTTGCTAAAATCTAGTTCCATATTGAATATGGAGCAAAAATCATGTCTAGTTTAACAATTCCAAAAAACTACAAATCATTGCTTGCCGAAAAAGAAACTGAGCACGCAATCGTAATGGTAAAAGACTTTTTCCAAACACAGCTTTCAACTGCCTTAAATCTTACGCGTGTCACTGCGCCTCTTTTTGTTCAGAGCGGCAAAGGTCTTAACGACGATTTGAACGGTGTCGAGCGGGCTGTAAAATTTCCTGTAAAAGATATGAACGATGCGCAAATGGAAATCGTTCACTCGCTGGCAAAATGGAAAAGGGTAAAGGTTACGGATATGAAGCTCAATCCCGGCTTTGGAATTTATACTGACATGAACGCAATCCGTGCGGACGAGGACTTGGACAACATTCACTCTCTTTATGTTGACCAGTGGGACTGGTGTTCCTGCATAAGCAAAGAAAACCGAACTGTCGAGAGGCTAAAGCTTGCCGTAAAAAAGATTTACGCCTGCCTTAAACGCACTGAATTTTACATTTATGACCGCTACGAAAGCATCAAGCCGATTTTGCCGGATGAAATCACCTTTGTTTATGCGGACGATTTACAGAAAAAATACCCGGCCCTCACTCCAAAAGAGCGGGAAAACAAAATCTGCGAGGAGTACAAAGCCGTTTTCTTAATCGGAATCGGCGGAAAATTGAGCGACGGAACCATTCACGACGGACGCGCTCCTGACTACGACGACTGGATTAGTGAGGGCGAGGACGGCCACAGGGGCTTGAACGGCGACCTTCTTGTCTGGAATCCTGTCTTGCAATCTTCTTTCGAGCTTTCTTCAATGGGAATCCGCGTAAGCCCTGAAAGCCTTCGCCTCCAGCTTGAAGAACGAGGCTGTCCGGAGCGGGCAAACCTTGAATTCCACAAGCGGCTTTTAAATGGCGAGCTTTCATACACGATGGGCGGAGGTATCGGACAAAGCCGGCTCTGTATGTTCTTCCTCAGAAAGGCTCACATCGGCGAAATTCAGGTTTCAATTTGGCCGGACGAAATGCGACAAGAGTGCAAAAAGAACGGAATTAACCTTTTGTAAATACGGGCGTTCCCTCCGGTTTGTTCGCCGTCGCTCACCAACCGGAGGTCAGGCTATCCGCGAGCACACTCGTTTTCGTGCTCGTATGGGTTCCGCTATCGCTCCATTCCTACGCTCTGTCATTGTCGGGCTCAAGGGCATTGATTGTCGCCCTTGCTTAGACCCGACAATCTCATCGCTTCGGAACGGCTTAGCCGCCACTACTATCCCTAACGCTTTGCTTTTAAGAATTTATGGTTCAAACATTTAAATTTTCTTCGGCAAATCTGGAATCATCTCTTTCTTCTTTTTCTGAAAAAGGAATCACTGAATTTACTTTGCAGGACGAAGCGATTTTGTCACACAAGGGAAAACTCCTTCACTTTTTGGAGAGTTTTCGCTTAAAATGCGGCGATGTTTTTTTGACTTTGCCAGTTTCGGCGACAGTCCTTGATATGGATGTCTGCAAGGCTTGCAGTGAGCTTTATTGCACGCTTGAAATTCCTCTTTCCGGAATCTCAAAAAACGGAACATATCTTTTTGACAAAAAATTCTATTCCCGCCGGGCCGATATGCTTAACACCCTGGGGCTGGTTTTTGGCTTTGATATGGATTATGCGACGGCAAGCGGGGATAGCGTTAAGCTTTTTCGTGACAGGCTTGATTTTGCCCTTTCCCTTTATCCGAATCATATTGACTTTCCTCAGTTGTCTGACATTTCCGTGCGTGACACGAGAATTTTTCCCAAACCTACCGCCACTTTTTCGACGCAGGACATAAAAATGTGCAGGGAGACAGCCTTCGCCGTGAATGTTTTTTACAGCCTTGGGCGGGCAGTCACTTGGTTTCTGGCGGTTTTGTCGCCCTTAAAAATGAGTCCGTCTAAGTTCTTTCAGGATTTTGCTGAATGGCAGAAGATAAACAACTGCTCGCTTGAAAGCGGCTGGAAGGCAGACGAGGCGAAGCACGCCGAAATTGAAAAAATGCAGCTTTCGTTTTTAAAATTCAAATATGAAGAAAAAAACAAAATGCAATATTTTGAAGTCGTAGAAAACATAGTGCGCCTGAACGGAGCCGTCAGCCGCTGTTATGGAGAAGGGGAGGAGTCTAAAATCACTCTGAGCTATAATCCTGAGGAGCTTTTGTCTGGCTCTGCGATGGATATTCCTTCATTCTTCGAAAATTCATTTATCGAAAATAGCACGGTAAAAATCTTTATGACGGATAACGGCGTCGACTGGAAATATTGCTAAAAAAACGGAATTAAGGCCGCTAGTCATCCTCTCCCTTTTCCTCTGCCGCCATTTCTTCGTCAATTCCTGAACGGTTACGCAAATACTGAAAATAAGAGTAGCCTTTTTCGTTGCAGCGGGCGATTAAATCCAAATCTTTTCGTCCGAGATTCAAGTCGAATGCCATCTGAAGATATTTTTTTGCTTCGTCATAATTTTTTAGCTCGTAGTTGACCTGTGAATAGCCGATGTAAGAAAGATATTTTTCGCCACCTGTTTTTGAATTTTTAAGCGCGGTTTCAAAAAATTTCTTCGCCTTTGCTTTTCCACCGCCAAAAAGTCCGGGAGCATAAAAATACCAGTTTCCAAGACAAACGCTTGGCGAGGCACTTTCCGGATTTACTTCAAGTGCTTTTTCGTAGTAGCCCTTAACCTTCATTCCGTATAATAAGGTGGCGGCAAGGGAGCGGGTCATATAGTAGGCGGTTACATCTCCCGTAAAGTGATACAGCCAGTCATTAATCTGATTTTTTTTTCGCTTATCGATGCATTCTACATTTTTTTTCATCTGATTTTTTATCTGGTCACGGAGCTCTTTTTGATTTCCCGTGGAATTTAGCGCATGCTCGTAATATTCAATAAGATAGAGTGTTTCAAGAATACATTCTTCCTGCTCATAATCAATGGCGTGCTCTTTTAGGGAAGACAGGGCTTCTTCCTTTAAATCTAAAATTTTTTTATATGCGACTTCATCTTCCTCGCTTTTAAGGGTAACACGGAATGTAACAAAATCTTCGACCTTCTGTAATGTATAATCTGAAACGACGCTCTTTGCCGATAAAAAAACGAAAGAGAATAGGAATAAAACAGATGCTAAGGATTTCTTCATAACTAGAAAAATAAAATATTTTTATTATAGTTACAAGGTATAAGCTTTGTTCAGAACTTGAAAAAATGCGAAAAACGACAGAAAATGTATTGTTTTTCCGATTTTTCTATTGAAATCATTTCCCAAATCTTATAATATAGACGAACCTATCGCATTTGGGTTTTAATGCGTGGATTTTGTCCGGAGTGCTGGCCGGCAAACTAATAGGAGAAAGGCAATGCCTACAATCAATCAACTTGTTCGTAAAGGACGACAGTCAATTGCAAACTCAACAAAAGCTCCTGCTCTTGAGTCTTGCCCTCAGAAACGCGGTGTTTGTACTCGTGTTATGACTGTTACTCCAAAAAAGCCGAACTCAGCTCTCCGAAAGGTAGCTCGTGTTCGCTTGTCAAATGGAATTGAGGTTACTGCATACATTCCAGGTATTGGACACAACTTGCAGGAGCACTCAGTTGTTCTTATCCGTGGTGGTCGTGTAAAGGACCTTCCTGGTGTTCGTTATCACATTATCCGTGGTACAAAAGATACTCTCGGTGTTGACGGACGAAAACGCGCTCGTTCTAAGTACGGTGCTAAAAAGCCAAAGGCATAATTTTATAAAGGAGAATTACTATGGGAAGACATAAGCATAC
>CALGGS010000253.1 GCA_937915735.1 uncultured Treponema sp.
TATATAAGAAAATAAATATATAAATATATCTATATATCTAATATTATAAGCTTGTAAGAAAAATATATAAATATTATTATACATTCATTTATATACTTTTAATATCTTGTCTTTTTTTTTCATTAATGTTATAATAAATTATCAAATCTATTTACTCCTTCATCTTCTACTGCTACATATTTATTGTACTGAAAAAGCAGCAAAAATGCAAGGGTTTTTCGAGATTGCCGAAAATCACTTTAATGCCGCTTCCAGTTCCAGCCCTCCATTCCCCCACGGTTTCAACAGCGATTTGGGCAGCCTTGTCCTGCGGAAAATGGAACACACCTGTGGAAATGCAGCAAAAGGCGATTGAACCAACGTTGTTTTCTTGGGCAATGGAAAGGCAGGATTTGTAGCAGCTTGCAAGAAGTTTGCAATCTTGCTCTGTAAGCCGCAAGCCAACAATGGGTCCCACAGTATGAATCACATAATCGCAGGGCAGATTGAATGCTTTAGTGATTTTTGCCTGTCCCGTCGGCTCTTCGTATCCTTGTTTTTCCATGATGTCGGCACAGACGGCGCGGAGCTGGATTCCCGCAAAGGTGTGGATGCAGTTGTCGATACAGGCGTGGCATGGCTGATAGCAGCCTGTCATTCCGCTATTGGCAGCATTCACGATTGCGCCCACCCGAAGCGTAGTGATGTCCCCCCGCCAAAGATAAAGCCCGTTCTGCATGGGAGCCAAGTCCTTAATGTCGGTTATGCCACGAGAATTATTTTCTTCTATTAAATACTCATCCTGCACACGCAGGAATTCTTCGCTTGCGGGAAGAGCTGGGCGCACATTTACCAAAGAGCGCAAAAGCCGCTTTTGCCCGTATTCATCTTGAGGAATATCGATACCCGCATATCCAGAATTTTCTGCAAGCAGGGTCTGGATTAAAAATCGTCTTCGTTCAGATTGCGTCATATTCTTTCAGTCCAGTATAATCCAAGAAATTTCAGTGGGCAAGACGGAACACAAATTCAAGAAAGAGTTTTTCAAATAAGACATTTCAAATATCGATTTACAATTGAATCGATTTCTTACTGTTTTCTAAAGTCATAGTCCCAGTTTTTTGATATACTTTTAAAATTGGCACATATATAAAATCAGGAGGAAACCTCATGTTCAAAAAAGTCATGAACGGTGTTGCCAGGGTAGAAAAATACCTTTTGGCAATCACCATGTCAGTGACACTCGCCTTTACGTTTGCCAACGTCATAGGCAGATTCGTGTTCAATCACTCCCTCGCCTTTGCCGACGAGCTGGTTATTGCCCTATTCGTCCTTGTATCTCTCATGGGTGCCGCCCTGTGCGCACGGGAAAACGAAGGGCTTATCGGTCTTGCCATTGTCTCAAGCAGACTTTCAGGCACAAAGAAAACATTCCAAAAGCTGTTATCAAGTCTGGTGAGCATTGTCTACTGCGCCATGCTCACTTGGCAGGGATTTTTGCGAACTCTGTCCAGTATGCAGCAGGGAGAGCATACTTTCGTCATGCACTTGCCACGCTGGATTTTCTGGTCGTTCATTCCGATTTGCGGTCTCTGCCTTGTGCTGCATTTTGTGGAAAATCTTACAGATTTTTTCTCTTCCCAGAAGCAAAAGGAGGAAGCTAAATGATTACAGCCATTCTTTTTGTAGTGTTCGCCGTTCTGCTCCTTGCGGATGTGCCAATCGCCATTTGTCTTGGCGCCTCCTCCGTGGCAGCAATCCTTGCCGCCGGGCAGAAGCTTTCCGTCATTGCAGTGAACACCTATTCAGGCATATCAAAGACACTGCTCCTGGCAATTCCATTTTTCGTCCTTGCAGGAAACATCATGGCAAAAGCTGGCATCTCAAAGCGGCTCATCGCTTTCGTAAACGCCTGCATTGGGCACACACGGGGCGGTATTGCAATTGTGTGCATTGTCGTGTCATGTCTCTTTGGCGCAATCTCAGGCTCGGGTCCTGCGACAGTTGCCGCCTTGGGGGCAATCCTCATCCCGGCAATGATTGAGGCGGGCTTTTCCGCGCCTTTTGCCACGGCCCTCATGGCGGCCTCCAGCTCCATCGCCATCATCATTCCCCCCAGCATCGCCTACGTTGTCTACGCCTCCATCACCGGCGACGATGTGGGTAAGCTCTTCATGGCGGGAATCATTCCTGGCGTTCTGGTGGGGCTTGCTCTCATAGCAGTGGTCATGGTGGAAGTAAGGCGGAAGAACATTCAGTCCACCAAGGAAAAGGCAGGCGCAAAGGAGCGCTGGCTCGCCTTCAAGGACGCATTCTGGGCCTTCCTCATGCCGGTCATCATCTTGGGCGGCATCTACGGCGGTGTCTTTACCCCCACCGAGGCCGCGGCAGTGGCGGCAGTCTACGGTCTTATCGTGGGCATGTTCATCTACCGGGAAGTAAGCCTCAGGGACATGGCCCGCATCCTGGTGGAGTCCGCAAAGACCACGGGAAGCATTATGTTCATCATAGGCTCGGCAACCCTCTTCTCCTACGTCTGCACCCTCTTCGGAATCTCCTCCGCCGCGGAGCAGCTTCTTGCCGCCGTCTCTGCGAACAAAATCATCTTCCTGCTTCTGATTAACGTCATCTTCCTTGTTGCAGGCTGCTTTATCGACGCCAACAGCGCCATGTACATTTTTATCCCGGTGATGATTCCTGTCTGCCGGCTTCTTGGCTTCAACTCGGTCGCCTTCGGCATTATCGCCACGGTGAACCTTGCCATCGGCCAGGTAACGCCGCCGGTGGGCATAAACCTCTTCGTGGCCATCAGCCTGAAAATCAAAAACGCCGCAAAAGTGACCCTGCCCCAGATTTCCCGGGCGGTTCTTCCCATGATCGGCGCAAGCCTGGTGGTGCTGCTCTGCTACACCTACTGGCCCCGGGCCGCCGTCACCCACAGAGCCGGCAACAGCATTGCCGGGGACGGAAGCCAGATTGCCCTCTACGACAGGGAGCAGTATGACGCGGCAAAAGACGCGGCCCCTGCCACCGTGGACTGGGAGAAGGCCACCTGGCACTTTGCCTGCTCACCGGGAGAGACCTGCACCTGGGCAAAGGCAGGCCGCTACTTTGCCGCCCTCATGAAGGAATCCACCGGGGGAAAAGTCACCGTGCTGGTGGACGGCTTTTCCGACCAGCTGACCAACGGAAGCCAGCCTGACGGCATTGCCGCCCTTAGGGAGGGAGACCCCATCCAGCTTTCCATGCACTCGAACCTGATTTATTCCGCCTTGGACGACCGCTTCAACGTGGTCTCCCTGCCCTACATCTACGACAGCTACGAGGACGCGGATGCAAAATTCGACGGCGAGGCGGGCGAGCAGCTTAAAGAAATCCTTGAGGGACTGAACCTGCACTGCTTCGGCATTGCGGAAAACGGCTTCCGCCAGATTACCAACAGCCGCCGCCCCATAAAGAGCCTTGCCGACCTGGCGGGCCTTAAAATCCGCGTGGCAGGCTCCAACCTGCTCATGCAGGCCTACCGGGCCTGGGGGGCAAACGCCACCAACATGAACTGGTCCGAGACCTACACCGCCCTGCAGCAGAACACGGTGGAAGGGCAGGAGAATCCCCTCCCCTCCATCGCCTCGGCTTCCGTACAGAGCGTGCAGAAATACATCTCCCTGTGGAACGCCTACTACGACTGCCTCTTTTTCTGCATGAACGGCGATGTCTACAATGCCCTGACCGACGAGCAGAAGCGCATCGTGGACGAGAACGCCCGGAAGGCAGTTGCCTACGAGCGGGCCATAAACCGCTACGAGTGCCAGGAGCTGATTAAGGACTGGAAGGAAAACAAGGTGATTGAGGTGGTGGAAACGGAGGATATCGACACCGAGAGCTTCCGCGCCGCCACGGCAGGCGTTGCCGACTGGTACAAAAAACAGCTTCTGGCAAACGGCCACGAGCCTGAGGCCGTGGAAAAACTTATCGCCGCCTTCTGCAAGTAGTCGATTTTGCCGAAAACGCGGCGCACGGGCGTTGCGTTTTGACAAAAATCTGAAAATTCATTATATTTTCTCACACAGCGCGTAGCTCTTAAAACAGCGTAAAACCAGTTGTTTTAGGGGCTATGCGCTTTTTTATTTTTTGTGAGGAAAAATGAAGGAAAATGCTTTTAAAAGCGAGTCGGCAGTGCAGAATCCCCTCGCTTTTCTCCCGGTAAAATCTCTTATGCTTAAAATGGGAATCCCTATGATTCTTTCCATGGCTTTGCAGGCGGTTTACAATATCGTGGATTCGGCTTTCGTGTCGAACATGGCTGAGGGCGGTGAGATGGCCCTGAACGCCCTTACACTAGCTTTTCCGGTGCAGATTCTCATGGTGGCGGTGGGAATCGGCACTGGTGTGGGAGTCAATGTCTTTGTTTCCCGCACGCTTGGACAGGGAAAGAGGGTAAAAGCGGGGAAAATCGCCGGAAACGGAATCTTTTTGTGCGCCTTGATTTATCTTCTCTTCCTTGTTTTCGCTCTTTTTGGCGTGAATTTTTACATCAATTCCCAGACGGCAAACGAAGAGATTGCCCTTATGGCGACAGATTATCTTAGTATTTGTTGCGTCTATTCTTTCGGCATCGTCTTTTTCTCGATTTTTGAAAAGCTTTTGCAGTCGACTGGTCTTTCTCTCTTTTCGACAATCGCACAGGTTGGCGGGGCTGTGGCGAACATGATTTTGGATCCTATATTGATTTACGGTTTGCTGGGCTGTCCGGCTTTGGGTGTGAAAGGGGCGGCTTGGGCGACGGTAATCGGGCAGGTGCTTTCTTTCTTGCTTGGGGCATTTTTCCATTTTAAGAAAAATCGTGCCATTCCCTTTGATTTCAGGTTTTTAAAGCCTGACTTTAAGATTATCGCCGTGATTTATTCTATCGGACTTCCGGCTATTATCGCCCAGGCTCTCATGTCTATTATGACTTACGGACTGAACATCATTTTCGTGCAGCTTGGCGAGGATGTTGTGACGGCTTACGGCCTTTACTATAAAATCCAGCAGTTCATTTTGTTCGCGGCTTTTGGGCTCAGGGACGCGATTATGCCTATCGTTGCCTTTAATTTTGGCATGAAGAATCAGGAGCGGGTGAGCGCGGGCATCAAATACGGCATTTTGTATACGCTGGCCATTATGCTTCTGGGACTTGCCTTGCTTGAGGCCTTTGCCCGGCCATTTTCGGCTGTCTTCGGTCTTGCGGGCCACACCCAGAGCCTTTGCGTGAGTGCCATGCGCCTTATTTCATTGAGTTTTGTCTTTGCGGGAGCGAATATTGCCTTGCAGGGCGTTTTTCAGGCTCTGGGTAACGGTTTCGCCTCATTGGTGATTTCCCTTTTGCGCCAGCTTTTTCTAGTCCTTCCTCCGGCGTATTTTTTGATGACTCTGGCCTTGTCTTTGGAAAATTCAGAATGGCTCGTCTGGCTGACCTTCCTTTTTGCGGAATCTCTTTCATTCGTGGTGGCGGTTATTTTATTCCGGCGACAGGGCTTTCATGTAAGGAAAGTCTTTGGAATCCATATTCTCTCTTTTAAGCATTTCTGATATAATTTCCTCATGTTTCAGGTTCGTGTGAAGGCTGATTTTGCGGCGGCGCATTTTTTGCGTGATTATCATGGTAAGTGCGAGAATTTGCACGGTCACAATTACAAGGTCTACGCTCATGTGCAAGGCTCTTCCCTTGACGAAGGGGGGATGCTGCTTGATTTTACTGAGCTGAAAAAGGCTTTGAAGGCTGTATGCGAAAAGCTTGACCACACGAATCTTAACGACATTGATTTTTTTGACCAGAATCCCAGCGCGGAGCGAATCGCGGTTTACATTTACAATGGGATTGTGGAGCAGATTCCTGATTTGAAAAAGTCGGATGATGCCAAGAAAACGCACTTGTGGGCGGTCGATGTTTTTGAGACAGACAACAACAGGGCAAGATATTTGCCGGAGTAAAAGGGCTAGGGATTGGCAAAGCCCGGCGGCGATAGCCGCAGCCCCATGGAGATATTTATGAAACAGATTTCTATTCTTGATTCTACTTTGCGTGACGGCTCTCAGGGCGAGGGCATTTCTTATTCAGTGCAGGACAAAATCAATATCGTTAAGGCTTTGGATGAGCTGGGCGTGGCTTATATTGAGGCGGGAAATCCCGGCTCGAACCCCAAGGACATGGAATTCTTTGCCGAGGCGAAAAAACTCAAGCTTAATCATTCTAAAATCGTGGCTTTTGGCTCAACGCGGCGAAAGGGGATTAAGTGCAGCGAGGATGCCAATCTCCAGAGTCTTCTGGCGGCTGAAACAGAGGTCGTTTGTATTTTCGGGAAGACCTGGGATTTTCAGGCCACGGAGATTTTGCACGCCACTCTCGAAGAAAATCTTGAGATGATTCGTGACACGGTGGCATTTCTAGTAGCCAACAAAAAAGAAGTTATTTTCGATGCGGAGCATTTTTTTACGGGCTACACTGAAAATGCCGATTACGCCATGAAGGCTCTTGAGGCCGCAGTTGAGGGCGGGGCGAAAGTTCTCTGCCTCTGCGAGACTAAGGGCGGCATGATGCCCATGCAGTGCTACGAGATTACGAAGCACGTGGTTGAGCATTTTAAGACAAGAAGTTGTGTTGACAGAAACGGCAAAGCCGTTTCTGTCGAAGGAGACGGCGCTTGCGGCGTCTCCGTAGGCATTCATACCCACAATGATTCTGGCTGTGCGGTGGCTAATTCCCTTCTGGCTGTTGAAGCCGGGGCAAGCCATGTGCAGGGCGTTCTTTTGGGATTCGGAGAGCGGACAGGGAACGCGAATCTTTCTACGATTATCGCGGATTTGCAGCTTAAAAGCGATTGCGTCTGTATTCCGCCGGAGAATGTGCAGAATCTCACCCCGATTTGCAAGCGGGTCGCTGAGATTACCAATATTGCCCTTGACTCTGGGATGCCTTATGTGGGAGCCAGCGCATTTGCCCACAAGGCGGGAATGCACATTGATGCGGTGATTAAGAATCCTTTTGCCTACGAGCATGTCACTCCTGAGAGCGTTGGAAACAGCCGGGTCTTCCTCATGAGCGAGGTCGCAGGAAAGAGCATGATTGTGGAAAAAGTGCAGAAATTCGACAAGTCTCTCACGAAATCAAGTCCTGTGGTGGCGGAAATCGTCAAGCGGGTAAAAGACTTGGAGCATGACGGCTATCAGTTTGAGGGCGCGGACGCAAGTTTTGAAATCCTCGTGCGAAAGGCTATCGGAAAGTACCAGCCTTTCTTCAATCTTCATTATTACAAGACCAGCGGCGAATTTCCCCGCTTTGCCGATGACCAGAGCGCCTTTGCCCAGTTCAAAATCGATGTGGACGGTAAGGTCGTTGTGACGGCAGGTGACGGTGACGGTCCCGTAAACGCTCTGGACGTTGCCATGCGAAAGGCCTTGGAGCAGTTCTATCCCAATGTGGCGCAGATTCATCTTACTGACTATAAAGTCCGCGTCCTTGACGGAAAGGGTGCTACGGCTTCGCGGGTCCGAGTTTTGATTGAGTCCAGCGACGGAGATGAGCATTGGGCGACCATGGGTGTTTCCAGCGACGTAATCGAGGCTTCATATATCGCCCTGGTGGATTCTTTTGAATACAAACTGATTAAGGATTTGGAAAAAAAGTTCGGAAAACTCATGTAAATCAAACCCTGTGGGGGATTTATTTTATTACCACTAAAAAGCATTCATGGCAAAACTGAGGCATTTTTCTGCTTTTTTTATATTTCTCGTTTTCATAGGCTCTGCCCTTGCGGATATAAAAACATCCGATGACGATTTTTCCTGCAATTCCGACAGCATAATGCAATTTGAGCTTGATCAGGCCCTTGACGATGCCTCAGAGCAGCCCTTCCACATTCATTGTTCTTCATGCCGGGGACAAAAAAAATCATTCAAAGACGGTAAGCGTCAGCAATCGGCACATTTTCCTTTCCTGCTGTACGGTAGTCTTTCAATAAAGCAGAAAAATAAGGCAAAAATCTTAAAACAGGCAAAATATACACTTCCCCTTTTTTCAAAATACCTTGCACAGATAAAAACAAAATCCACCCTTTTCTAAAATCTTTTTCTTCTCCAAAAAATTTTTTCTCAAAATCTATACATTGCCATTGAGAGCAGTGTAAATCTCACAGGAGTTGAAAATGATTTTTCTAAGCACAGTAATTCTGATTGCTGGATTTGTCGCACTTGTGAAAGGTGCGGACATCTTCGTTGACGGAAGCGCAAGTCTGGCCCACCGCTTCCGTGTTCCATCCCTTGTCATCGGGCTTACGATTGTCGCTCTCGGAACGAGCCTGCCGGAGCTTGCCGTAAGCACTTCCGCCGCTTTAGCTGGCTCGAACGAAATAGCTTTGAGCAATGTGGTGGGTTCCAACATCTTCAACCTGCTCGTGGTGCTCGGTCTTTGCGCCGTCATCAGCCCGGTTCCCGTTGAGAGAGCCGTCTTGCGCCGTGATTTTCCCCTCAACATCGTGACTACGCTTCTTGTGCTGCTGGCTGTCGTATTTCCCAAGCTGGCCGGAGTTTCTTTTTTTTCACTGGGCATGGAAGAAAAAGCAGGTATGGTCAGCCGTCTGCTCGCCATCAGCCTGCTTGTGCTTTTTGTTGCCTATATTGTCTACCTCATCTGTGACGCAAAAAAGCATCCTGTCAGCGAGGAAGAATCCTCTCTTCCTCCGCTTTTTAAAAGTCTCCTGTTCATTGTCATCGGTCTTCTGCTCATCATCGCTGGCGGAAAGGCGGTCGTCTATGCGGCAAGGGAAATTGCCCGGGCGGCCGGCATGAGCGAGACTCTTATAGGACTTACGATTGTCGCAATCGGCACATCGCTTCCCGAACTCGTCACCTCGGTTGTCGCCGCCCGCAAAGGTGAGACTTCCCTTGCCGTGGGGAATGTGGTCGGCTCCAACATTTTTAATCTGCTTTTCATCCTCGGCGTCTCTGCGGCAATTCATCCTGTGAGCGTGAACGCGGCTTCTGTCTACGACCTTGCGATTCTCGTTTTTGTCACTGTACTTTCTGCATTCTTCGCATTTTCTGGAAAACGCATCATTCGAGCGGAGGGACTTTGTATGCTTCTGATGTATGCGGCAAGCACAGCATTTGCCGTTTTGCGGTAAGGGGGAAGCAATGAATTTCCTTTTCATGGTCTTTCATTTTGCGGGAAGCCTGTGTTTTTTGCTCTTTGGCATGAAATTTTTGAGCGACGGAATTCAAAAGTCAGCGGGGGAACGCCTGCAGAAGGCCCTTGCCTTTATGACCAGAAATCGCTTTCTGGGATTGCTTACGGGCTGTGCCCTCACTATGCTCATTCAGTCATCGGGGGCGACTACGGTAATGGTCGTCTCCTTCGTGAATGCGGGGCTTCTCACGCTGGAACAGTCGGTTGCTGTCATTTTCGGTGCGAACATCGGAACGACTATAACGGCCTGGATTGTCGCTCTTTTCGGATTTGACTTCAAGATTTCCGCACTCGCCGTGCCGATTTTTGCTGTCGGATATCTTTGTACCGTGTTCAAGTCTTTCAAAAAGGAGGGTATCGGACAGGCGGTGATGGGATTTTCGCTCATGTTCATCGCCTTGGGCTGGCTTTCTGAGGCGGTGTCTCTCAACGCGGAGAACATGGGCTTTCTTTCCGCTGTTCAGGACTTGGGAGTCTGGAGTGCACCGATTGCTGTTTTTATCGGCATCGCCGTCACAGCCCTCATCCACTCGTCATCGGCAATGACCGCAATCGTCATCACTATGGCCTACAACGGCCTGCTTTCATGGGAATTCTCAGCCGCCCTTGTCATCGGAAGCAACATCGGCTCTACAGTGGATTCTGTTATGGCGGCGTTCGGCTCAAAGACAAACGCCCGGCGAGCATCGCTCGTCCATGTACTTTTCAACACCGCGACCGCCCTCCTTGCGCTCATCTTTTTGCCGCAGCTCACGCGTCTTGTTGATTTTATCACGCCCGGCAGGGCGGCAGTTGCAGTCACCTACCATATCGCAATGCTGCACACGCTTTTCAATGTGACGGGAACGATTCTATTCCTCCCGTTTACAAAACAGGTCGCACAGCTCACAAAATCTCTCATCAAAGAAAAACCTGAGGAAATCCCCTCGACTTACCGCTTTCCGTTCCCAGACCATGCAGCCCACGAATCCTCGGCGATTCCGCTTATGGCTGTTAAAAGCGAGATTCAGCACATGGCGGATTCGACCGTGGAAATGTTCGACCGTGTGCAGAAGGGGCTTTCGGACGGCGAGCTTTTTGTCGCTCGGGAATTTGAGACACTGGAGCAGGAAGAATACTACATTGACCAGATGCAGGAACAGCTGACCGCATTTTTGCTCCGCACGCAAAAACTGAACTTGAATGGGCGGCAGATTGAGCAAGTGAACGAAATGCTTGCCGTCGTGACCGAGCTTGAAGCCCTCTCCGACGACTGCCTGACAATCGGCGTGTTCTTGAAGCGGATTGAGCAGAAGAAGCTCAGCATTGCAACCGATGACAAAAAGCGCCTGATTCCGTACATCGAGCTTGTGCGGCAGCTTTTGTACTTTGTCCACCGCCACATCGGAAGCGTGCTTTCAAAAGACCAGCTTGATTTTGCCAACAGCCTTGAGGAACAGATTGACGAGGAGCGCACAGTCCTCAAAAAAGTCGCCCGCGACCGTCTGGAGCAAGGAAGGGATGTGCGCTCAGAGCTTCTGTACATCGACATAGTTCGCAAGGTTGAGAAGATGGGCGACAGTTGCTTTGCGATTGCGTGTCATCTCGGCGGCAGAGAAAAAAACTAAGGCGTTTTTAAAGAGGAAATGAAATTTGAAGCAGCACCGCAAGGCGTTTTCGTTCCCCGAACGAAATTTTATGTAAAACGCGAGCCGTTTTCTTCGTCCAAACGGAATTTTCATAAAAATGCGAGCCGTTTTGTTCGTCTAAGTGAAATTTCCGCTAAAACGCGCGGCGTTTTACTCGTCTAAATGAAATTTCACCAAAAACGCCGAAAAGTGCTGTTCCGCTGACCGAATTTTGCGGAAAACGGCGGAAGGTGCTTGTTCTTATGCACGATAGCGTGTATAATCTCCCTAGAAACTGAACCGGGAGGAAAATATGCTTGTAAGTCTTTCAGAATATGCAAAATCATTCGGGAAGAGCGGAGACACCATGCGCCGAATGGCTGAGAACGGTTATTTCAAGACGGCGCAGAAAATCGGGCGCAACTGGACTATCGACAGTGCAGAGCCTTACCCTGTGAGAGCCAGGAACACGCAGAAGCCCCTCTCCGTCATCTCGCTTTTTTCGGGGTGCGGCGGAATGGACTTGGGATTTTCGGGGAATTTTGACTTCCTCGGTCATCATTACGACAAGACGGGTTTTAAAATCATCTGGGCGAACGAAATCAGCGGCGCGGCTTGCAAGACTTACAGGAAGAACCTCGGCAATCACATCGTTGAAGGCGACATAGCGGAGAAAATCGACTCCATGCCTGAAAAGGCGGACATCATCATTGGCGGCTTTCCCTGCCAGGATATTTCGATTAACGGAAAAATGCTCGGAATCCACGGCAAGCGGAGCAGCCTGTACACATACATCGTTGAGGCAGTCAGGCGGATTCAGCCGAAAGCCTTTGTCGCAGAGAATGTGGGAAGCCTTCTCCTTAAGACCAACAGCGAATCTTATGAGAAAATCATGTCTGATTTCAATGCACTCGGATACAATGTGCGGTGCGACCTGTACCATGCCGAGGATTACGGCGTTCCGCAGACTAGGGAGCGCGTTTTCATCGTGGGAACACGGAAGGACTTGCCCGCCTTTGTTCCGCCAGCCCCTCTCGGCACAAAGCCTGTCACGGTAAAAGAAGCATTGCAGGACTTGGAGAGCGCGGAGGAGAACAAGGAATTCTCGCATATCTGGAGCCGCGCGAATGTAAGCGGCGAACAGGGGAACAGAAAGATGGTCGCCGACCGCCCCGGCTACACCATCCGTGCCGAATGCCACGGAAACATACAGTTCCACTATTCGCTTCCTCGCAGAATCTCAATGCGGGAGGCGGCGCGCATCCAGTCCTTCCCCGACACATTCATCTTTCCCTGCGGGCTTCGCGACACGGAGCGGCAGATAGGAAACGCCGTTCCGCCCGTGCTCGGCTGGCACATGGCGAATGCGCTCAAAAAGGCGGTGCGGTAAATGACGACTAAAGATTTTGAAAGTCTGCTTGACAAGTGCTGTGAGCAGCTGACAAGCGAGGCGCGGGCAAGCGGGTTCAAGACATCGGCTCAGTTTGAGAACCGTGTCCGCGAAGTTTTGCGCGACCTCACGACGGACGATGATTCATTTCAGATAGATTTCAATTCACCCGCACAGGCTTTCCCCGACATCGCGATGGGCGAGTTCGGCGTTGAGGTCAAATTCACGCTGAACGACACTTGGCGGAGCATTGCGAACAGTGTTCTTGAGACACAGCGCGTTGAGGGTGTTAAGTATATCTATGTCGTGTTCGGAAAAATGGGCGGCGTTCTCGAAGTCCGTTGGGGTGAGTATGAGGCGAGCGTCGTTCATGTGCGCACTTCCCATGTCCCGCGCTTTGAGGTGGAGATTGCCGCAGACGGAGAGGAGAAACGCGAGTCGCTTTTCAAGCAGATGGGCATTTCCTACGATGATTTCCGCCAGCTTGAGATGCAGAAAAAGATGAAGTATATCCGCGCTTACGCCAAGAAAATCCACCCTGACGGGAAGCTGTGGTGGATAGAGGACAGCAACGCGGAGGAGCATACGCTTCCGATTCAGGCGCGGCTTTACACGAACCTGACGACCGAGGAAAAGACACGGCTTCGTGCCGAGGCTGCATTGCTCTGTCCGAACATCGTAAAGTCGGGGCACGACAGGAACAAATATGACAATGTGGTGCTGTATCTGCTGACTTACCGCGGAGTTTTGTGCCATCAGGCTCGGGATTTGTTCTCTGCGGGAAGCGTGGCGAATCCAAAGAACGATGACGAGGGCGGCGTATACATCGCGCGGGCATTGAAACTGCTTGAATCGGACATGAAAAAAGCGGCGGTGGAACTGGACGATGCGCTTTTTATAGAATATTGGGGCGAAAGCTGCCCGCCAGAAAAACGCATTGCGCGGTGGCTTGAAAAGGCTGATGAAGTCGCGAAAGGCTGGAAGCCGTCGGCGTGTTTGTTTTTGGAGAGATAAGTTTCCCTTTACGATTGCGGGCGGCGGCTTTGCCTATGTTGGGGCAATGCACGATTCCCTGCCTCATGCACTGGAGCTTTCAAAAAAAGGTTACAACGCATTCGCTCTGATTTATAGACCCGGCGCACAGACGGCCTGCCAGGACCTTGCACGGGCAATTGCATTTCTTCACCAGAACTCATTCCCCC
>CALGGS010000254.1 GCA_937915735.1 uncultured Treponema sp.
TTTCGATTTTAAACATAATTTTGTTGTGAGTGACGAAAGTCGACATTTGGGGTATGAAGAAATGGTCTGTTTTTTCTGTCAATAATGTTCTAAAATATTTTTATGCCAATTCCTTCAGTTCTGCCCTTTCAGCCTTCGCTATCGCTCATTCCTTCTTTTCCTAAAGAAAAAGAAGGAACTAAAGGGCTTCCACGGCAGAGGCGACTTTTTCTCTTCATTTCGCTGTTTCTTGCTTTTCAGACATCCGCTCTTTTTCCACAGACCCCTCTTACGGAGGAAATCCCCTTCACCGGTGAGGAAGCGCCCAAAATCTTAAAATTTTCATCCTCTGACTTTGTAAGAATCGAAAATCCGAAAATGACTTCAACCTTCGCCCTCGATCCAAGCCTGGAAGCTACGCAAAAAATAAAATCTGATAATGAAATCTGGGCGCAATATCAAAAGGATTTGGAGCAGTACAACAGAATCAAAAATTATCCGAAAAACCTGAAAAATAACTTTGAAAAGCCAAAAGCCCTGTTCTATATCTACAAGGTTAAAAAGGATTCAGAAAAATATCTCGACACCTTCAACGGACTTTACGCTCGTTTTCAGACAAGTCAGGGGACTCTTGCGACCATAAACCGCATTTCAAATCCGGAAGCCATAAAAATTGGAGAGGATTTGATTTTTCCAGTTATGAGGGGGCTTTTTATTCCGAAAAATCCTTCGTCTACCCTTGAAATCCTTCTTCAAAAAGAATTTTCTTCAAAAATAACTGACGAAAGTCTGCAATACGAAATTGACGGAACGCTTTTTTATTTTCTTCCGGACCAGAATTTTTCCCAGACGATAGTCGCTTTTTTTCACGACAAGGGAATGCAGCTTCCTTTGAGCAAAAAAATCATAACCTCAGAATTCGGATACAGGACAAGTCCGATTTCTGGGAAGTGGAAATTTCACGCCGGAATTGACCTTGCCGCTCCTGTGGGAACTGAGGTTTTCGCCTGTAAGCACGGAGTTGTTGCCGCAAGCAGCGAAAATCACGAGGTTTACGGAAAATACATCGACATAAGGCACGATAATGCCACTGTAAGCCGCTATGCCCATTTGTCAAAAATTATGGTAAAAAAAGGCGAGCGTGTTTCGACAGGGCAGACAATCGGTCTCGTCGGAACGACAGGAATGAGTACGGGGCCTCACCTTCATTTTGAAGTCAGGGAAAACGGCACGCCGCAGGACCCGCTGAAAGCAATTAGAAATCCATAATTCCATTTTTATCTGATTTCTGATATTATGAATCATTCAGTGTTTCCTTAAAACCGAAGAAACTCCATAAAAACTAAAATGAAAAAAAATCAAATTTTTAAGATTGTCGGCTCTAGGCTGATAATGACAACCGCCTCAAGGCTGTTTGCGATATGTCTTATTTTCTTTCTTTTTTCTCAGCTTGCTTTTTCAGAGAGCAGAAATCTTTCTTCGGAGCTTGTTTCAAACTATAAATCTGGCTTTTATCCAGGAGTCGTGCGCCTTGCTGAAGAAATCTTACGGACTGAAAAAAATTCTCTCTCCCGTTTTCGAGCAGCCGTTTATGAGGCTGAAAGTCTTTTTAAAATGGGGAGAATCCCGGAGTCAGTCGCTCTTCTTGAAGGCAATGCTCTGAATTCTGACGGTTCAAATCCTGAAGGCCTTTATCTTAATTCTGCAAAATATTTCTGGCTTGGCCGCGGATATTTTTCTTCAGGCTCTTTACCGAACGCCCAAAACTGTTTTTATTATTCGGGTGCAATTTTTAAAGAGCTGGAAAAATCTGACCCAAAATTCGCTTCTTCAGCTTTTGACTACTACTCCCTTTCAATTCTTTTCGGGGCAAAATGCTACATTGAGCAGGGAGAGCAAAAAAAATCTATTCCGCTTTTTGAATATGTCGTTTCAAACGGAAAAAAATTCGCCTTTGAGGATTTTTCTGATTCTTGTCTTTCACTTGCGCAAAGCTACAACTTTTCTGCTGCAAAGGGCGATTTGGAAAAATGCCTTTCACTTGTTAATCAGACGGAAAATGCAAAATTTGATGATGAGACAAAATTCTCCCTTCAAATTTTAAAAGGTGAGGCCCTTGAAAAACTCGGTGAATATAAAAAAGCTTACGAAACTTACTGTTATGTTTTAAAAAATGCTCCGCCTTCCCTTGCGGCTGTAAGCATGCAAAAGGCATACGCCCTTTCTTCGCTTCACCGGGAGGTCGTTACCCCGGAGGTTGGAGAAGTTCTTTCTCAGGCAGAATACCGCTTGGCTGAATATCCGGACTTGCTTTCTGAATTCTGGACCCGGCTGGCAGTTGACGCTTTTAAGGCAAAAGATTACGAAAAATCTCTTTTATATTTTAAGGAAGCAAAAGAAAACGCAAGTTCTTCCCAAAAAGAAATTGCTTCGCTTTACAAGGCAGAAATAGCATATCTTACGGCAAACGACAAAAGCGAGGGTAGCAAAAAGGCTCTTTCAATTCTGTCAGAAAGCATCGTTACAAAATCAGGAAGCAAAAACGAAAACCTTCTGATTAATTTTGCGCGTTTTAACGGTTACTTAAAAAACTGGAAGGATTGCGAAACTTACGCTGAACGGTGCCTGAACTCAGAAAATCCTGAAATTGAAAAAAATGCTGTGTATTGGCTTGCTCTTTCAAAATATGAGCGAGGGGACTGCAAAAATGCGGTTGTGATTCTGGAAAATTATGAAAAAAAAGGCAAAATAACTGACAAGTCAATCTTAAATCTGTATGCAAAAAGCCTTGCAAAAGAAGGAAAATATCACGAGGCAGACCAGATTTTCTATTCTCTCGGTCAAAAGGGCGAGCTTGATAACGACGGCAGGCTGGACTATTCAAGAACGCTTTTGATTGCGGGGCATTATGTTTCTACAAAGGAGCAGGCGTCAAAGGCTAGCGGTGACGAGGCCGTTTATCTTTCTTCGTTGGCGGCTTTTAACCAAAGAAAGTGGGCTGAGGCAGAAAAAGGCTTTTTAAAAATCAGAAATTCAAAAGCTCTTCCAAAGGATTATGTCGCTTACACAAAATTTTATCTGGGCTATTCTGAATATCAGCTTGGAAAATATTCAGATTGTGTTGAGAATTTGTCACAGTTTGTAAAGGAAAACCCTCTTCACGCTTTCGTTTATTCAAGTTATATGACAGGAGCCCGCTCTTCGGCTTTCCTTAAAAATACAAGCGGGGCGATTGCTTTTGCAGAAAATGCAGAAAAGACTGCAAAAAATGAAAGCGAAAAAAACGAGGCATTGATTTTGCGCTCAGCTCTCCTTTCAGATTCAAAAAGATATGATGAGGCTCTGGCACTTTTAAAGCCTTATCTCTCAAAAAAGAGCGAATTTGGCTATGAGTGCAAATACCGCTCGGCAGAAATTTTAGTTCAAAAGGGCGAAAAACAGGCTGCCGATAAATATTTTTCAGAGCTTTCTTCTCTTACGGACAAAAATGCCGCTTTAATTTCGGAAGAATCGTGCTATAGGCGCGCAGAAATCGCTTATTCTGACGGTGACTTTGCGAAATCTGCGGAACTCTTTGAAGAATATTCAAAAAAATGGCCGTCCGGTCGCTTTAAAATCGCTTCGGTTTATTTTTCTGCAGATTCTCTTGCAAAAACAGGCGACGACACAAGGGCAATCCTTCGCTTCGAGCAGATTACGGATTCAAAACTGGAAACTTCATATCGCTATGGCTCAGAAAAATCTTTGGTTTCTCTTTATGAAAAAACAAAGGATTATGAATCGGCCTTAAAAATGGCTCAAAAAATGATAGACGAGTACGGAAAACAGGCGGTTAACGACGGAATTGACAAAAAAATCGCAGACTTAAAGGCAATGGCCTCAAAAAACACTGTCACGGTTGAGGAGAAAATCAAAACAGCCGAAAGCTCACTTTCCCGCGACAAAAACAATGAAGCAAAGAGTGGCGAAAATATGAAAAACGCTCTTTTTTTGGCAGGTGAATATCGAAAAAAGGGCGAGAATAAAAAATCCGCAGAAATGTACCTTGAGGCGGCAAAGTATTCGAGATTGTCTGGAAACGATGAAAATGCCGCAAGAAGCTTTTACGGGGCAGTCGAAAGCTTTGACGCCGCCCGGCTTTACGCCGATGCAAAAGCAACTTTCGGCACTATGAAGCAGCTTTATCCTGAAAATCAGTACACAAAAAATGCGGAAAAGCTTTTAGGAAATTAGGGAAGCGCTGATTAACACTTGACGCGATTACTCAGCGCTTCCCGTCAAACTGTCGTAACTCTTTGAGTTACGAACAGTTAGCAACATTCATGGGAAAGACTGATTAATTCCCTGTTGAATTAATCAGTCTTTCCTTAGAAAAAAAACTTATTTTTCTCCTAAGACTTCGCCCAAAGAAAGAACGGCGTTTCGGACACAATCAGGGCATTCACAAAGAACTTTTCCTGTTTCAGAGCCTTTCAGCTCCTTGCAGATTGTGGCTCCGCATTTTTCCTTGAATTTTGAAAGCAATTCCCGTGCGATTTTCGGACTTCCGTTCCCTTTTACCTGAAGACCTGCGATTATGTTCGCACCGATTAAAGCGCCGCATGTCGCTTCCATACAGCCCATTCCTGCCATAAAGAGCGAAGAAAGATTTTTTAAGTCTTCTTCCGAGACAGCTACTGTGTCTGAAAAAACTTTAGTGACTGCCTGACAGCAATTGCAGGCTCCTGTAGCCTTTAAACTTGCGGCAGTTTCCGCGCGTTCCTGAATCGTCATTTTTCGTACCTCTGAGTTTATTATACAGAAAAATCCTTGTTTGTATGTGATTTTGTCACAAAAACTGCCGCTTTCCTGTATTTTACCTTGCAGATGCCCTGTGTCATGCAGCCCATGGGGCAGAAGGTACACCAGCTCCTTGGCTTGTAAAGTGCCATCACGATAAGGCCGATTAAAGTTGAGGTAAGCATGAGACTGTATAATCCGTAGCTGAACTGGGCAATCCACTGAAGGCCGTCTGCAAGAAAAGCTGGATTGTAGGCCCACTCCCACGGAATCTTGAATGTCCAGAATAATTTTACGATTTGCCTGAGATTGCTTGCGCTGCTTGCGACAAGATATGTTTGAAAAAGCATGTTTCCAAACATAGTCAGAAAGAAAATCAAAAATCCGTAGCGGAAGTATTTTGAAGTGAGGACTCTCGGCGTCGTATTGTTTCTCGAAAGCTTTAGCGAAGAGCCCAGCAGGTTAAAAAGCTGTCCCCGACCGCAAAAACTGTTGCAGAAATTTTTGTTCCCGCCGGCAATCGCAAAAATCAGTGGCAGAATAAAATCGATAAGACCGAGCCAGGCGAAAAGAATGTTAAAAAATCCGAGTGAAAAATACAGAATCGACCAAATCCAAAGATAATCGTACCATTTCTTGGCTTTTTTCATGCCACTGCCTCCCGCTCAACTGCTGTAATACAGCCGACAGGGCAAGTCCGCGCGCATAGTCCGCATCCAAGGCAAATCTCGCTTTCCGCACGGGCAAAACAGCCATGAAGGACTGAAATTGCTCCTCGCGGGCAAACATTCGCACACGCGCCGCATGCGACGCATCGCTTTTCATCAACCAAAGCATATTTTTTTGATTTCATTTAATACCTCTTGAGAAAAATATATCTCTCAAGACAGGATTTGTATGTGATGAAGTTACAGAGTAAGTTCTGACAGCGCTTTTTTATCCAGCACCTCAATCTTTCCGCGGCCAAGGGAAACGATGCCTTCTTCAGAAAGATATTTGAGCGTTTTTGTGACGACTTCCCTGACGCTTCCGATTTGCTTTGCTAAATCCTCGTGACGAATCGAAAGAACATTTGATTTTTGGCGAATCATTTCATCGTGAAGGGCTGTGGCAAGGCGCTGGTCTATTTTCATAAAAAGAATCTGCTGGATTGTCCAAAGGACTTCGGAAAATTTTTCGGTGGCAGTTTTGTAGATGTAAAGACTTACTAGAGGATTTTCTTCCTGAACCTTGTGAAGAATGGGAGATGGCAGGACACAGACTTCAGTTTCTTCGAGGGCTTCAATCAGAATGTCAAAAACTATTTCGTCCATAAGGCAGGAAGCCGAAAGAATGCAAACTTCTCCAGCTTCGACCCGGTAGAGAGTGACTTCCCGCCCTTCCTCTGAAACACAGTAAACCCGAAGAGAGCCGCTTTTCACCGCCATAACGCCACGGCAAGTTCCGTCAGAGCGATGAAGAAGCGTGCCCGCCGCCATTTTTTCGCTGCGGGCATTTTGCTCAAGAAGCGCTTTTTGAGACGGTGTTAAGTCGCTCCAAAAGGAAAAAACAGAAGCAAAAGAATTCATTAAGCTTATATCACTGCCTTTTTCAATTCATCTACTTTATCGCACTTTTCCCAGCTGAAGCCCTCGCGGCCAAAGTGGCCGTAGTTGCTCGTAGCACGGTAGATTGGCTTTCGCAAGTCCAAAGTCTTTTCGATTCCGGCTGGAGAGCAGTCAAAGACCTTTTTTACAGCCTCAACGATTTTTGCATTCTCGACCTTTCCTGTGCCGAAAGTTTCGA
>CALGGS010000255.1 GCA_937915735.1 uncultured Treponema sp.
AAAACATCGCATTTTCAAAGTTACCTCGAAAAATTGCAATTTTTCGAGGTTCCCTAAAAAAAACATTTCAAAGGGGGAAATTATGGTTGACTACACAGAAGGCTCTGGAAAGCAGTATCACACAGGAGTGGGCCCTGGCGACATCGGAAAATATGTAATTTTGCCAGGAGATCCAAAAAGATGCGCGAAAATCGCCGAACATTTTGAAAACGCCCGTCTTGTTGCAGATGTTCGCGAATACACGACTTACACAGGAACCCTCGAAGGCGTTCCGGTCTCTGTTACATCAACAGGAATCGGAGGACCTTCGGCATCAATCGCAATTGACGAGCTTGTAAAATGCGGTGCGCACACCTTTATTCGTGTCGGAACCTGTGGCGGAATGCAGGAAGAAGTTATGGGCGGCGACATTGTAATTGCGACGGGAGCGGTTCGTATGGAAGGCACCAGCCGCGAGTTCGCACCGATTGAATATCCGGCGGTGGCAAACATTGACTGCGTAAATGCGCTCATGTCGGCCGCAAAAAAGCTCAATATTCCTCATCACACGGGTGTCGTACAGTGCAAAGACTCATTTTTCGGCCAGCACGAGCCGGAAATTATGCCTGTAAGCTACGAACTTGAAAATAAATGGCAGGCCTGGCTTAGAATGGGCTGCCTTGCAAGCGAAATGGAAAGTGCGGCGCTTTTTATTGCAGGTCAATTTTTGAGAGTCCGTGTTGGCTCCTGCTTTTTGGTTGTCGCAAATCAAGAGCGGGCGAAAAAAGGCTTGCCGAACAAGCAGGCACACGACACAGAAGCGGCAATAACCGTCGCAGTCGAAGCTCTCCGCAGCCTTATCCTGCAGGACAAAAACTAGGGAAGTACTGATTAACACTTGACGCGATTAATCAGTACTTCCCGTCAAATTGCCGTAACTCTCTGAGTTACGGACAATTAGCTACATTCAATGAGAACACTGATTAATTCTTTATTGAATTAATCAGTGTTTCCCTAGCTGTTTACGATGTTCAAAATCTTGTCGTGATCAACGGCATTTACCGCCCGCTTCAACTCCTCGAAGTGGGCGCATTTTTTTTCTGGAATTTTGTAATCGCCCATCATTGCGATAATCTGGTCGGCAGTGTCATAATCAAAGGCTTGAACACACTCACCGATATTTTTTACAGCCTCTTCGTATTGCTCAGCAGACATTTCTTCTTTATCTGAGTCATCTTCTTTTAAATCACAAATTGGAGCAAGATGCTCTTTGTATGAGCGGTAAAGCGCAAGAAGTGACGGAGTCTTTGCAAGAATTTCCGCCTCATTTTCTTCATCTCCGCACTTTTCAAGATATTTCGCATCTTCAGAAAGCTTTTCCGCCCCGATTAAGCGGGCAGAAGATTTTAGCGCGTGAACCAGAATCGTGTAATTTCTCCAGTCCTTTTGCTCGACAAATTGCTCAATAGAAGCAGATTTTTCGTCAATAACCGCATAAAATTCTTTTAAAGTCGGCTCTAAGACCTCAATGCCGCCAGTATATTTGAGCGCATCAGAAAGATTTATGCCGGTAATTTTCGCAAACTTGTTGTCTGACTCACTTTCGGCGTCGACATCCTCCAGAACGGCCATTTCTTCTACGACTTCACTTGCGTCAATATGAATCACCAAATTCTTCGGGAGATACTGAAGAATCATCGCCTCAAGCTTTTTGCCTTCAATCGGCTTTGTCATATAATCCGAGAAGCCCTTTGAAAGGAACATTTCCTTTGCGCCGGCGACAGCATTTGCCGTAAGAGCTATGACTGGAACCCCTTTGCTTTTATTTTCTTCCAGTGTCAGCATTTTCTCGAAAGTCTGAACGCCGTCCATTCCGGGCATTCGGTGGTCAAGGAAAACTATGTCGTAATGCTTTTCTTTTAGAGCATCGAGCGCCTCATAGCCAGAAAGAACTGTGTCAATCTGAATCTCAGTCTGCTTTAAAAGTCCTTTTACGACAGTAAGATTTAATTCAGTGTCATCAACGACTAGAATTCGCGCATCAGGCGCTTTAAAAAGCTCCTGATAAACTTCGGCATTTTCCAGAGACTTTTTGTAGGTCTCCTCAAAATTTCCGATTGGCTCCCAGTCAATGACCCCCTGAAGCACAGAAAAATAGAAATCACTTCCTTCGCCGTAAACGCTGACAACCTCAAGACGGGAATTCATCAGATTTAAAAGGCTCTGAACAATGTTAAGGCCAAGACCTGTTCCTTCGATAGTTCGGTTTCGCTCTTCTTCGATACGCTGGAAAGCCGTAAAAAGTTTCGGAATGTCCTTGTCTTTAATACCAATTCCCGTGTCAATGACATGAACCGTAAGCATAACATGAGAATAGTCGATTTTTTTGCTTGCGATAGAAAGGGTAACACTTCCTTCATTCGTGTATTTTACGGCGTTCGTAAGAACATTTATGCAGCACTGACTGATTCGCACATCATCTCCATAAAGAAGATTCGGGCAAGTCGGGTCTACCTCAACATTGAATTTAAGATTTTTGTTTTCTGCCCGCTTTGAAATCATATTCACAACATTGTTTATAGTAGAGCTCAAATTATAATTTGTCTGAATGATTTCAAGTTTTCCTGCCTCAATTTTTGAAAAATCAAGAATATCATTTACGATATTCAAAAGACTTTTTCCCGCGCTTTCGATGTCATGGGCATAATTTGAAATAACAGCGTCCCTGCTTTCACGGATAATCATTTCGTTCAAGCCCAAAACGGCGTTAATCGGCGTTCTGATTTCGTGAGACATATTTGACAAAAACTCGGATTTTGCCTTACTCGCAGCCTTCGCAGTTGCCAGCTGAGTTTCCAAAAGCTGACTTCGTTCAAGATTTTTGATGTAGCTTTCAGTCGTCGAAACCATTTCTACAAGCCGCTTGTAAAGGATTCCGATTTCACCAGAGGTATTCAGATTTAAGGATTTTATGTCAAGGCGGGGAACATTTCTCGTATGCTCGGTTAAATTGCATATATTTGAGTCTTCGACCGCCTTCGCCAAAAGCTGCAATGGATGAGAAATTGAAAGATTCGTGTATGCAAAGGAAATAAAAATTACCGGAGTTGCGATAATCATCATCAAAATTACAAGTCGTGTCGCGAAAACGATTTGCTGCCATTCGCTTACATTTTTAAATTCTGAAAGAAGACCGTCCGCAAAGCCAAAGCAAGCAACAATAAGGATAATTGAGACAGAAAGAATGAGTGCTAAAAGCTTTGTACGGATTCTACCGCCCTTTTGTTTTAAAAGCTCAGAGCGAAGCTTTATGTATTCTTCGGACTCATAATTGCTTGCAAAAAACAGATTTTTGATTTTTTCCGGAAAATAATTGAAATAAGCAAAGCAAAAAGCAGAAACAACTGCCGATGACGGAAGGGCAACAATAAAATGAAAGACTTCTGCGTTAAGTGTAATTCCACGGTCTTCGAGAACCGCAAGAAGGATATTCCAGCCATTTCCCAAGACAAGCGCAAAAAGCAGAACCGTAACGAAGGATTTCCAGGGACTTTTGTACCAGTGCCTCATAATCGGAAAATTTGAAATCAGCGAGGCAAGAAGAAGCACGAAGGTATGATATGGGAAAACATGATTTAAAAAGGTTTCGGTACAGAAAAAAAGAAGCACTACAAGAGAGCCGACGGCATAGCCTGAAAGGGATGTAAGAAGCATTACAGGCACAATCTGAATGTAAACACGGATTTTGTGGACTATCCAGCCGTGAAAGGTCAAGTCGATTTTGTCTCCAGCTCCCACATGCTCGATTAAAAGCAACAGAATAAAACAGATAAGCGTCGAAAGCGGAATCGTCAGGCGATGTCTTTTGTCTTGAAGAAAGAAAAATGAACCGAATTCCTTTGCAGACATTATTTTCCCTTGAAGAAGTCGTCAACCGTCTTTAAAAGCAAGTCTGGTTCTGTAGATTTTAGCATGTATTTTTCCGGACCTGCCGCCAAGACCTTCATTACCGTCTCTTTGTCGTCCTTTGAAGTAAGGAAGATAACAGGAATATTGCAAAGATTAGCATCATGCTTGAGCATTTCAAAAATCTGAAGTCCCGAAGCAACCGGCATTTCGTAATCAAGCAGAATTAAATCAACATGATTGTTTGACAAAAACTGCAATGCGTTAAGGCCGGAATTTGCCATATAAGCGTCGTATTTTTTGGAAAGCCAGATTTTCATCGTTCTGAGCATAACACTGTCATCGTCAACAACGAGAATTTTTTTGCGTCCCGGAGTTCCGCCAGCCTCACTCGTAATTAAGATATTGAGCTTTTGGATAACCTCCTGAATGTTGACAGGCCTGCTGAAGGAAGCAGAAACCAAGGTTTTTGGGAAAACCTCGTAAGCGGCCTCGATTTCCATTGGATTTCCGATTAAGTAAAGAACCCTGTCCCTTCCGTCTTCGGTAACAAGCTTCTTAAGATATTTGAGAGTTCCGTTGAATTTGTTCAAGTCGCCTTCGAGATAAACGATGTAAATGTCAGGGATATTCTGAATGAGGGAAATTTCGACCATATCAGGCTCGGCCGTCGAGACATCGAAACGAGCTTCTTTTAAAGCTTTTATCATTGCTGTAACTAAAAAACTCTGTGTTTCGCTAACAAATAAAATACTTCGTTCCATGAAAACCTCTTACAAACTCTCTGTTTCCAACTCGAAGTATTATAACCTATAAACGAATTTTTTCATAGAAAAAATTAGAGAAAATTGAGATTTTTTTCATATTATTTTAGATATATGGGAGCCTCGGAAAATCGCCGAAGACGAGTTTCTCGAAGTTCCCATATTGCATTTCGGTCAAAAATTCTGATATACTGTTTCAATTTAATTTGACGAAAAATTAGCTCGCGTGTGCGGGCAAAGGAGAAAACTATGGCATTTTATTTTTCAGAAGCCTCTCACACTTTCGGTGAGTATCTTTTGGTTCCAGGGTATTCAAGCAAAGATTGTATTCCAGACAATGTAAGTCTTCGCACCCCGCTTGTGAAATTCAATAAAAAGGCCGGTGAGGAATCTCCAATTTCAATGAACATTCCTATGGTTTCTGCCGTTATGCAGGCTGTTTCTGACGACAAAATGGCAATCGCCCTGGCAAAAGAGGGCGGAATCAGCTTTATTTACGGAAGCCAGTCAATCGAAGATCAGGCTGCGATGATTGCCAGGGTAAAATCTTACAAGGCAGGCTTCGTAACTTCTGACTCAAATGTTCGCCCAGACCAGACTTTGGAAGAAGTCATCGCCTTGAGCGAAAAAACAGGACATTCAACCTGTGCCGTAACTGAAGACGGAACTGCTCACGGAAAGCTCGTTGGAATCATCACTTCAAAAGATTTCAGAATTTCTCACTGTAAGCCAGGCTCTAAGGTCTCAGAATATATGACACCTCTCGCAGATATGGTAACAGGTCACGAAGGAATCACTTTGAGCGAAGCAAACGAAATCATCTGGGACAAAAAGGTCAACCAGCTTCCAGTCGTAGACAAAAACGGCAATTTGGTTTCGCTCATTTTCCGAAAGGATTATGCTACTCACGAATCTCACCCGCTTGAATTGCTTGACAGCCAGCATCGCTACATCGTCGGAGCCGGTATCAACACACGAGACTATATGGAGCGAGTTCCAGCCTTACTTGAAGCAGGTGCAGATGTTTTCGTCCTTGATTCAAGCGAAGGTTTCTCTTACTGGCAGGAAAAGGCTTTAAAAGATATTCACGAAAAATTCGGTAAAAATGTAAAAGTCGGTGCGGGAAATGTCGTAGATGCAGACGGATTCAACTTTTTGGCAGAAGCGGGGGCTGATTTCGTAAAAATCGGTATCGGCGGCGGCTCTATCTGTATCACGCGAGAGCAAAAGGGTATCGGTCGCGGTCAGGCAACCGCTACAATCGAAGTCGCAAAGGCTCGCGATGAATACTACAAAAAAACAGGCATTTACATTCCAATCTGCTCTGACGGCGGTATCGTTCACGACTATCATGTAACGCTCGCTCTTGCTATGGGTGCAGATTTCGTAATGCTTGGCCGATATTTTGCCCGATTTGACGAATCTCCTTCTAACAAGCTGGTTGTAAACGGTCAGTATGTAAAGGAATATTGGGGCGAAGGAAGCAACAGGGCCAGAAACTGGCAGCGATATGACTTGGGCGGCAAAAAATCAATGGCTTTTGAAGAAGGCGTTGACTCTTATGTTCCTTACGCTGGTCACTTGCACGATGGCGTTGGAATGACATTGCGCAAGGTAACTCACACAATGTGCAACTGCGGCGCTCTTTCAATCCCAGAACTGCAGGAAAAAGCAAAGCTCACCCTCGTTTCAAGCGTTTCAATCACAGAGGGCGGCGCTCACGATGTTATCGTAAAGAACACGACAATGCAGAGCTAAGCCTTCGGCAAGTTTGAATAATCTAAAACTGGACGGCGTTTTTGCTTGTCCAGTTTTTTTATCTGATTTATCTTATTTTCCAGGCGACTATTTTCTGGTCGATTGTCGTTGCGACACATTCAGCGACCTTGTCACCGTTGACATCGGCAAAAACTGGATTTCCGTGCCCCGTAAGCGGATAGCCTGGCAAAAGTTCCAGGTTTTCGTTAAATCCGTAGATTACATTTGCATCCGCACAGACGAAAATACTAAATCTGCCGTTATTCGCAATATCCTGACAAGAAATATAGCCCTCTTTAGCGGTAGAATTCGGAATCTGAACAGATAAAATCTCGCCATTCAGTGAAATTCTGTACAAAAGAGCGTCATTTGAAAGCGCGTAGAAATATTTTTCGCTTGCGACAACATTCTTCATAAAAACTCCGCCAAGACGCATTGGGAAGCCTTCGGCCTGCTCGCCGGAAGAAAGAGATTTTGCATCACATTTCCAGACATTCATTTCACCCGCCTGAGTTATAAATCCGACATAAGTTTTTGAGCCATTTTTCATAATCGCGGGACTTCCGAGAGCAATCCCCGGAATTTCAAAGGGATTTTCGAGATTAAGGCATTTTTCGCCTTCAAAGTAATAAATTTTCCCCAAAAAGCCTTTGCTGTAGAGCGTGAATGATTTTCCGTCAAGAGAAGAAGAGGCCTCAGATTTTGCAGTCAAATCCGGAAGCTCGATTGCAGTAACAGAAGAATCTGGATGAACGACAAAGACATTCCCCGTTTCTGAAATTACGACAAGATTTTCCCCAACAGAAGTTGGCCTGACGGAGACATTTTCACCCAATATAAGCGGGAATTTGGTCAGAGGCTCAAGATTTGCAGAAAGAAGCGAGACAATTCCGTGATTTGAAAGGGACCAGAGGATTCCGCCATTTTTTGCTTTTGCACTTGCTTCAATGAAGATTTTGTCCGTCTCATTTTTGCCGGTAATATTCATCGAGGAGATTTCCAAAGCTTTTATAGTCCTGTCGTTTTCCACCCAGAAAATATTTTTAGGTGCCTTTGATTTTTCAACCTGAAGATTTTGAGAATTTACCTTTCCTTCAAGTTTTATCGGAAAACCAGAAACCGAATTCAGGCTGCCGGATTTTCTAGCCACCGCGTGAAGATTTATTTCCAGATTGTCTTTTTCAAGCCGGACATCGAAACGCCCCATCGTGTAAAGACGGAAAATTTGGGAAACAGACTCGTTGCTTCTGAGGAAGAAGGGAACGCTGCGCTCAAGGTTGTAAAAAAGCGAGAGCGTTGCCTCATTTTTGAGTCCGGCAGAAGCAGCAAGGTAATCCTTGTTTTTTACCAGGGCTTTTCCAGAATTTGCGCCATTATAGACATTTGAAAGACATTCTGAGCTTTCTGAAAAATAAATGTTTCCGTCCAGAACCATAAAATACGGGGAAGGAAGATTTACGCCAAAAGCCGAGAGCATCCAGCTTAAAAATGAAGGAAGCTGGAGATGAGGAAGGCGAACTCCGCCCAAAATAAGCGAATTGTCGTCCTTTATGAGAATTGACGAAGTGAGCTTGTTGAAAACCTTCTGGCGCTGTTTTTCATCTTTAATCTGAAGGGCAAAAACCGGGTCATTTTGATTTTCAATACCAAAAACAGCACATTCATTTCCGCTCCATGAAAAAAGAAATTCATCAAGGCTAAGCCCAAGAAGCGACTGACACCACTCATCAGAATTTTTCCAGAATTCATCTGGATTTTTAATATCTGGAACGAAGGGAAGAAGAGCGTCCTTTAATTCAGAAAGATTACCCGCATTAAGAATCGTGTAATATTGAATTATGTCAGAAAACCTCGACAACAAGGCAGGAACGCTCGATTTTTTTGAAAGAATCGGAGAAAGGGAGAGGGCAGTATCTTCTTCCGTAGAAATCGGAACACTACATTTTAATGAAATATCAGAATCTGAAATATTGAAAGAAATAACGCTCAGGGAGTCTGAAGAAACAAGATTTGCCATTGAAGCTAAAATTTCATTTCCTTCCGTAACGAAATGCATTAATGAGTGGGCGTCGGCGACTATTTTAAGCTCACCTTTTTTTTGAGAGGCAAAAAGCTTTTTCTGCTCATCCGTGTAAGAAATGTCATTTTCGACAAGGGAAGAGGTCAGAAGATGCTCAAGAGAATCCGAAGCGACAAGAAGATTTTTTACAGCCTTAAAGTAAATTTTTATTTCACCAGCATTGTAGACAAAATAAGAGGTCTGCTCGGCATTTTCGTATGAAAGATTTTTTAGAATGTCGGAGTCGTAAGAAGAAAGGTCAATTTTCGGATACATAAACTGACCAACCCTGCTAAAAAGCGAAAAAATCCCGAGATTTAAGACGGCGACAAAATGTGAGTCCGAGCCAATAGAAGCTCCGCTTCCGTAGAGAGCGAAATCAATCGGGCGGCTAGTCGCAAATTTAAAAAGGGCGTTATCTCGCAAGGAAGATGAACGCAAAGACATAAAGGGCTTACGAAGGGAAGAAAATTCAGGGGAAGACAGGAGAACATCCGCCGCCTGCAAATCAAAAAGCGGATTCACAGTGTCAAATGCCGAATTCGTCGAGACATAAAGCGAGTAATTTCGCGGGACAGCCGAAAGAGAAGCCTTTTTGTCAAACGCACAGAAGGCAAGGGCTGCAAGCAAAACAATCAGAAGCGCAAGAATGACAGATAAAATCACTGTCAAAAAGCGCACGAAAGGGTTTTTCTTTTTTGTCTGCGGTTCTGAAACAAGGCTCTCATCATTCTGAGGCACAGGCGAAGGACCTTCCCCGCCAACTGCCGCATTATCTGTTACTTTTTCTTCTTCAGTTTCCATAATCTGAATTATATCAAAGAAATCATCTTTTCAACAACTCTTGCGCTCAATTCTGCTGCTACCGGCTCGTTAAAATCATAGCCATTCGAGCTTAAATCATCTGCCATATCGCTCATACACCGTAAAATTACGAAAGGTGTTTTGTTCAAAAAGCAGGCGTGGGCAATGGCACAGCCTTCCATTTCGACGCAGGCAGGCTCAAAATTTTCGTTTATCTGAGCTTTTACATTTTTTTCGCTTATAAACTGGTCTCCCGTTGCAATCCGCCCCTCAATCACTTTGTGAGGCTCTTTTCCGTCTTCGCCCTTTGACAAATCTGAGTCAGTAAAGGCTTTTTTTGCAGCTTCAATCATTGCCCTGTCAGCTTCAAACGAAAAGACATTCATCTGCGGAATCTGACCTTTTTTGTAACCAAAGCCTGTAGCATCCATATCGTGATAAACTGCGTCCGTTGAGACGACGAAATCCATAACCCCGAGACCTTTTGCCATAGCACCCGCAATTCCTGTATTTATGATATGAGTGCAACCGAACTGTAAAATGAGCCTTTGGGCGCAAAGAGCCGCGTTTACTTTTCCAACCCCTGAGCGAGAAAGAACAACATCGACTCCGTGAATTTTTCCTTCTTCAAATGTAACTGAAGCGGCCTCAGTTTTTTTTACATTTTGCCCCATAAGCGAGCGAAGAAAATTCACTTCGACTTCCATTGCACCAATAATTCCAATTTTTTTCATACCTTTGCCTCCTTATGCAATTTTCTGTTATTCTTTGCGAAATTCCGCATAATTTTCTGTTATTTTCGCAAAAAAATAGAATATTTTCAATTATTTTCTAGAAAACCGCTTGCATAAAATCTCCAAAAACTCTAATATATACTCAGCAGCAAGAAGCAGACGCTTCCGTTGGAAGTTTGTCACCTAGAACCACCGCCTTTTCTCCTCCTTTAAGCGGTGGTTTTTTTATGCCCGAATTATGGGAACTTCGAAAAACTCACCTTCGATGATTTTCCGAAGTTTCTTGACGAGTTTTAATTTCTGATAATAGCAGAAATTAAAACATCGCATTTTCAAAGTTACCTCGAAAAATTGCAATTTTTCGAGGTTCCCTTATATCACAAAAACATAAAAAAAGTCGGCTCATCTGAACCGACCTTAATCTGGCTATCTCTAAAAATTGCAATTGTCAGAGATGCCTTATTTCATTTATCCGTCAATTTTTTTAAGAATCTTTATTAAGCCGTTTTTGTCAACCAAGTCGATTGGGCGGCCTTCCGCGTATTTTCGGCCTTCATCACTGAAAAGACCTGCCGTAATACAAACGCCCTTGTCTGCCTTCGCTTCCGTAACTCTTACATGAAACTCTCGGACATACAAATCAGCGACGGCACCCGTAGTTCTATAGAACCTGAAGATATGCGTTTCTTCCGCACGAACGAAATCCACAGAAACAATAATCTCGACATTTTCAGGCTTAATCGCAATGTCAACGATTTTTGAGACCGCCTTCTGATAAAACTTCATTACGATTTTTCGACAAAGAGCAACATAATCGCTAGAGCTTGCCATAAGGTAAGTCTGAAGATTTTTATTCTGATTAAGCTCTGAATACCTTGCGAGAAGCTGAGGCACATCCTTATACTGCGGATTTATTGCCTGAATTTCCTGCAAATAGCCTATTCCCTTTCCGATTGCCTTCTGGGCAAAATAAGCGAGAGAAAGCCTGTAGCGGGTTTCGATTGCAACCTCAGGAGTCGCATTCTGATGCTTTAAGCCAATTTCAAAATCCTGAATCGCTTTGTCAGCCTCACCGATTTTTAAGTGAAACATTCCGGCCGCAAGACAAGCCTTTGCGCCGAATTCCGGGTCCGGACGCAAGTGCATAAAGACTTTTATTGCCTTCTCGCCATAGCCGCTTTCATTCATTCCGTCAGCCATTGCAAAAAGAGCCTCTTTATTGTCCGGATTTTCGTCCAAGGCCCGTTTTAAATATGGCAGCGATTCCTTGTAATGCTTTGCCTTGTAAAGAGACATACCGAGCGGAGAATTGATTCCCGTTGCCTCAGGCTTTACGACGACAACCTTTTTAAAGCGGGGAACTGCCTTTTCAAATTCATTATTTTTGTAAAAAGCAAGACCGAGATAGTAGTTAACTTCAAAATCATTCGGATTTATCTGAGCCGCCGCACTCAAGCCTCTAAAAGATTCCTCGATTTTTCCCAGCTTTACCGCACAAATTCCCTGACGAAGGGAAGCCTTAAAAATGTCAATCTCACGGTGAGCGGGGGCAATTCCCATCTGAGTCTCGTAAATAGGATACGCCTTGTCCCAAGCCCGTTCGTTGTAATACAAATCACCAAGCGCCAAAAGGGCCGCCGCATTATGAGGGTCTTGAGCAAGTTTTCGAGAACATTCTTTTAAAATCTGGGCACGACTCTTTTGCTTGCCGCCTTTTCCCGTTTTTTTTCGGGTGGCAACAGTAACGATAATCGCACCAAACGCTACAATTATGACAATCGCTATTAAAGTTTGCATAATATTTTAAGTATCGGCAAATTTTTGTTATTTCTTCAATAGAGCGGCAAACGGATTGTAAGTTTCGCCGTCATCGCCAGAGTCTTGCTTTTTAAGATAATCGCTCGCGTCGTCTTCCTGCTCGTCGCTTGTCGCAGGAGCAAGTGAAATCCGCTTTTCCTCCGGCTCGATTTTCTGAACGACAACCTCCATTTCTTCACCGATTTTAAATTTTTTGGAAAGATTAGTTTTGTCGTTTACATCTCGCAAAAGTGAAACATGAACAAGTCCGTCGATTCCAGGCTTTATGTTTACGAAAAGACCAAACTGGGCGATTCGTACGATTTTTCCTGAGAATTTGTCGCCGATTTTTATTGAAGAGACTTCATCCCAAGGGTCTTTTTCAAGCTCCTTCATACTGATACTGACCTTTGAACGGTCTGGCTTAGAGGGGGCCCATTCTGCCTTGATGATTTTTGCCTCGATTTCCTGACCTTCGCTTAAAATCTTTGAAATATCAGAAACACGCTCGTGAGAAATTTCAGAAATAGGAAGAAGAGTTTGGAAGCCGTCCACATCGACGAAAGCCCCGTAACTCTGAATTGATTTTACTTTTCCGTGAACGATTGTTCCGACAGTAAGCTTTTCTGCCAAAGCATTTACCTTTGAAAGTTCTGCCTCTTCTTCAAGTTTTCTGTTTGAGACAATGATATTTTTGCCTTCATTTTTGAATTCTGTAATCACAAAAGACATATTTCGGCCGACATAGGCAGCTGGCTCTGCTCGATTTTTATATCCCATCTGTGAATATGGACAGAATGCGCGGGTTTTTCCGATCTTTACTTCAAATCCACCCTTTATTTCCGCAGTTACATTTCCTTCGACTGGAAGACCTGAGTTATAAGCAGATTCAAGGACATCTGTATCAGCGTTTTCGCCCTTTAGCCTTGTCGTAAAATGAAGCTCGTCCCGATTCTGAGAGACAAAATAAACCTTGATTTTGTCACCCTCTTTTACGGAGCAATTTCCGTCATCGTCCAAAAATTCTGACTTTTCAACGAAGCCCTCGCTTTTAAGTCCCAAATCAATAAAAACCGTGTCAGCTGAAATCTGAACGACTGTAGTCTCAAATTCCTCGCCAAGCTCAAAACCTTTCATATTTACCTCAACCTTATTTTATTCTAAAACTCAAATTCCAACAACTGGCAGTTTGTGATTCCGAAAGCACCGAATTCTTCGTTTGTCATATCGTGAAAATACGAATTTACAACACGGGCCAAGCCATTATGTGCCACCAGAAGATATGTTTCGCCACTTTTGCGGCTTTCTTCAGTGAGATGGTCTAAAAGATTGTAAATTCTCTGGGCAGTGCGCATATTTGACTCGCCTCCAAGCTCCCGCCCGTAAGAAACAGCGAATGTCCTAAGCGATTCCCTGAAAATTGCCTCATCGCGGCTGTGCTCCTCAAAGCTGCCGAAATTGCGCTCGATTAAAAGTTTTTCCTCAAATGCGGGAATCCCCGTAATTTCAGAAATATGAAGCGCCGTAAGCTTTGCCCTCGACAGCGGAGAATAAAAAATTTTGTCGATTTTAATTTCTCCGCTCTTAATTTTAGACTTTATTTCATTTCCAAGAGCAATCGCCTGCTTATGACCGTTTTCTGTAAGCTCAACCTCCCTGGCCCCGCAAACAAGATGATTTATATTTGTGAAAGTCTCCCCATGGCGCGTAAAATAAATTTTTGACATAAAATTTTCCCTAAGGAAACACTGATTAATTCAATAAAGAATTAATCAGTGTTCTCATTGAATGTAGCT